>CAYSLZ010000010.1:0-17722 GCA_964432015.1 uncultured Gammaproteobacteria bacterium | reverse complement strand
TTCGAACCCTCGACCTCCTGCTTAGAAGGCAGGCGCTCTATCCAACTGAGCTACGAGGACGAAATATGGCTTTGCCTTCAATATTCTACCAAATGTAGGCGCTCCCTGCCAAAAGCTCTGCATTTAGGCGGGCCCGTCTGAATGCCCTTCGGGCTTTCGTCGGGTATCCAACTGTACACTTATCTTACTTTTATTTCGTATAAATTACCAGGAGAGTTTGGGTGAAGCGAGGTTAATGTGATTAAGCTTTTTCCTGATGGAGATGGGAAAACATAACCATTTACAAATGGGCCAGAGTAAATTGTTTGCCGGTTTGTTGAGTCAGACTCAACAACTTTTGCTTCCTGATTTTCTTCATCAACAAAAACAAGATGATTTTCGGTTAACCAGTTGAGTTGAGCAAATTCTTCTTTAGGTCCAATTGAAAAATTTGTGTCTTCTTTCAGGTTGTAAATATAGTAATTTCCAGGTTTAATTTCTCGTTCTTCAGGTTGACTAGAACGTGCCGGCGGGTGGGGAATAAGTTCTTCCTCAATTTTGGCGGAATCGGTTGCTAAATAAAGAAGTTTTTCATCATCGGGTGAAAATTCTAGCTGTTCAGCAGAACTGGTCGCTATTTTTATCATTTCCTCAGGTAGTTTAGCCAAATTAATTTCCTGGTCCATTTCTTTTTCCTGAGTCCATTCTTCTTCAATAATTGTTAAACGAAAGCTGACATCAGTCAAGTCATCAGAAGAAGTAAATTTGGTTGCATCAATTGAAAATGCCCGGTTTATACTTGTTTCATCGTTGGAGGAAGGCTGGTGCTCAATAAGAAGAATACTTTTGTTATCAGGACTCCATTTAAATTCAGTTTGTTCCCAATCCAAATTGGGGATCGGGTTGGTTAACTGTTTAGTATTGGCTCGGTTTAAAGGCATATTAGTTGCCAGATCCAAAAGCCAAATGCCGTTTCTATTATCTTTTGACGCTTGATCAACACTGTAAACTATTTTTGTGCCATCCGGAGACATGGTTGGATTAATTGCTCCGGTATTGCTTAGTGGGGTTAAGTCAGGGGTTGATTTAAATAAAGTAGCATTGGTTTGTGTGACAACTTCTTTTTTTATAATTAAGTCTTTCTGCCAAGTCAGATAGCCGTCCTTTTCAATTTTTACCTGGTATTTTTCCGGAGGCAGGTTTAAAGTGTCGTCAGTTGCTGTGGCTAATTTTCCGTCAATATAAACAGAAGCTCCTTTTGGGTCAGAGTTAGCTACTAAAAGTCCGGTAGGAACAAACCCTAAACCGGGTTTTTGCAGGTTTGGCCGGTAGCCTCGGATAAACAAAGTTGTTAAATAGCTAAGGGCCCCGACTACTATTAATATAGTAGAAAGAATTAATATTGTTTTCCAAGCTCGTTTTCTGTCCATTGTCTTTTATAATACCAAGCCTAATTTAGATTGGCAATAACTAGATGGTAACTAAGTTTATATTTATTCATTTTATATTTTACATTTTTTAATTTAAAAGTAGAAATTTTCCTAACACCAAATAATTAAATGTTAAATGCTTTGTTGTGGTATAATTTTTTAATGTCTATCATAATGCTTAACAAGTACGACAAAGTATTACTAAAAAGATCAATTTTGGATTAAACCAAAATTTAAAACTTAACAAATTGTTAGATTGTTACATTGCTAAAATATCAATCGACCAATTGAGCAATTGGGCAATTGAACAATGAAATTTTATGGCAATATATAAAAAACTAGGTATTGATTTAGGAACAGCAAATTCTTTGGTTTGGGAAGTTGGTAAAGGAATAGTTTTAAATGAACCAACAGTGGTTGCTGTTTCAGTAGAAGACCAGCGGGTTTTAGCGGTTGGCCATCAGGCCAAAAAAATGCTTGGCCGGACACCGGAATTTATCAGTGCCTGCCGTCCAATGCAGGATGGGGTTATTGCTGACTATGAAATTACTCAGTCGCTTCTTCGTTATTTTATCCAGGAAACTTGCGGTAAGTTGTTTTTTATTAAACCAGAGGTTATGATTTGTGTTCCGGCCGGCGTAACCCAGGTAGAGCAAAGAGCAGTTATTGAGGCAACTAAATCTGCCGGAGCGAGAGTCGTTCATTTGATAGATGAGCCTTTAGCGGCAGCAATTGGGGCTAAAATCCCGGTTGCCGAAGCTTCAGGAAATATGATTGTTGATATGGGCGGTGGTTCAACAGAAGCAGCGGTAATTTCTTTAGGGGGAGTAGTAACTCACAAAAGTGTTCGGGTAGCCGGAAATAAAATTGACGACGCCATCGCTAATTTTTTAAGAAAAAAGCATAATCTTCTTATTGGCGAACAAACCGCCGAGGCGATAAAAATAGAATTGGGGTCAGCCGTGGAACCTAAAAAAGAAAAAACGATAAAAATTAAAGGCCGCGACTCTGTTTATGGTTTGCCAAAAACGGTAACCGTTTCTAATATGGAAGTAAATCAGGCTGTACAGCAAACATTGGAACAAATACTCACTGCTATTCGCGGGGTTTTAGAGGAAACACCACCGGAATTGGTTTCTGATATTGTTGATAAAGGGATAGTTCTTTCCGGCGGCACATCTTTATTAAATGGAATTGATGATTATTTGTCTGGAGAGTTGAACGTTGCCGTGCATCGGGTAGATGAACCAATGCTTTCTGTGGTAAAGGGAACAGCTTTGGCTTTGGAAAATTTAGACCTATATAAACAGGCAATCAGGAAAAAATGAAGCTGATAAAATTAGTTTATTGGGCAAATTTAGACAGAAGCTTAAACTAAAAAGTTTAAAATTTCAGATATATAATATAAATTAAATTAAAAAAACAAAATTTGTAATAGAATCTAGTATTTGGCCTAATCTAGATTTAGAAAAGTGATAAAAAAATTAGTACAAAGTGTGCGATTAGCAATTAATCAATTAATTCGATAGTGTCTTATAGATTAAGTTTACAAAATTAAAAATTAAAAATTAAAAATTGCTAAGTTAATCTTATAGTTTTTTAGAAAAAATTAATATTTTTTGATAATATAGGGTTAGTTAATTTTTTCGGAGAAAAATTTTTATAAAAATGTTTAAAAAAAAGATGATTATTAAAAATTGTTTGTTAAACAGCAAACAAAAGATAATTGGTTTCAGTTTTTTAGAGAAATGGTTGTAGTTTACAAACAACTTTTTTTAACAAGAAAGATGGATAAAAAGTATAAATTACCAAGTTTAGCAGTCCTAACTGAAAATTGCTGAAAAATGGATTATTCGGTCATAATTACTGCCAAAGACGAACCAAAAACAGTTGGCCGGCTGGTTGGCCAAATTGAAGCCCAAATGCCCCAAATCAGCCAAGATTTTGAAATTTTGTTGGTTTGTCCTGACAAAAGAACCAAAGAATCGGCTATAAGTCAGGATAGGCTTCAGGTGGTTACTTGGCTGAAAGATAGAGGCGAAGGTAAACCGTCAGCTTTAAACTTAGCCTTTAGCAAGGCAAAAGGAAACATTTTAATTTTAACGGATGGGGATGTAGCGTTGGGTAAGGGTGCATTGAAAAAATTAACTAGCAGCTTCTGTTTGTCATCTCGACCGAAGCGGAGACCGCGCCCGCAGCGCATACGCGCAAGCGTTTCGGGCGGGGATCTCTCTTTTTCCAAAAGGGATTCCTCGACTCGTCCACGACACCAGGTCGGGACTGTCGCTCGGAATGACAGGGAATTGGGTTTGGTTACCGGTCGGCCGGTGCCGGTTAATAAGCGAGATAATCTTTTTGGTTTTTGGGCGCATTTTTTAACTACTGCCGCTGATCAACAAAGACGCCGGCGATCTCAAAATGACCAATATTTAGACGCCAGCGGTTATCTTTTGGCGGTTAAAAAAGAATTAGTTTCTTCTATGCCCAAAAATATTTTGGTTGATGATGCCTGGTTGTCAAGAAAAGTTTGGAAACAAGGTTATAAAATTGGTTACGCTCCGGAAGCAAAAGTGCGGGTCAAGTTCCCGACTAATTTGTCCGATTGGATTACCCAGAAAAAACGGACAACCAGCGGATATGTGCAATTATCATCTGTAGGGAACGCAGACTCGGCTTGCTGCGAAGCAGGTCTGCGTTCCTTACAATCAATGCGCGGTTTTTTCCAGGAAGCCAAAGGATTACGTTTAGCTTTAACTTATCCTAAAAATCTAAAAGAATATTTTTGGATACTATTATTAATAGTAGTCAGAGTTTATGTTTGGCTGGTTGTTTTTTGGCAACGAAAAGTTTTAAAAAAACCATACGCAGGTAATTGGAAGCGGATTGAGAGTACAAAATAAATATCATTGCTGCATTGTTACATTGCTATCGTCCTAACGGACGACCCCTCCGGGGCATTGTTGTTTTTAACAATTGGACAATTGAACAATAAGCGAGTACTCGAGCGAGCAATCTCTTTTTGCTTTTTATGAATAAGTTTGTTATAGTATAAGTAGATATGAGTGATAAAAATAAAAAGAAAAAACCAATAGAGCAGATGGATTTGGAAAATTTACCGGCTTTGCTTACACCTAAAGAAGTCGCTAAAATTTTGCGGGTATCAGTGATTACTCTAAAACGTTGGGGTAAAAAAGGTAAACTACCGGCAATTCGGATTAATGAACGCGGCGACCGCCGCTACCGTCGAGAAGTAGTTCTTCGTTTTTTGGGAATTGACCCGGAAGCCTAAATATAAATTGCTATACTGTTATATGCCGCAAGCTATGACAATTAGGAATTTTTAACAAAATTCCGTATATTCTCCACCGTTGTTTTGACAATTCTTCCCAAAGCCTCTTTGGTATTAAAAGCATTATGAGGAGTAATAATTACGTTGGTTTTTTCTCTTAGCAGATGAGCGGCAATAAGTTCTTTTAAGTCATCTTTTGTTTGATACGGTTGGAACAGTTTTTTGGAATTATCAAGATATTCTTCTTCCTCTAGCACATCCAACCCTGCTCCTGCTAATTTACCTTCTTCTATTGCCCAAAGAATTGCTTCCGACTCAATAACCTGTCCGCGGCTGGTGTTGATTAAAATTGCTCCGTCCTTCATCAGTTGAATCTTTTCCCGATCGAGCATGTGAAAAGTTTGTTTAGTCAGCGGGAGATGAAAAGTGACAATGTCCGATTTTTTCAGAGCTTCTTTGTAGTCAACATATTCAAAATTTAGTTTTTCAGCTAATTTTTTATCTGGTGTTCTGGCCACACCGAGAACTTTCATCCCAAATCCATTAGCAATTTTGACTATATATTGGCCGATAGTTCCCACACCAATAACGCCGATAGTTTTATCTTTTAAATCAAATCCGGTTAAGCCAATAGGTGAAAATCCGCCTTGACGGACACGTGTCAAGCATTCCGGAATACGGCGGGAAAGAGATAAAATTAGACCAAAAGTGTGTTCAGCCACGGTGTTTTGACCGTAGTTGGGAACATTAGCTACTTTTATTTCATTGTCCCGGCAGTAAACTTTGTCAATATGGTCGGTCCCGGTTGACCGGGTAGCAATCATTTTTAACTTTGGCAGTTGTTTGAGTGTTTTTTTAGACAAGTCGGAGTAAACAAACGGAGAAATGATTTCATATTTTTTAGCCTGATCAATTATTTCTTCAACTTCTTCTTTGTAAACATCAGCTTTAAGTTTTTCAGCCGCTTTGGCAATCAAATCTTTTTCCCGCTGGTGGACTTCAAAAAAAGCAATTTTTGACATAACTATTAACACTATAGCATATATATTGTTGGAGTTCAGGGTGAGTGACCTCAAGTGTTTACAATAGTGTTTACGAACCAGGAGCCGTAATTTGAGCTCCTTGATTAAAGGTTGTGCTATTATTTTATTAATGGCTGGTAAATTTTTTAAACTTGGTCAAAAAGGTTACCCCCAACGTCTTGCTGATATAAAAAAACCGCCGGAGAAGCTCTTTTATCAAGGTGAATTAGATTTGTCTATCTTTGACCAATGTTTAGGTGTAGTTGGCACCCGGTCAATGACTGATTACGGAAAAGAGGTTGCCGACAAGTTTGTTCGGCCGATTGCCCAAGCTGGAGTAACTATTGTTTCCGGATTTATGTATGGAATAGACGCCGCCGCCCACCGGGCATGTTTAGAAGTTGGTGGGAAAACAATTGCTGTTTTAGGGTGCGGAATTGACATTATCCGTCCTAAACGTCATGCAGAGTTAAAAGAGAGAATAATAGAGAGCGGGGGACTAATGGTTTCCGAGCTTCCCGATGACCACCCGGCTTTCCGATGGACATTTGTTAAACGCAATCGAATTATTTCCGGACTTTCACAGGCGGTGTTGGTTGTTGAAGCGCCAAAAAAAAGCGGTTCTTTGATTACTGCTGATTTTGCTTTTGACCAGGGGCGTAAAGTTTTGGCGGTTCCCGGTCCGGTTACATCATCAGTTACTGAAGGGACATCCGCACTAATTAAAAAAGGCGCGGATTTAGTTAGCAGTCCCGAAGATATATTGTCAGTGTTTAATATAAATACCGAAGAAATAAATAAAGATGAAGGTCAAACTTATGGGGACTTGTCGTTGGCAGAAAAGGAATTGATTGCTAATTTGGAAAAAGAAAACATGACGGCTGATAAGCTTTCACGGGAATTAGAAAAACCAGCCGGCGAAATTGGCCAGTCGTTATCAATGCTGTCTTTAAAAGGTTTGGTGGGCCAAAATTCCAGAGGAGAATATTACTTAATTTAACAATTTTCAATTTTCGAATTTACGAATGAACTATTAAATGACTAAATTAAAAAATAAAGAATACGATCTAGAAGAACGGACTGCTAAATTTGCAGAAGAAATAATTAAGTTAGTAAAGAGTATAAAGATAACTTCAATTAATAAAAGAATTATTAGTCAACTGGTTGGTTCAGGTGGTTCCATTGGAGCGAATTATTGTGAGGCTAATGAGGCAGAAAGCAAACGGGATTTTATTCATAAAATATCTATTTGTAAGAAGGAAATTAAAGAGACTGGACATTGGTTAAGATTATTACGTAATAGTAATCCAGAAATTAATAACAAAATAAAAATATTACAGAAAGAGAATCAGGAATTATTACTAATTTTTTCCAAAATCTTGGCATCTTGCCGGGGAAAAAAGCGTTAAAAATTAGGCATTGAAAATTATTTAATTGTTATCATTTATTGTTAAATTGAAAATTGAAAATTTGTAAATTAATCAGGTGTTAACTGAAATACAATCAATTGCCAGTTTTGGGTTAGATACTGTCGGGGTGACAGTTGAAGTCAACATTGACACCCGGAGCTTTCCGGCCTTCAGCATTGTTGGTTTGCCAAACAAAGCAGTTAAAGAAGCCAGAGAACGGGTGAAAACAGCTTTGGGCAACTCGGATATTGAATTTCCTCAAAAGCGGGTGACGATTAATTTGGCTCCGGCCGATATTCCCAAAGAGGGTTCTTGTTATGATTTGCCGATCGCGGTTGGCATAATGTCTTTGATAACCGGCTGTCAGATTCCCGAAAAAAGCCTTTTTTACGGCGAACTTTCATTAAACGGCGATTTGCGTCATACGAAAGGAGCTTTTTTAGCGGCGCTTTGGGCGGCGGAAAATGAATTTAAAAAAATATTTGTTCCAGCTGATTCTGCCAACGAGGCGGCTGTTGTTAAAGAAATTGAAGTTTATCCAGTAGAAAATTTAAAAGATTTATATGTTCATTTAACCGGTCAGATGGAAATGGGTATTATTCAGCCTCAGCCGGAGAGTGAACAGTCGTTGGCGGAAGTTGATGACAGTCAGTTTGATTTTGCCGATATTTTAGGTCAGGAGCAGGCAAAACGGGCAATGGAAATTGCCGCCGCCGGCGGTCACAACATATTTTTAGTCGGTCCACCGGGAGCAGGAAAAACAATGCTTGCCCAGGCTTTACCGGGAATTTTACCGCAGTTAAATAGGCAAGAAGCTTTGGAAGTTACCAAAATTTATTCAGTTTCCGGCCATATTCCGCCGGGAGGCTCATTAATTCAAACCCGGCCGTTTCGGGCGCCTCACCACAATGTTTCTAAAGTTGGTTTAATCGGCGGGGGGAGCACTCCAATGCCGGGTGAAATTTCGCTTGCTCACCGGGGGGTTTTGTTTTTGGATGAAATACCGGAGTTTGGCCGGTCAACTTTGGAGGCTTTGCGACAGCCGTTGGAAGACGGCAGAATTACTATTTCCAGAGCCGCCGGCCGGGCAGATTATCCGAGCCAGTTTATTTTAGTTGCTGCCGCTAATCCCTGTCCGTGTGGTTATTCCACTCATCCGGAGCGGGAGTGTACTTGCACTGCCGGAGCAATTTTTAGATATAGAAAAAAGTTGTCCGGGCCGCTGATGGACCGGATTGATTTGCATTTACAAATCCCACCGGTCAAAGTGAAGAAATTGACCGTTGATAAAAAAGCGCAAAAAATGCTGGAAAAATCAATTGATATCAGAAAAAGAGTTAGTGCTGCCCGGGAAATTCAATTTCAGAGGTTTAAAGATTTGCCGATTCATACTAACTCTGAGATGAACAACAAACAGCTTAGAGAGTTTTGCCGGTTGGATAAAGAAAGCGACCGGTTATTAAAGCAGGCGATTGACCAATTTCAGCTCTCCGCCCGCGCTTATTTCCGGCTGATTAAAATCGCCCGCACCATCGCCGACCTTGGAGGAGAAGAAAGTATCACTTCCCAACATATTGCCGAAGCTTTACAATACCGGGTGAAAGGGTAGTTAATTTCCTGGTAGAATTTGTTTATGAAGAAAAAACGGGTGGGTGAGATTGGGGAAAAACTGGCGGCAAAATATCTTCGAAAGCAAGGCTGCCGGATTATTGAACGCAATTTCAGTACCCGGTTTGGGGAGATTGATTTGATTGCCAAAAAAAAAGGGGTTTTGGTTTTTGTCGAGGTCAAGGCTCGGTTGGGGTTCGGCCGGCCCGCCTTGCGTCGAGGCCGGCCGGAGTGGGGAATTGACCAGAAAAAAATTTCCAAAGTTAAAAAAATGGCTGAAGTCTATTTGGTTAAAGAACAGCCGAAATATGAAAACCTCCGCATCGACGCAATTTGTATTGACCTAAATACAGATTTAAAGGCAGAAGAGATAAGGCATTACACTAATCTCACTTTAGATTTTGAATGCTAAATGAGTTCGATAGATATTTGCCCCGGAATACGGGGCTGATATTGGATATTCGCTCACTTTGTTCGCTGATATTTTGACAGTATAACAATTTAGCAATATAGCAATTTAACTTCATTGTATAATTACTTATGACTGACTGGATTAAAGTAATTTACTTAGTTATAGGTCTTGCTCTAGTTATTTTCCAAAGCCTTTTTTTAAGCTTAGGCTTAACAATTATTTGGGCGGCTGTAATCAGCTGGAAGTTAAAAGAACCCTGGTGGCAGTTATTTGGCATTGGTCTGTTTACTGACTTTTTTTATCTTACTCCGTTGGGCCGGACAAGTTTAATTTTGATTGCTGTCGGATTAGTGACCAAATATTTAAAAAACATCTTTGGTTTCCGAGAAAGTTATAAAATGAAAGTCAGCCGGTTTTAATAGTGTATGATTAAAATATGATAATTTTTTCAGAGCATGCTAAACAGCGGATGGAACAAAGAAGTGTAGATAAAAAACTTGTCGTTAAGACAGTTGAGGAGCCAGATAAAATAGAAAAAAGTTTCCGCGGACGCAAGTTGCGGCAAAAAGAGTTTGATGGTAGAATTTTAGAAGTAGTAACTAAAATTAAAGGTGAAGAAATTATCGTTATTACTCAGTATTGGTTGACAAAATAAAGTGAAAATAAGTTATGACCCAAAAGTTGATGCTGCCTATATTTATTTGAAAAAAGGAAAAGCTCAACAAACCAGAAAAATTACCGACGAAATAATGGTTGATGTTGATAAAAACGGAAAGCCAGTTGGGATTGAAATTTTGTCTGCTTCCAAGAATATTTCTGCTTTTAAACCAAGCAGTATAACCTTTAATTGGGAAGATTTGTCAAATGGTTCTTCAGATTCACAAATTGCAGTAAAATAAGTTATGCGATTTAGTCAGGTTTTAGTATTTTTATTTTTTTTACTACTGCCCGCTGGGTGGGCAAAACACTGGATTGTTCCAAATAGTTTGGTTAATGGAGTTTTGGTTGACTACCTAATGCCGGACGTCTGGCTTCAAGATTTAATCGCGGTAATTCTTACCACTCAGATATTGCTGACGCGAAATTGGAAATTCGCTCCGCTGAAATTAAAATATCTAATATCACCCCGCGTAAGCGGGGTTAATTTCACTGCTGTAATTTCAGGACTTCTAGTCCTAATTTCAGTAATTCTGTCTCCCATCCCCTTAATCTCCGCCGTCAACTTCCTCCGTTTCCTTCTTGCCGTGGGCACCGCCTGGGTAATCTACAATAATAAAGATTTGCATAAACCGGCTTTACTTGGGTTATCTGGAGCAGTGGTTTGGACAAGTATTCTGGCACTTGGCCAGTTTTTAAATCAGGCGACAGTTATCGGCTGGCAGTTTTTGGGTGAACCGATATTTACCTCTGGTAGTGGGGGAGTAAAAAAGATTTTTCTTTTCGGCCGGGAATTGGTTGCTCCGATGGCCACTTTTCCTCATGCTAACGTTATGGGCGCCTTTGGGTTGTTAGCTTATTTGGTATTAACCCGTCGTCATTCTGAGGTCGAAACTTCGACCGAAGAATCTCTTGATGACACAAGTGCCGGGGGGATCCTTCGCTGCGCTCAGGATGACGTGAGAAATGTTGAAGATAATGCTTTTCTTCGCGGTTCAAAATGGCTGTCTTTAATTTTAATTTTCCTTTCTTTTTCCCTCCCTGTCTGGCTGATTACTCTTTATCTTTTCATTCGTAAATTAAGATCAGTATATACTTCCTTAATTTTGGGTGTTTTAGGTGTTATCGGGTTACGGGTTGCGGGTTACGCGTTTCCGATTACTAGTTTATATAGGAGATTAGATTTAACCAAACACGCTCTGACAATGATCAAAAATCATCCCTTTTTTGGAGTGGGGTGGGGTGGATTTGTAAGAAAACTACCGCCGGCTACTTTTCTTCAGCCGGTCCATAATATTTTTCTCCTTGTTCTTTCTGAATTAGGAGTAGTAGGTGCTGGTGGCTTGGTTTTAGTCGTGAGGAGTTTTTTCAAAAATATTGAATTTAAAAAATACTTACTACTTACTACTTGCTACTTAATACTCTTTTCTATAGATCACTATTTTTGGACCACCACCCAAGGCATATATATGCTTTGGGTGATGATTAGCTTATTTTAACTCTACAGTAGCTCCGGCTTCTTCTAATTTTTTCTTTGCCTCCTCAGCTTGGTCCTTTTTAGCATCTTTGAGAATATCTGCTGGTGTGTTCTCGGTTAAATCTTTAGCTTCTTTTAAACCCAAGTCAGGTTTAACAGTTCTTAAAGCTTTAATAACATTTATTTTTTTATCACCAGTATCGGTTAAGACAACGTCGTATTCAGATTTTTCTTCGGCTTTTTCACCGTTTCCTCCACCGGCAGGTGCGGCGGCGGGAGTGACTGCTGTTGCTTCAACACCGAATTTATCTTCCAAAGCTTCAACTAATTCTGAAAGCTCAAGTACAGATAATTCCGCAATCTCATCAATGATTTTACTTAATTTTTTACTTTCCGTGCTTTCAGCCTTTGGCTTTGAGCCCTCAGCTTTTTTTGTTTTCTTCTTCTTTGCCATTATGCTTCACCACCTTTCTCTTTACTGATTTGTTTTAAAACTAAGAGTAACTTTTTTTGATTAAATTGAAGAGCGTTAACTAAATTAACCATTGGAGCGTTTAAACCATTGACTAACATGGAAAGAAGTGTTTTTTTATCCGGCAGGTTAACTAATTTCTGCATTTTTTCTAAAGGAATTAGTTTATTGTCCAAAACGCCGAATTTAAACTTTGGCCTTTCTAGTTCTTCAGCCATTTCATTAACTGCTTTTAAGGGGGCAATTTGGTCTTCTTGGGCTAAAACTAAAGCGGTCGGCCCGGTAATTTCCTTGTCAAGTTTAATTCCAAAATTTTCCAAGGCTCTTTTTAATAGAGTATTTTTAGCTACCTGCATTGAACCACCAGCCTGTTTTATTTTTTGACGAAGCTCATTATTTTGACCAGCGTCAAGTCCTTGATAATCAATCAAGGCCGCTGATTTAGCAGATTTTAAAGATTCGGTTAGGTTTTCTACTTCGTATACTTTGCTTTGCTTTGACATCTATTTATTCATTTAACAATTAACATTTGCCATTTAAAAACGCCTCGAAATGAGGCGTCTAATTTTTCCTAGGTTCATAATTCTAGGTTCTATGTTCTAGCTCGCCTCGGCTGGATATTTAACCGTGAACCCAACGTGGTTCATGGCCCAAACTGTCTTTGGCTGATTGTTATTTTAACTTAAGCCTGATTTATTGTCAATCATTAATAATTTCTTCCAGTATTTTCCAACGTTTCTTTTTAATTGACATTGGAACATTATCTTCGTATTTTTCAGCGGCGGAGGTTCCCGGCCGGGGGGAGTATTTGTTAATAAAGGCCTGCTTGAAACCTACTTTTTTGCACAAATCAACTGTATTTTGAAAAGCCTTTTTAGTTTCACCAGGAAAACCGATGAGTAAATCAGTTGTTATTTCTGCTTTTGGAACCTTTTCTTTTATTTTTTTAACCAATTTTAAATAATCCTCCTGGGTATAGCTGCGGTTCATTTTTTTTAGAATTTCATTATCGCCGGATTGTACCGGCAGGTGAATTTCACGGGAAATATTTTCATTTTCAGCAATGACTTCAATTAACTCATTCGAAAAATCTCTTGGGTTAGCCGACATAAACGTAACCTCCTCAACCCCATCTATGGTGGCTATTATGCTTAATAGTTCTGCAAAATTATCTGCGTTAATCCGCGTGTGTTCCTTTCCGCGAAAATCTGCGCCTTGCCAGGTATTAACGTTTTGTCCTAAAAGCATTATTTTGGTGTATCCTTGTTTTAAAGCGCAGTGAATATCTTTGATAATATCTTTTGCTGGCCGGTAAATTTCGCGACCGCGGGCATAGGGGACAATGCAGTAAGAACAAAAATGGTTGCAGCCGTTGGAAATAGGGATATATGCCAAGTCATTGCTTTCTCTTTGCGGTGAAACATCAAAATCGGCAATATCTTCGATTAATTTAATTTCTACTTTGTCCCCAATTCGCTTTTTGAGTTTATTTAAATTTGTCCGCTCGTTCCTTAATGCCCATCCTGCCAAACAACCGGTTAAGACTAGGTGTTTGTCATCCTGAGCGTTAGCGAAGGATCCCACAGGGGATTCTTCGGCCGAAACTTCGTCCTCAGAATGACAGTTTAGCAACTTATTCAGCAGTCCATAAACTCTATTCTCTGCTGATTCGCGGACAATACAGGAGTTAATGACTACCAAATCTGCTTTTTCAATTTTCTCTGTCGGTTGATATCCCTGTTTTTCTAAAGATGCTGCCACCCGCTCTGAATCGGCAAAATTAAGCTGGCACCCGAAGGTGCGTATAAAATAAGTTTTGTTTTTAGTCATATCTTTGTATTTTATCAAATTTATTTCCCCAGCTTCTAGTTACTAGTTTCCAGTCTCTAGTCTCTAGTCTCCAGTCTCTAGTCTCTAGTCTCTAGTCTCTAGTCTTTAATTCAAGGGTGTATAATATTTAAGTATGAATTTTTGGTCGGGGAATCAAGCAATTGTTGAAGGAGCGTTGGCGGCTGGAGCAGAGTTTTTTGCTGGCTATCCAATTACTCCAGCTTCTGAAATAATGGAGAAATGGGCAGAGAAAGCGGTCGATAATGACAAACTAAGTTTTTTGCAGTCGGAAGATGAAATTGCAGCAATTCACCATGTTATCGGGTCGGCTATTAGCGGTGTGCCGGCGTTTACGGCCACTTCCGGACCGGGGTTGAGTTTGATGCAGGAAGGCTTAAGTTTGGCTTTTGCTTATCAAGCACCGATTGTTGTTGTTGATGTCATGCGGTCCGGCCCATCGACAGGTAAGCCGACACGCGCGGGGCAAGGAGAGATTTTAGCTTCCAAGTATGGGTCACACGGGGATATTTGCCCATTTGTTTTTTATCCGACTTCGGTGCAGGAATGTTACGACTATACGATTAAGGCATTTAAAATTGCTTGGGAGCATCAAGTTCCGGTTATTTTGCTTTCTGATGCGTATTTAGCTCACTTACGTGAGAAAGCGGCTCGTCATTCTGAGGAGAGTAGTGACGAAGAATCCCCTAAGGATTCAAATCTCGAGGGGATCCTTCGCTGCGCTCAGGATGACGGGATTAATCATTTTACCGGACTAATTGACCGTCAATCTAATGCTGAAAAAATTAAAAAATTAAGAGCTATTAGTGACCAAAATTACCGTTACTACAATTTGTGGGGCAATGAAAATTCAGATACACTATTAGTTGGTTTGGGTTCAATGGCCCGGGCTTTACAAGCTTTTGAAGATGAATTTCAAATTTTTGCCCCAATTCGGATTTGGCCGTTTTTGGATTCTGAAATTAAAAAAGCGGTGAAGGGCAAAAAAAGAATAATTGTTATAGAGATGAACGAAGGCCAGTATGTTAAAGAAGTTCAACGGGTTTTGGGTAGGGAAGTTGAGTTTGTCAGCTGGAGGGAAGAATTAATTGATATTAAGGAATTACGTGGTTCAATTGCTCAATTGCTCAATTGCTCAATGGTTAAAAAGAAAAAACAATGAAACAATCGAACAATCAAACAATCGATTCTTGGCTTACCAGCCAAGAATTTATCTGGTGTCCGGGCTGTCCGATGATTTGGTTGACAATGATTTTGTCTAACCAATTTCAGCAATGGAACCTGGATAAAAATAAAACCTGGATGGTTTCCGGGATCGGTTGTACTGGAAGAATTGCCAATTACTTTGGTTGTCATTCCGTTCATACAACTCATGGTCGAGCCGTTCCGGTTGCGGAAGGGATTAAAACAGTAAATTCTGATAATCAAGTTTTTGTTGTTTCCGGTGACGGGGATTTGTTGTCAATTGGTTTGTCACACTTGATTCATGCCGCCAGACGAAATAGTCCACTGAAAGTTATTTGTGTCAATAATTCTATTTATGCAATGACTGGAGGACAGTCGAGCCCGGCTACTCCTGCCGATTTAAAGACTAAAACTTATCCATCCGGCACTCCTTACTCGGCTTTGCCAACAGCAAAATTGTTAAAAAGTTTTGAAAATGTTTATTATCAGCAAGTAAATGCTTTTGATTCAGAACAATTTAAAAAGGCATTGAATGAGTTACATAATCATTCCGGCTTCGGCTTTTTAGAAGTAATCAGTGTTTGTGTAACTAATGACCCGAGGGTGAGAAAAGCGGATGAAAAGCAAAAGATCATCCGTCAAATCCTAAGTTCTAAATGTAATAGCAAACTTTAGCTTGCGTAACGCAGACTAAAGTCTGCTATTACAAAATTGAAAGATGAACGTAACAAAAATCTTAATTACTGGTTTTGCTGGACAAGGTGTTTTGTGGCTGGGTAAACAGATAGCTGAGCGGGTTCTGAAAAATAACCCGGATAAATTTGTTTCTTTTTTAGCTGAGTATGAGGCAGGAGTGCGGTCTGGAAAAAGCTGTTCACAATTGGTTGTCAGCGAAAGTTCGGTTAGCTGTCCCTTTATAGACAAACCGGACATTGAAATTGAATTAGAAAATGGTAAGTTAAGATGTGGATGTATGACTGAAGAGCTAGAAACAAAAGGACGCTTAAATGAAGCGGCTTTAGAAAAGTTGTTTGATAAAATTGAATGCAAAGAATTGTTAGGATTAAAGGAATAAAGGATTATAGTGATAAATTATTAAATGTAAAATGGTAAATGACCAAATGGTAAATAAAAATTTTGATGTAATAATTTTGGGAAGTGGGCCGGCTGGATTGACAGCAGCAATTTATTCCGCCAGAGGCGGACTAAAGACATTGGTTTTAACTGGTAATCAACCCGGCGGTCAACCGACAATAACAGATGTTGTTGAAAATTTCCCTGGTTTTCCAGAAGGTATAAAAGGTTCAGAATTGATGCAACGGGTTCAAAAGCAGGCGAAGAAATTTGGGGCAGAATTGGTCATGGATGTAGTCACAAACGTTAAATTGGCAAATATAGTTCACGATCGTGAAGTATATTCGCCGGAGGAATTTAAGGTGAAAACTAGAAGGGATAAAATTTATTCAGCAAAATCAATAATTGTTGCTACTGGGGCTTCGCCAAAGTGGTTGGATGTTCCGGGGGCAGAAAAATTTAAAGGCCGGGGTGTTTCTGTTTGTGCGACTTGTGATGGGCCGTTTTTTAAAGACAAAACGGTTGCCGTTGTTGGTGGCGGAGATACAGCTTTAACAGAAGCGGAATTTTTGACTAAATTTGCCGACAAAGTTTTTGTTATTCAACGGCGAGAAAACTTGCGAGCTCAGCAGATTTTACAAACCAGAATTAACAAAAGCTCAAAAATAACCGTACTTTATAACACGGAATTAAAAGAGTTTTTAGGTAAAGATAAGCTGGAGGGCCTCCGTGTGGCCTCGCAATATCAGGTAAACAGCGATCAACGGGAACAGGAGGTCAAAAAATACCCGGATAAGTATGGGAAGGCAGTTGTTGATAAAAACGGCAAGAGAAGCCTTTGGGCTCTGCCGGTTGACGGTGTATTTTTGGCCATTGGATATACACCAAACACAGATTTTTTAAATTCTTTTATTGACTTAGACAAAAAAGGATATATTAAAACAAAAAGAGATGTTTTTACTTCCCAGGATGGGGTTTTTGCTGCCGGCGATTGTGTTGATTACCGTTACCGGCAAAATATTGTTGCCTGCGGTATGGGGTGTAAAGCGGCGTTAGAAGCAAGCGAATTTCTGAATAGAAATTCGTAATTTACAAATTTAGCAATTACCAATTTACTAATAAATGATTTAATTTCTTAATATTTATTGTAAATTAATGTATTTTAAAATTTATTTGAAAATTCGAAAATTGAAAATTGAAAATTTTTCATATGCATTTACCTAAGTCACTACAAAATTTAATCAATTTATTCCAACAACTGCCGGGGATAGGACCAAAGACCGCTGCCCGGTTGGTTTTCTATTTATGGCAGACACCGGACCATTATGTTCAAAAATTCTCCCAAGCCTTAATTGATTTAAAGGAAAAAACCAAACAGTGTTCGATTTGTTTTAATTTAGATGACCAGGATCCGTGTTCAGTTTGTGATGACCCAAATCGGGATAAAAGTCAAATATGCGTGGTGGAAAGGCCGTTGGACGTTATCGCCTTGGAAAAGGTTGGTAATTATAACGGTTTATATCATGTTTTGGGTGGAGTAATTAATCCAGTTGCTCATATTGGTCCGGATGAACTGCACATTGCCCCTTTGTTAAAAAGGTTAAAAAAAACCTTGGAGGTTGCCGAGTCACCAGTCGAATTAATTTTGGCGACTAATCCGACCATGGAAGGAGAGGCAACAGCTAATTATCTTTCTCGGAAAATTAAAGAGCAACAAGGCGACAAGGCAACAAAGCGACAAGGCATAAAGATAACTCGGCTTGGCCAGGGTCTCCCGACAGGAGCCGATCTTGATTATGCCGACGCTTGGACGCTTAAACAAGCCTGGCAGAATAGAAGAGAAGTCACTCACTAAACTTC
>CAYSLZ010000009.1:0-19102 GCA_964432015.1 uncultured Gammaproteobacteria bacterium | reverse complement strand
TATTTTTTGGTTCGACCCAGAGAAATTCTTTTTGAAGTAAAAGGAGATTTGCCCAGCGGCCGGCGATTTTGGCAAATCGTTTTCCAGAATTTAAAAAATCGGTAATCGGCTTAACATCTTCAGATTTTTCTCCAAAGTTTTCTTTTTCTTCCGCCCAAAACATTTCTGCTCCCTGCAAATTATTTTCCAGCTGGAATAATTGGATAGCTAATTCGCTTCCCCGGGGCATAACCGGGACTTCTCTTTTTGGTAGATTATCGTTAAGATGCTGGCTGATTTTAGCTAAACTTTGTTCCATGTTATGGAATCCTTGTAGTTTTATTTTACCAGCTAAATCAGCATTTTCTTCAGAAAGTAAAATAAGAAAATCAGCTAAGCTTATTTGCAATTCAGCAACAATTCGGATAAGTTGTTCAATATCTTTGAGAGTTCTCTCTTTTTCGTCAGATTCGATATCTTCCCGATTTTTTATTTGGGAATAAATGATATTTGAGGTATTGATTATTTGGCCAATTTTTGTCTGGCTGGCTTTTAAATAGTGGGTTAACATTTGCTGAACAGTCATTTTCTTATTATAGCAGATACTTTTTTGTAAAAGTGAAGTTATTTGTAGAGTTTTTGTGAATTTGTTATAATCCTAATAATATTCTTTATATTTTGATGTAGTAAACCAATGGAAGTACCTATAAACAGAGTTTGGCCAACAGCGGGCGATGATAAGCCAGATAAAATAAAGCGGTTTGCTAAAAAACCAGCAGAGGATTTTGAACCAGTTAGTACTTTAGAGGTGGAGGGAATACATTTTGTCGTTGATGGAAATACAAGGACACTTGCCGCTATAATGAGAGGGGATAAAACAATATTAACTCAATCTGCAGAGGGTTTATTTCCAAATGCAAAGTTTCGGGATAATTGGCTTAACGATAATGCCTAATAAAAATTATTAGTTAACGAAAAATAAAAATGGAAGTGCGAATATCAAACGTTCGAGTTCCACGAAGTACAGTTTTGAGGGTAGAGCAAGCGGTTAGAGATCGAGAAAGACGAGTAAGAAGAGAGGAAAAAGAAGCTGTTGAAAAAAACGGATGGCTTGCTATTGGCAGCGGTTTGCCGCCCAATCGAAGAGATGCACTTGCTAAAAAACCAAGGTAATTTTTTTAAAACTCTAGTTCATTAACTCTGTTCCAGTCTACTTCGTTGAGGACGACTATTTTTTGGTTTCCAATAAGGTAAAGATAATCGTCTAGATATAAGGCTCGCTGGGGATTTATTTCGGATACAGCTTTCGTTAATTCTATCTGTCCTTTTTTATAGGAGAAGATATATCCTCCCTTATTACCCGGTAAAAAGAAAACTTCATGTCTTTTATCAAGTAAAAAAGCGTGGTGAGTATTAAGAATATCTGACCAGTATTCATCGAGAAGGTATTTATCTTCTTCAATTGGATTTTCCGGGTCAGCGACATTAAATATGGAGATTTTTACCTGGTTATTTTCTTTTCCTACCCCGAGAATTCTATTTTTTTCCAAGGGGTGAAGGTAGGATGAATAACCGGGAATTTTTAGTTCGCCGGTTAATTTAGGTAATTGTGGATTGGATAAGTCAAGGACATAAAAAGGGTCGATTTGTTTGAAAGTAACCACGTAACCTTTGTCGTTTATAAATCGAACCGAATAAATTCTTTCATCTAATCCCATGTTTTTAACTGAGCTGAGTTGGTTTAAATTTTTGTCCAGAATATAAACATCGTTAACACTTTCACTGCTTGTTCCTAACATTCTATTATTCCCAGTAGTAGTCGCAATTCGCAAATTATTTTTGTACTCATCCAAAGAAAATTGGTTTAAAGGCTTCCCCGGTACAGAACCCGTTGCCTGGATACTGAAATTGTCAATATTTAGTTTGGCAATTCCGGTTGTTTCCAACTCTCGTTGGTGTTTTTGAAAATAACTGTCAAGCCGATTAGAAAGTTCGTTCTCAACTTTTAAACGCTCGTCCTTGTCTAAAGAATTTTGCCATTGTTCAAGTATAATTTGAAGTTCGTTCAGTTTAGATGAATTACTGATTTCATATTGACGAAGTTCATTTAGCCGATTTAGGGTTTCTTGGTCAACCAAATCTAAAGCTTCTTTACTTAAAAAGTTATAGAAAAAGTCAACCATATCTTCATAATAGGAATAAGTCGTATATAAGGCGTTAGGCGACATATAAATTATTGAATTACCAGAAGAGCCGACAAAACTCGTTTTATTAACGGTATCTCCGGTTGAAGGATTAATTTTAAAAGCGGTAAACGCGACATCAACCGGAACAGGCTGGGAAGGATAATAGATGTCAGTACATTTGATGCTAATTTCCTTTCCCCCGATGGACATTGGGGAAATTGGACAGGGACGACCGTGGCTTATTGTTTCTTGAGTAACTAGGTATATTTGGTTATTAAGCAATCTGGCATCAACTATTTTATTGTTATTATTTAAGTCAATTTTCCATTTTTGGTCTGGATTTTCAGGGTCAGAAACATTGTAGCCGTATATAGCATTAGATTCAAAAATAATCAGCATGTTGTCAATGATAAGAAGGTTTCCTTGTTTATTAATTTCTCCATCTATTTTTAAATTAGCCGGAGGAAAGGCGTTAATTAACTTTGTTTCTCTTTCCTGGTTTGGAGGAAGAACTTTTTCATCGACCATTGGTTCTAATCTTATTGAGGAGCGGTAAATGTTTTGGCCTGAGTAATAGATTGTATCTCCGTCAGTTTTTACTATGTCCGGTTCATCTATGCCAATGACCTGGACATTTGTTTTTGAGACACGACTTGGTGAGGATTTCAGACTAACTCCTTGGCTGTCAAAAGTTGAGTCTATTTGACTTTCTGGAATTGCTGGATTTCTTAGCCCCGCGTCTTTTTGAGATTCTTGATAAGAGTTTTTTTCTAGATATTCTTTAAACTCTTCTTCTGAATTAAACTTTTGAAGTTTTAAATTTGCACTTTGTTGAGGTTTTGGAGCCGGCGAAATATGGTTGGGGAAATTAGTTTGAATTTTAGAAAATTGTTTGTAGGCCAAGTATAAAGAGCCGGTGAAGAGTGAAATTCCCAAAAAAGCCAATAAAACGGTTTTAATGATGCTGTATTTTTTTTGCACTTGAAATTGTTCCATTTTCTCCAGTATAACTTAATCAAGTTATGAATTCAATTTTAACTCAAGTGCTACAATTAATCTAACAATGAAAAAACTCATCTTTGTTTTACTTTTTATCTTTCTGTTTTTTTCTGGTATTATTACGCCTAGTTTTCCATTAAGCCGAGATTATAGGACTGTTCAAGCCCAGAGTTGTCAAGATGATGACGATGTTTGCGGAAACGGTTGTACTGTAGCTAATGATAATGATTGTAAGTTTGTGGGTGTTGGTAAACGGGAGATGATTAGTCCGATTGGAAAGTATGCCAGTCAATATTCTCCCTGGGTACTGCACAGGCCGGGATGGGAAAGCTATGTGATGTATTATTGTAAAAACACAGTTGAAGACGGCGTTGGCCGTGATCGTGTATGGCGAACAGAAAATTTAGGGAATGGTAAATCGGAGAGTTGGGTTAACGACCGTATTGTTATTGAGGGGGATCTGGATCAAACAGATGACCTTTCTTGTTCACCGGGCGTGGTTATATCAGAGGATGGTACTTGGCATATGTATTATGTTTCAGCCGGTCGAGATAGTCCTATGACATTGTACTTGCAGCACGCTACGGCGGAGGCACCGGGAGTTGATTGGGAAAAGCAGGGTCTTGTAAAGTTTTCAAACTTTTCTCAGCCTTTTGATTATTTGGAAACACCAAGTCCTTTATTGGTTAATGGGAAAATCGTGTTGTATTTTGTTGCCGGCGGAGATCAAGGGCTATACAGGGTGGAGAGTTCTGATGGGTACAACTTTTCCGAACCTCGGCGGGTGCAGGCGCCCTTAGGCGCTCAAGGTGGTAGAGTAACTTATCACAACAATGTTTATTACTATACGTATTCCTTGCAGCCCGAAAACATGTACCTTCCTCCAACCGAGACCCGCTTGGCTGTTTCTGTTGACGGCAAAAAATTTATGGAGAAGGGGGCCGTTATGCGATCAGAAGGTTACGGTTGGGATGGCGATCGTTTGTGGAGCCCACATTTAATAGCGGTCGATTCAGAATACCGGATTTACTATGCTGGAAATGTTGGTAGTTATCAGTGGTGGGGCTCCAATACGTCAATAGGGCTTCGCTGGTTTCGTGTTAGAGGCTCACCCGAGTTTACTATTGCCGTATTGCCGGATACGCAAGTATACTCTCTAAAAAATCTTGATATTTTTAGTGAACAAACCGAGTGGATTAGGGATCAAGCACAAACTAGAAATATTAGATTTGTTTTACACGAGGGCGATATGACTAATAATGCAATGGTCGAAGAATGGGAAAATGCGCAGAAAAGTATGCAAAATTTGGATGGTTTAGTTCCTTATGTTGTATTGCCAGGCAATCACGATTACCCAGGGCAAGATTTAACTAACCGAGATACAGCTCTTTTTAATCAGTATTTTCCGGTAAGTAAATACCAAAATGAACCGACCTTTGGTGGTGTGTACGAGGATGGTAAGTTAGATAACAGTTATCACTTACTTAGTGCAGGGGGAATAGATTGGTTAATAATGGGTTTAGAGTTTGGCCCTCGGCAAGGGGTAATTGATTGGGCAAACAATGTGATAGCTAGTTATCCAGATCGGCAGGTGGTACTTGTTACGCATGCTTATTTGTATTCTGATGATAAGTTACATGGCAGTGACCCTACTCATCAGTGGAATCCTCACGGATATCCAGGGGCGATAGATGTACATGACGGTAAGGAAATGTGGGATGAATTAGTTAAGAAGCATGACAATGTGCTGATGGTATTAAATGGCCACGTTTTAAATGATGGAACGGGGATGTTAGTTGGTGTTGGTGATAATGGAAATAAAGTTTACCAGATGTTGGCTAATTATCAGATGGGTATATATAACGGTGGTGATGGTTATTTAAGGTTGTTGGAGTTTTACCCTGAGCAGGAGAAGATAGAAGTTAAAACGTATTCGCCGTATTTAGATAATTTTTTGACTGCTGAAGATCAGGAGTTTACTTTTACGGATGTTAATTTTTTAACTGGTGATGAAGATATTGACTTTAGGACTGTTCTTTCCCGTTATGGTAGTTCGGATATCGAAGCAGATCAAAATAAAGACGGAGTTGTCAACGGAATGGACTTTGGCAAAAAGATAAGATAATAATGTGAAGATAAATAAAAAAATAATAACAGTAGTTAGTTTAGTTTTTTTGTGGGTTGGGTTGCTTGTTTTTTCTAAGGCTGTGAAAAAGCAACAAGAGTTAAGGCCTAAAGCTGGCGGAGGTAATGCCAGTTTAAGCTTGTTTTCTAGTCGGACGGTTAATATTAATGAAGAATTTAATTTACCGGTAATGTTAAATACCGATGGTGAAACAGTGGTTGCTGTTGATGTGGTTATTACATTCAACCCTAATCATTTAGAATTAACTGATATTATTCCTCATCCCGAATCAGGCAGTTTGGAGATTTTTATGCCTTTAGATAGTAACGGCAACTTTAAAACCCAAGAGGTTATAAATAAAGCTAATTCTAATGGTGAAATTGCTTTCGGAACAGCGTCGTATAGATGGAATACGGAAAGGGTTTTAAATGGTTTTCAGGGGGTTATGGGTCCAGCTAATCCTTTAGCTGTTTTGAAATTTAAACCAAAAGTAGTTAATAGCGGAACCGCAGTTAATTTTAGTTTTACGAGCGGTTCAACAACAGATTCCAACTTGGTTTCAGGTGATTCAGATATATTATCCCAAGTAACTAATTCAATGATTGAGATAACGGATACGCCGGATCAATCTGATTGCAAGCCTTGTCCAGACGGCAGTTTTGCCCCAGAAGAAACAACCAGTTTTAATTGTGATACCAATGGAAATGAAGAAATTGATTACGGCAGATGGGCAAAGCAGTATTATGATATTAAGATTCGGGGTGAATCTGTACCGGATGACGAGTTGTACGGGGATTTTAACTGCGACGGAGATATTAACGGGTTAGACTATGGTCTTTGGTACAAAAAATGGTGTCCTACTGCTCATACAAACTGCCAATAGTAATTAATTGGCAAGCTTGACAATGTGGGGTGGTTTTGGTATAAACAGTTCAGCCTCAGTGAGTGGAACTTAGAGTCAAAAACTTAGTACCTGGAACTAGGAGAAATTTAACTCATTGTTATGTTTTTAGTCTATCGATTTTTAACTTTACTATTAACTGTTAACTATTAACTATTAACTCGTATTTTTATGGCTACCAAAAAAAATGATTCTCAAATTGTAACTGCTGATGACATGGATAATGAACTCAATGCTGAAGGTCAAAAACCTAAGTCTGAGAGCAATCCGCCGCAGTCAAAGGCGGCTTCACAACCAAGCGGGCAAGAAAAAAAGAAAGAAAACTTGTTAGAAGTGGATGGTCGGATAATTCCTGACGCGGGAGTGCCTACAGAATACCGGGAAGGTGTTTTGGATGCTCAGCCTAAAGGTCACGGTTTTTTACGGCCAAACTATACTTCATCCCGCGAAGACGTTTATATTTCAAATTCCCAAATACGCCGATTTAAACTTCGGGAGGGTGATTTAGTCGGCGGACAGGTTCGAGGCCCGAAAGAAAACGAGCGTTACCACGGTTTACTGAAGGTGGAAAAAATTAATGGCAAGCCGTTGGGTGAATTGGGCGACCGGCCTTGGTTTGATAAAATGACTCCCATTTATCCACAACCGCATGTAAAGTTAGAAACAGAGCCGGAAAAGTTAACAACGCGGATGATTGATTTGGTATCGCCGATTGGTTTTGGTCAAAGAGGAATGATTGTTTCGCCTCCTAAGGCAGGAAAAACCTGGTTATTAAAAGACATGGCCGAAGGAATATCGGAAAATCATCCAGAGATACACTTAATGGCTGTTTTGATTGCGGAGCGTCCAGAAGAAGTTACTGACATTAGGCGTTCAGTTAAAGGTGAGGTTATTGCTAGTAATTTTGACGAAGATCCTAGACATCAAACCAGAGCAGCCGAAATGGCGCTAGTAAGAGCAAAAAGGTTGGTAGAGATGGGTAAAGACGTTTTTATTTTATTGGATTCAATTACTCGGCTGGCCCGGGCTTACAATTTGGTTACTCCTACTTCTGGTAGGACTTTATCGGGTGGATTTGACCCGGCCGCTTTATCGCCGGCTAAACAGTTTTTAGGAGCAGCTAGAAAAATTGAGGATGACGGATCTTTGACTATTATTGGAACCGCTTTAGTTCAAACGGATAGTCGGATGGATGACCTAATTTACGAAGAATTTAAGGGTACTGGAAATATGGAGCTTCACTTAGATAGGGGCTTAGCCGAAAGAAGGATTTTTCCAGCTATTGACATTCAGCGTTCTGGTACAAGAAAGGAAGAGCTTCTTTTTGGTGAAGAGAAAATGGTGGCAGTTCGCCGGATGAGGCGGATGATCGACCTTTTAGGTGAAGATGAACGAACAGAAGCCTTCATTCAAAAATTAGAGCAAACCAAAAGCAACGAAGAGTTTTTAAAAGAAATTGCTGAAGCTTCAGAAATGTAAAAATATAAATTGCATTATTGTTTTATAGCTATGTTATCAAATATAAATATTCCTAACCAGTTAAACGTTCTTCTTGAAGATCTAAAAACTTTTTTTACGGCGTATTTTAATTTTTTAAAAGATTTATTTATGGATTTATTTTGGCATTTTGAGTCGGTTAAAAATTTTTTTTCTGGGCTTCTTTATCGAAGACGTGGAAAATGGGCTAGACCGTTCGCCCATTTTTTTCTGGCTTTATTTTTATTTCTAGGAATTACCTTAACGCCGAAAATAGAGGAAGCCTTGGAAAGAGAAGATATTCATTGGAATACTTATTCGCCGAGCTCAGCTTATGCTACTTATAATCAGGAGGAAAAAAGTATAACCACGATCGAATCCTCTCATCAGCGTGGGGAGATAGTAACTTATACTGTTCGAGAAGGTGATACAGTTTCTTCAATTGCAGAAAAGTTTGGAGTTTCTATAGATACGATTATTTGGGCAAATGATATTTCCTCGGTAACAAAAATAAAAACTGGACAGCAGTTAAAAATTCCTCCGGTTACCGGAATTGTCCACGAAGTTCAAAGAGGGGAAACAGTTTATTCCCTTGCCGAGAAATATGAAGCTAATCCTCAGGCGATTGTTGATTTCCCATTCAATTCATTTGCTAATGACGAGACATTTGCTTTAGCAGTTGGCCAAAAATTAATTGTCCCGGATGGAGTTAAGCCAAAAGCCCAGCCGGCTGCTCCAAGACCAACTACTTATACTGCCCAAGCCGATGTACAAGCAGGCGGTTCGGGTAACTTTATTTGGCCGACAGGTGGAAGGATAACTCAAGGCTATGTTTGGTACCATCGAGGTTTAGACATTGCTAATAAAAATGCTCCGGCAATTGTCGCCTCCCAGGCTGGTCGAGTATCAGCTGTTATTTACGGTCGGTATGGATATGGTAATCATGTAGTAGTTGACCATGGTGACGGTTATCAAACCTTGTATGGTCACATGAATAAAATTTACGTGCAGGCCAATCAGCAGGTTTCAGCTGGGCAGGCTTTGGGTCAGATGGGCTCAACCGGCCGGTCTACTGGAGTCCATTTACATTTTGAGGTTATTCATAACGGCGTTAAGATGAATCCGCTATCTGTCTTGCAGTAAAAGAGCTTTTTGTATTAGCAGGCTTTAGTCTGCGTCATGGGTAGACTTCATCGCGCGCTGAAGCGCGCTATTACGATGACGGGGTTTACCCGGTTATTTTTATTCCAAATAGCAGCTCGGCAATTTGAAGAATAAAATAGGTGCTTAAAACAATGATGAAGCCAACTAAAGCATAAACTATTTTATTACTTCCTTTCTTTATTCCTTCCGGATTGCCGCCGGAAGTGAGTAAATCAAACCCGCCTGAAATTAAAAAGCCAAATAAGCCAATTCCGGCAATAATTATGGCGTAATTTATAGCCCGGGAAACTACATTACCGAGATTAAGACCGCTGAATTTAAATTCGGTGCCGGTGTATTTAGGTAAATTGACAGCAGCCTGTATTTTCATCTTTGTAACCCTGGAATTTGTAATATATCAACGCCGATTAATTGTAGCAAGAAGAGGGAAAAAATAGCAAAAATCAGACCAGCGACAGCGCTGGTTATCGTCTCTTGACCAGCCTTAATTTTTTCTTGATTTCCCCCAGCGGTGATTATCAAGAATCCGCCGTAAAGCATTAATAAAAAGGCTATTCCACCCATAACTCCTAATAGTCTTGGGAATAACCATTCGACAAAGGCATTCCCGTCGGTAATTGGGATGCACCCAATCGCGGTGTTAATTCCATCTTCCCCGTTGCAAAAAGGGTTGACTCCGCCTTTCCCGTTTGGAGCTGGCGTTGATGTGTTTTTTGGCGTTGTGGTTGCGCTCGTTTGTGTGCAACAAGTATTTGTTGTAGGATTGTTGGTTTGACAATAGGGATCACCATCAGGGTAATGAGTTTCAGATGAACTACAATTTGATCTGCAGGTTCCCGGGCAGGGTGTATCGGGAGTTGGGGTTGGCTGAATTATACAACAAGTATTTGTTGTAGGATTGTTGGTTTGACAATAGGGATCACCATCAGGGTAATGAGTTTCAGATGAACTACAATTTGATCTGCAGGTTCCCGGGCAGGGTGTATCGGGAGTTGGGGTTGGCTGAGTTATACAACATTTGTTTAATACGGGATTGGCTGTTAAGCATGCTGCATCACCATCGGGGTAATGAGTTTCAGATGAACTACAAGTTGCTTTACAATTTCCTGGGCAAGCGGACATAACTTGTTTAGTTCCAATAAATAAAAACAAGCCGGCAAAAATAACGATTAAGCTTATTTTTTTTAGAACCTTTGCTTTCATATTTTAAATTATAGATGAGCTTTGTTTAGTTAACAAGTATGTTCTATAATGAAGTTAATGAATTTCCAAACCGAAGTGAAACAGGTTTTGGGTACGCCGGATCAAGGCGATTGGAGCCAAGTACACCATTTCACTCCACAACAAAAAGAAAAATTTCTAAAGCGTGGTGAGTTAGTTCTTTTAGTAAGTTTGGGTGAGATTGATGAAGATCAGCCTACCGCTAGTGTTGGTCGGGAAATAATATCCCGTTTTCATGAGGAATATTACGGGAATCTGGATGAAAAACCAATGGCTGCTTTAGAAGAAGCGGCTAAAAAAGTAGCTAAAGAAAAATCAAAATATTTTAAACAACCAGAAGAAATTAGTCTTATTGGTTTGGTTTTATGGAAAAATATTGCTTATTTGGTTATTTATCATCAAGGTAGAATTTTATTTAGGCGGAAAGGGAAAACAGTTAAGTTATTGGATTCAGAAGAAACCAGTCCCGCTTCTGCCTCTGGATATGTCCAGACAGGAGACATTTTTGTTTTGGGAACAACCGATTTTTTTGAAAAACTCCCCCAAACAATGATCCCCTCCGGATTAAGTACAGAGGATCCGGAGAGGATGGTTGAAATTTGGGCGCCGGTTGTCCATGCCCGTGAAAATCAGGGGAGATTAGGAGCAGTAGTGGTAAAAATTGGACCGGAAAAAAAAGAGTTAAAATTTACCCAGCCAAAAATTAAATCGAAACCTGATAAAAAGTCAAAGAAATTTAAGCTAAAAAAACTGGAAATCAACTTAAAATTTTTAAAAAAGTTTTTCCAAAAAGTTTCGGCTTTATCAGTAGCAATTGGTTTTTTAATTCTGTTAGGCGTGTCAATTTTTTTTGGTTGGAGAAAACGCCGCCAAGACCAGCGGGAGGAAAAAATAAGACAATTATCTACTCAAATCGAAGAGAAAATTAATAGTGCTAATTCTATTCGAAATTTGGATCCAGAAGAAAGTCTTCGTCTTATTAGTCAGGCGAGTGATATAGCAGAAGAACTGCAGGTTTTTGATCAATCACAAGCAAAAAGTTACTTACAAAGAATGGAAGAGACAAAAGAAAATTTAGGTGAAGAAACCTTTCCTCCTCAAATGCATTATGACTTACATTTAATCGACGAAGAATTTAAAACGGAGGCTGTTTATACGGACGGAAACCAAGCCCTTGTTTACGACTATCAGGGCCAGCGTCTGGCAAAAATAAATCTGGTAGAAAAGTCATTCCAAATAATTGCTGGAGGGGAAGACATACCCCAACAATCACTAGTTGTTTTTTCAGAAAACAGCGATTATCTTATCGGCCCAAAAGCAGTGTATTGGGTAAAAGATAAAAAAATAGCCGAGTTGTTGGAATTGGATGATGAAGCTCAACCACTGGCCGCCGATAGTTGGTTTGGGTCAATTTATTTGTTGGATCCGGCTCAAGAAGAGATTTGGAAATTTCCAGCAATTTCCGAGGGTCTTGGATCAGGCAGAGCCTGGTTAAAAACAAAGTCCGGCTTGGATTTTGCCAACCTAGTTGATATGGGTATTGACGGTAATATTTGGTTATTAGCTGAAAGCGGTCAATTTTACAAATATCTGTCCGGAGAGAAAGAGGAAATCAATTTGGATTTACCTTCTGGAATTGGAAAAGCGGGATATTTGGGAGTAGCGCAAGAAGCAGAAAGAATTGGCTTTTGGGATGGAGAGAATAACATAATTTGGTTGTTTTCAAAATCCGGAAGTTTTGTAGCTCGCCAACCAGTAGACATAAATAATCTTCAGGATATTGCCATTTCTCCAGACGGGTCTAAGGTTTATTTGTTTGGTATTGACAAAATATATTTGGTTGAATTTACAGAATGAAAAAAATCCTAATTTTGCTACCGCTATTTTTATTCTTCGCCCTGCCGGTGCAGGCGGCCGAATGCCGTAAGGATTGTTCTACTATTGAAGAATGCCAGCAGTTTATTGAAGATTGTGGCGACGTTTTAGACTTATATGATGAGGCGAATTTAAATAATAAACAAACTTTACAGGAATTTAAGGTTCAAATTAATCGTTTTGAATCAATGATCGCCTCTGCTGATTACCAAATCTCCAATCTAGAGGATGAAATTGTTGACCAGGAAGCTGAAATTGAGGTTCAAAAGATATTACTTGCCAATAGGGTGCGCCGTTTGTATATTCACCAGCAAAGCTTTTCTACCTTGACCATGTTTTTAGCATCAGAAAACAGCGGGCATTTTATTCGGACTATGTTTTATCAGCAGTTAGTAGCTAATGAAGATAAAAAGGCAATTGAAAAATTTAGTCAACAGTTGGCAAAATTGAAAGAAAACAAACAGAAAGTAGAAGAAAATAAAGAATGGTTGGCAATAAAAAAGAAAGAAGCGGAAAATAAAGTTGCTTTTTTAGAAACAGAAATTGCTAAAACAGAAGAATACTTGGATGTTCTCTCAACAACAATTGAAGAATTATCTGAAAAGCAAGAAGCCTTATTAGCCGCCCGGTCTGGAACATTTACTACCAGTGTGGGGAATGTTCCAGTTAGTAAAATTCCTTGTTCTGGCCCTCCGGACAGTCCGAGCTATTGCGACCCGGGTGGCGGTAATTGGTTTGGCGGGTTTTCATTTGGCGCCTGGACGCATCGAAAGGGAATGAGTCAATATGGAGCAAAGGGTAGAGCGGAGGATGGTCAAAATTATAAGGATATTTTAAAGGCCTATTATGGTAAAGAGCCGGTTAGTAAAGATACCGACGGAACAATTTCAGTTGAAGGACTTGGGGATAAAGAATTTGACGGCTACTATCTTTATGGTATTGCAGAAATGCCCTCCAGTTGGTCGGAGGAGGCATTAAAGGCCCAGGCAGTTGCTGCCAGAACTTATGCGTACCGTTATAAATCAGAGGGAAAAGCAATTTGCACTACTCAAGCTTGCCAAGTGTTTAGACAAGATAAAGCCAATAGTCCACCTGATGCCTGGAAGCAGGCAGTTAATAATACCAGAGGTGAAGTTTTAGAAGACGTTATTACTTATTATTCCTCAACTGCCGGCGGTTATTTAACTACTTCTGGTTGGGATACGGTTTGTGGTGATAACAGCTGTTGGCCTGACGAGGCCTGGGAGGTTAAGGGTGGGACGCCTTGGTTTTATTCCGGTTGGTATACCCAAAAGTTTACTTCAAGTTCAGCAAAATGTAATCGCTCTCATCCTTGGCTCAACGAAAAAGAGATGGCGGATATTTTAAATGCCTGGTTGGTTTTAGATAAGCAGGGTAATGATGACCGTATTTTGCCGGTAACAATTAATTCTTGTCCAATCGGTGATGTTTCCGGTAATCCATACAGTGTTGATGAACTCACTAATAAGGCAAATGAGTATGGTGAAGCTTTTACTTCTGTTACCGGCGTTTCAGTTAATTATAGTAATGACGGCTATACTGGTACAGTGAATTTTGAAACTAATAGAGGTTCTCAGCCCATTTCCGGTTCTGATTTCAAAAGGGCCTTCAACCTTCGCGCCCCGGGGTATATTGCTATTCGAAGCTCATTATTTAATATTGAAAAAAAGTAAGCGGAAGATTCGTAGCAGCAGACTCTTGCCTGTACCCTCGTGGTACTGCGGTTAGTCTGCGTTCCGGCGCGGGCTGAAGCCCGCTATTACGAATTATTTTTAATTATCTCTTCAAATTCTTTTCTGTCCAAAGTTTCTTTAGATGTTAATTTTTCTGCTACAGCGTCAAGCGATTTTTTTTGCTTTTTTAAAATTTCCTCGGCCTTTTGGTAAGAATTGGTAACTATTCTTTTAATTTCTTCATCAACCTTAGCTTTTGTTTGCGGGGAAACATCATCCGGTTCCATATAAGTATTACCCCATTCAGTAGTATCCATTTGGCGGCCGAAATATAACGGGCCAAGATTGCTCATTCCATATTCAACCACCATTTTTCGGGAAATTTTGGTTGCGTGTTCGATATCTTTAGCGGCGCCGGAAGTCATTTCATCAAAAATCATTTCTTCTGCTGCTCTTCCTCCCATCAAGGTTGTTATTCGAGAAACCAGTCGAGTTTTACTCTCGTGGACCCGGTCTTTTTCAGGCGGCATTAAAGTATAACCAAGAGCAATACCTCGGGCAATGACGGATATTTTTTCAACCGGGTCAGCTTCCGGACTAAAGTGGCTGACAACAGCGTGTCCGGCTTCGTGATAAGCTGAAATCCTTTTTTCATCCTTCGAGACCATTCTTTTTTTCTGGGGGCCAAGTTTGACTTTAATTGCCGCTTCATCTAATTCATCAGGGCCAACTTTATCCTTATTATTTCTGGCGGCTAAAATAGCCGACTCATTAAGCATATTTTCTAAATCTGCTCCTGAAAAACCAACAGTTCTTCTGGCTATCCTCTTGAAGGAAACTTTTTCAGAAAAAGGTTTTCCCTTGGCATGGAGTTTTAAAATAGCTTCTCTTTCTTCCAAATCGGGAAAATTAAACGTGATTCGCCTATCAAATCGACCCGGTCTAGTTAAAGCTGGGTCTAAAATATCGGGTCGGTTGGTAGCCGCGAGAATAATGATTGTTTCATTTGGTTCCAAACCGTCCATTTCAACAAGTAATTGATTTAGGGTTTGTTCCCTTTCACCGTGGCTTCCTGCAAACCCTCCCATTCCTCTTACTCCGCCAATAGCATCCAATTCATCGATAAAGATAATTGCTTTTTGAGCTTTACGGGCATTTTCAAATAAATCACGTACTCTGCTTGCTCCTATACCGACAAGCATTTCCATAAATTCGGAACCAGCCATATGTAAAAAAGGAACTTTAGCTTCTCCAGCAATTGCCCGAGCCATAAGTGTTTTACCGGTTCCGCTTGGACCGACCAAAAGTACTCCTTTGGGGATTCTTGCTCCCATTTTTTGATATTTCTGGGGATGTTTTAAAAAATCGACAATTTCTTTAATCTCATTTTTTGCTTCTTCTAGACCGGCAACATCATCAAAAGTAGCTTTACCGTTTTTTTTGAAAAACTTTGCTTTAGACTTCCCAAATGAAAAAATACTTGATTGGGCTTTTCCGGCTTTTTTATAAATCATCCAAAAAATAAATCCGGTTAATATTATTGGACCTAGAGTTCCAATTGCACTGCCGATAATTTTAAGCAAGTCTTGGTTATTTACCTGAAAATCAACAGATGTTGGGTTGATATCAGCGTTATTTAAAATTTCGCTGAAACTGACATTAGGCTCTTTTTGAGCAAAGACAGATTTATCATCTTTTAGGGTTAATTTGACTCGGTCGTCAACGACAACGATTTTTTTAACTTCTTCATTTTTAATTTTTTCTAAAGCTTTAGATAAGCCTATTTCATTATCCGGCTGACTAGAAAAAGAAGTTATACCGGTAATTGCGTATAGTATAAGGAATAAAATTAATATCCCTTGGCCGATTTTTTTCCAATTAGAGCCGCTTTTTTTCTTTTTTTTCTGCGGCTGACTTTTTTTACTTTTGGATGTAAAAAAATTAAATTTTTTCATAGCTTCTTAGTATAACATAAGTTCAGCCGAAGGATGAATGCATAATGCTAAACGCCTTTGTAGGGACAATCCTATGATTGTCCCTACGGAATAGCGGACTTCAGTCCGCGTTATATGATAAAATAAAATTATGTCAGACACCGATAAACTTAAACCGCCGCCCTCAAGAGAAGAAAAAATGGCTGAAAGCCAAAAGCCTAAGACTGAAAAAAAAGAGAAGAAAAAAAAGAAAGAAAAGAAAAAGAAAAAAACACCAAGGGAAAAGGTTTACGAAATGGTTGGAGAAACCATAAATCCCTTGGCAGCTTTTATTGCTCGACCGAAAACAGCAAATTTCGAAACTCAATATGATGGAGAAGAAATAATTTTACTTCTTCGCCGTCATCTGATTACTAATTTAAGTTGGTTGCTTTTTGGAGCTCTTTTAATTTTAGCTCCGCTAATATTAATTACTTTTCCTTTCTTAGAATTTATTCCCCCTCGATTTAAATTTATTTTCTTTATAATGTGGTATTTATTTGTATTTGCCTACTTATTCGAAAATTTTTTAACCTGGTATTTCAATGTTTATATAATTACCGACGAGCGGGTAGTTGACATTGATTTTTATAACTTAGCTTATAAGGAAGTTTCAGATGCAGAAATTGAAAATATTGAAGACTTAACCTTAATTATGGGTGGAGCAATCCAAACAATGTTCAACTTTGGCAAGATCAAAATTCAAACAGCCGGTCAGGTGCCGGAATTTGAATTTGACCAAGTACCTCAGCCGGGCAAGGTTGTTGATGTTTTAAAGCAACTGCAATTAGAGGAAAAACAAGAAGCAATAGATGGGAGGGTAATGTAGTGAGGAGAGTACTAAGCACTAAGCACGCCCGCCCTCGGCGAGCCCGAGGCGAGGCCGGGGAAATGCCAAACAATATCCAAATTCTAATTATTAATTATCAAAACTTTTCGAATTTAGAAATTCGAATTTCGGGTTTAAATTTATGAACGAGTTCATAAATTTCGTTACTGGTGTTTCAATTTGGACAGTAATCAAAGTTTTTATTCTTATTGGTTTGGCTATCTACGTTATCTTCGCCTTGGTAATAATCAGACAGGTTCAATTAATGACCAGAGTGGTTTCTGGAAAATTTGACTTACCAGTAAAACTTGTTTCTTGGCTTCACTTTTTCTTTTCTATTTTCGTTTTCATTTTGGCCTTTATTGCCTTATAGTAATACCCACTAATACCACCTTGGAGGTGATATTGTATCTACACCTTGTTGGGAAAGTGAAATAAGCTAGGAGGTATCCCTATTTTTTTTTAAGTCTTTTAGATTAATATTGTAATTGTTGGAGAATTGCTGCCAGCTGCAGCGGCATTTACCGGCCAAATGGACAATATCTGGAATAAGCTTGTTATCTTCTAGATGAGCCTGCCAGATTTTTAATCTTTTTTCTTTACTGTCAACTTTAATTTTCGTATAAGCGCCAGGCCAAGGATTAAAAGCACGGATTTTATTAATAATTTCTTTTGGCGGTTGATTCCAGTCAATTTTAGCTTCATTTTTGTCAACTTTTTCAGCATAAGTTGCGTTTATTTCGTTTTGGGGAGACATTACCCAAAATTTTGCTTTTTCAGTTTGATACAAATTAGCAAATATTTTTACTAATTCCTGGGAAGCATTTTCAAAAAGTCGAGTGGTTAATTGCCCAGCATTTTCTTTCGTTTTAATGGTAGTTTCTTCCTGTTTAATTATTGGGCCGGCGTCCATTTTTTCAACCAATTTAAAAATTGTCCAGCCAGTTTTTTTGTCATCGGCTTCTATAGCTCGGATTGTTGGAGCAGCTCCTCGCCATTTAGGCAGTAAAGAGGGGTGAATGTTAAGAATAATATTAAACCAATTAAGCCAGGATTTAGGAATAATATTGCCGTAAACAGCAACAACTGCCCAAATTGGTTTGTATTTTAATTTTCGGCCAATTTTTTCCCGCGCTTTGTAGGTTAATTTTTTTAACTTAAAAATTGGAATATTTTGTTTTTTGGCAAAATCAGCCAAGGGACAAGATTGTAATCTTTGGCCCCTACCGCATTCACGGTCTGGCTGCGTGATAACTGCCCCTATTGGAATATCAGCCTTGAGAAGTTTTTTCAAGACGATGATTGATTCTGTGCTTGAGCCGAAAAACAGCAGTGGTTGTTTGAATATTTCCTGTTTCCGTGGGGGGGTATGCTTTAGAACCAGCTGCTTGGTGTTAGTGATCAGCTCTTTGTCAATATCTTTTCCGCGGATTAATGCCGTTGGACCGATAAAATTAGCCGGATAAATAATTTTGTCATTTGGCTTGGCTAATTTTTCCAGTTTTTTATTTTCCTTTTCATCTTTACCGATAACTACTAATCTCTTGGCTTGCCAAAAATGGCGGCCAATTTTTAGCAATCTAGTATCGTTTAAGCCAAATTCTGGACGATTTTCTATTAAATCAAAAACTTTATTAGCAAAACCTGTTTCCGTGAGCATACAGCCTCCGCCTGGCTGAGGGTAGTTTAAATTTAATTTTTTTGCCATTTCCATTTGTTTTTTTCGTCCTCGACCGCTGATACCCATCAATTTATCTCGGTCCAGCCATTTTTTTTTCTCTGGCAAACTGGGGTTTAATTTTTTGGCTGATAAAGGGCGAACTAATTTGTCTTTAAGTCCTGATTTTTTAGCTAAAAGCTCCATTGCTTGTTTGTTTTGTGAAAAAGGCCTCTGTCCAAGAACTTCTCCGGTGACGATAAAATCATAATCCTCTTTTTCGATGATTTTTTTAGCTTTTTTAAGCATTGTCAAATGGCAGTCAAGACAAGGGTTAGCTCCTCCGCCAAAGCCATGAGCAGGATCTTTAATTATTTTGATTAATTCTTGAGAAATATCGATGACCTGATAAGGGATATCAAGCTGGTTAGCGGCTCGAATTCCTTTTTGGGCCTCAAAAAAAACACTTTTAAAAATTACTGCCTTAGTTTTTATACCTTGATCTTTTACCAACCAAGCAGCCAAACTTGAGTCTAATCCCCCTGACAATAAAACCAGAGCTTTAATATCCGATTTGGGCATGAAATGATTATAACATTTGAAGAAAACAAAGTGGTTTAGTGGCAGGGGAGGGGGTCGAACCCTCGACCTCCGGGTTATGATTCCGACGCTCTAACCACCTGAGCTACCCTGCCAAAATTAAATCCGAACCGCAAATTTTCCGCACTTATCGTGGTTAGTGGACCGTGGGAGAGTCGAACTCCCTACCTCCACTGTGCAAGAGTGGCGCTCTAGCCAAGTGAGCTAACGGCCCCAAACTTAAGTTAGGGATTTGTAGTGGTTGCGGGGCCAGGAGTCGAACCTGGTCTGTGAGGTTATGGGCCTCACGTGCTGCCGTACACTACCCCGCGTCGGTAAACGTATTATACTTTTTATACTCAGGGTATGTCAAATTAAATTTTAGTTGACAGCGAAGAATAAATCCCACCACTGTTTCCAAGCAGGCGAATTGCTGGAAATTCG
>CAYSLZ010000008.1:0-19344 GCA_964432015.1 uncultured Gammaproteobacteria bacterium | reverse complement strand
CAGCGAAGAATAAATCCCACCACTGTTTCCAAGCAGGCGAATTGCTGGAAATTCGCCTGCCAACCTTTTCTTCTGGTAAATTGGGCAGTTCAGGTAATATTAGTACTAATTCGTCTTTGGCTGTTAAGCCTAGTTTTTCTCGGGCTTCTCTTCGAATAAATTCTTCTGATTGATAAAATTTCTTTTTCTCTTTTAAATCTTGCTGTTCTTTTTCTAAATATTCAATGTTTGATTTTAATTCCGAAACCTCTTTTTTTACCCGATACCAGGTTCTTATTCTTTGGCTTATATGACTGGTTATTAAAATTAACGGTACAACTATAAAAATTATTTTTTTGAACATAACTTCTTGTTAAAAGTCCGAGTCCATGATATTATAAGTTAATATGGACGTTGATTTAACTATTAAAACCGCAATTAAAAAATTCATTGAACACTTGAAAGCCTTAGAACGCTCCAGTAACACGATTGTAGCATATCGGGGTGATTTGGAACAATTTGCTGAGTATCTAGAAGGTGAAAAAATTAACCTTGTTAATGAAATTAAAACAAATGATATTAAGGGGTTTAAAGCCCACCTTTCTAGTAAGGATTACACGGCAAAAACAGTTTCCAGAAAATTAAATTCTGTTAAGAGTTTTTTCCGTTTTTTAGTGGAAGAAGGAGTTATTGATCGGGATGTTTCCAGGCAGGTAAAGCATCCTAAAATTGAAAATGATCTACCGAGGGTGTTAAAGCCAATGGAATATCGGGCTTTAAGAGATGTTTGCCGTCATGATAAGCGTACTTTAGCTATTGTTGAGTTGATGCTGCAGGCTGGTTTAAGAATAAGCGAAGTAGCCAATTTGCATTTGGAGGATATTGGTGAAAATGCCATTAAAGTTCGGGCTTATGAAAGCCATAATGGACGTGAAATTCCACTTAACCGGGCGGCAAAGGAAGCAATCGAAGATTATTTAGAAGAAAGAGGCGAAGCAAGAAAAAATTATCTTTTTATTACTAAAACAGGACGACAATTGCTGGTTCGCAACATCCGAAGCATTATTAATCGTTATCTAGAAAAAGCTGGTTTAGAAGATGTTAAGGTTAATGACTTGCGGAATACTTTTATTGTTGAACAGCTTTCGGCCGGTGTTCCTTTAGATGTTGTTGCTGATGTTGTCGGCCATAAACGGATTTCAACTACCGAAAGGTATTTAAAGTTAGTTGATAAGGAGAGTGAAGAAGAAGTGGAGTTAAAAGAACTTTAAATCCTTGATCTTTGTTGTATTTCTCTCTCTACTTCTTCAGCCGGCTTACCGTATTTTAAAACACTTAACCGTTTAATTTTTTTGGCAAGTTCAGGGTTACGCCTTTTTTTATCAAATTCCATATTTTTAGTTGTATCCATTGAAAAAGGTGGAACTGGTTCATTATCAATCATTGTTTTTACATAGGCGTGAAAACGTTCAATATTTAACAAGTCCTGTTCGTCAAAAACGGGTTGAAATTCTCTAGCTAAGTAGTTGGCATCGGTGACGCCGACGCGGAAAGAAAGAATTGTTCCCACATTACCAAAAATAGCATTTTTTACCTCTTCTTCCATTTGTCCGATAAATTGATTGGCGACAGTCAAATTTAGGTGATATTTTCTAGCTTCAGATAAAATTTGGGCAAAGTCTGGAGTAGCAAAGTTTTGAAATTCATCAACGTATAAATAAAAATCTCGTCTTTGCTCTTCAGGAACGTCTTGACGGCTCATGGCGGCCATTAATAAACGCGGGATTAAGACTAGACCGAGGAAAGAAGCGTTTTCTTCTCCAATTTTACCTTTAGCTAGGTCAATAATTAATATTTTTCCTTCATCCATTACTTTGCGGAAATTAAAAGCAGATTGTGATTGGCCGATTATGTTGCGCATCATTTTGTTGGTAACAAACCGTCCAAATTTAGAAACAATGTAATCTAATGTTTCTGATTTGTGAAAATCTGAAGTATGGGCAATTTGTTCAGTCCAATATTCACGAACAACTGGGTCTTTAACTTTAGGAAGTATCTTTTTCAGGTAAGGACCGCCTGGATTTTGGAGAATTTTAACAACTTCCATAAAAGTGGCATTATCAATACTCATTGCCGTTAACATTGCATTTCTGACTGCATGTTCAAACCTTGGACCAACGATTCCGGTTTTGTAAGGATCGTAAAGTTTATACATTAAATTAATTACTGAAGTGGCAACAAAATATTTTTGGTCGTCTGTTTTTGCTTCAAGTAAATTTAGTCCCATCGGCCGTTCGGTGTTGGAGGGATTAAAATAAATTACATCTTCGGCTCTTTCTGGTGGAATATATTCTAGAATTTGCTCGGCCAAATCATGGACATCTATTAAGCACACGCCGTACCCTCTGTTGATATCTTGAATCATCATTTCTTTCATTAGTTCTGTTTTTCCAGTGCCGGTTTTACCGACGATGTAGAAATGGCGTTGACGGTCTTTTTTTTGGATATAAACCGGCTTTTCTATTCCGCGGTAGTAGCTTTTGCCGAGGTAAAGGCCGGATTGAGGTAAATTTGGCGGAGGCGGTGCCGGTTTAGCCTTTAGCCAATCAATATTTGGAGTTTCAACTGATTGGTTGGGAAAATGAAATAAAGAGGCGATTTCCTCACTATTTAAAATGGTTTTGCCGCCTTTCCAGAAAATTGGTTGATAACGGTAAATAAAATCAATCATAAACGAGTGTTTAAAATGGATTTTTTTACTTGTTAATCGATTCCACGGGGATGAAAATTGGGCAAAGGCAGAAGAAATGTTACTTAGGTGGGCTTCTGCCTGGCCGGTAGTATCTGAGCAGACAACAATTCTAATTGTTGTCTCAAACCCAGGCTTATCTATTTTGGAGTCTATTGCTTCCAAAGTTTCAGCATCAACTTTAAATTTAGCCTCTTCAGGGTCAGCTTCTTGTTTTTTTATTTCACTAACATAGCCTTGACCGGCAGACTGCCACGTGTTTTCTGCTGGTGAAATCATTATTTGAACTGAGGCCCCCTCGTTCTCCTTAAGTTTAGCCAAAGAAGAAGTAATAGAGGACAAAGGATCAGTTGACAATTGTTTGTATGTTTTCAAAGGGTAATAAGGTTCTTTTTTTTGAATAAGCCATTTATAAGCTACTTTGCCGTTTTTAGAAAAGATATTATATTCATCAACAGGCTTAATCGCTGCATCAGGATAACCTCCGTGTATTTGTTGTTCAATCAGTTGTTGATTCTTTTTGGAACAGCTGACGAAAAATTTAACTTCACCGTTAACGGCGGCAATTTCAAATGAAATATGCGGTTGTGTTTTTAAAAACTGAAATTTCCCCCCTTTTTTAATTGAATATAACGAGGAAATAATTTGCTCCATAGCGTCAATTTTGATCTCGTTTTCTCGAGGGACTAAAATTTGAAGAAGGACAAAATTAAGTGATTTTTCTTCTCGGTTACGCTGACGCCACCAGACAATGAATCCATAAAAAAGCAAGCCTAGCCCAACTAAGGTAATAAAAAAAATTACCATCAGCAGGGTGTAATAAGTTATGGAATTAAAAACTTGATTTAATGCTTGATCCACGAATAAAATTTCTAATTTCTAATTTCTAATTTCTAAATTCAACTTGTTTCGGATTTATTTTAATTACTCTCATGCACCATTCTGATAACCATTTTACTGCCATATCGACTTTTTGTTTTAGACCCCAGACTATTTCTTCTTTGTTTAAAGGCAAAACAATATTTGGTTCTTGGGCGGAAGGGGCGCTGACCAGCGGCTGGCCGCTTTGGTCGTCGATTACTGGTTTAGCTAAATAAATGTTGTTCTTTTCAACTCTTTCCAACCAACTTGAAACTTCTTTGGGAGGCTCAACCTCCATTGATTTTCGTTTAATTTCACCCTGTTTACTGATTTCAATTCGTTCTTTTTGCAGCATAAATTAAGTATAACATAGTATAGATAATTGCTCGATTGCTCTATGGTTCAATTGTTATTTTTTTAATCGAGTTCGAGTAAATTTAATTAGTTGGTTAATCTCTTTTGGGAGCAGTTGTAATTCTTTTAAAATGTGAGAATATCCTTTTTTTTAAGTAGTTTTCTAACCTTTGCTTTTTCATTCCAGTCAAGTGATTCTTTAACTGAACCGTGACTGTACCAATAAAATTTAATTTTATCTTTTTTGAAGTATCGTCCAAAACCTTCGGCGATATTTGAGGAAGTTGAGTCAATAGCTCTAACAAATTGCTGCCCGACTGTTTTTTTAGCAAAATAGTCCCATTTACTTACTATTTTCCAGACGTAATTAGATAATTTGAAAGCACGGCAGTAACAGTCGACATCATTTAATTTCATGAACTTAGACATAAATTAACTTTAACATATTAACAGTTGATCAATGAAACAATGAAGCAATTGAACAATCGAATTAGTGTAATTCCGCTTTTTTTTCTTTTAAAAAGGTACTCCAGGATTCAATGAATTCAACTAGAGTTGAAAAGGGCATATCAACAAGAACGGTCAAAAAGACACTGACTATATTGTATTCCCGCCATTTGTTTGACAACCATTGTCCAAGTTTAGCGACCGGAATGGAGAGTATATCCAAAAGAAATTGCCAAAAGCCTCTTTTCTCCTCAATAGTTAGTTCTTTTGCTCTTTGTCGGATAATTGTTCCGGCAAAAACGATCATTGAAACATTAAGCGTATCTACTATTAGAGAAGTCAAGGGTATTTTGGCAATAGAAAAAATCCAAAATACTAGAGCTAAAGTGCCTAGTGATGTTAAAAGATAAAGGCCTTTGATGATTAAATTTGATAAAAATCCGCGTTTTTGGTCTCTTAATTCGTAAATATCTTGTTCTTGGTGAGGATAAATTACTTTAAAAATTTCTTCAACCACCCGTTTAAGGTTTTCTTCCGGAGGAAGTTTGATAGCAATGACAAGCAAAAACATAACCAAAGTCGGTATTAATAAATCGACGAAGATTGCCAAAGGGCGAAATGACCCGTAAACTAATTTTGCCAGTGGGATTTCAACAATGAAAAGAGAAACAATATTGGCAATCAAAATAGATAGTGTTGAATAAATTGCCGCCCTTCTTAGACGTTTTTTAAGAGTTCCCAGCCGGGTTTCATAGACTTGATGAATCATGTTTTTTAAGGTTTTACTTTTAGAAAACTTTTCTCTTATTTGATTGGGTTGTTTGGATAAGTTGTTTAGTATGTCGCCAATGATTAAAAAAACCGTATCATATTTTTCACAAACTTTACGAAATTTGCTCGAGTGTTGATAGTTTAAATCTTCGGTTAGTCTTTTTTGGATGTCAGGAATTTTTTGTGTTACAGTTTCAATAAGAGGTTGGCTGGCCTCTACCCAATCAGGGTAATAAATCTTTATCAAATGATAACTAATGATTGGGTCATCAAGATCATAGAGTGTTCGGTGGGCAGCAATATATGTTTGGATAACTTTTTCTTTTTCTGACATTTCAATTTTAGGACCTAATTGTATTCTTTTATTCATTACTTTGGTCATAAAATTAAGAAGCAGATTTTCCTTGGCTGGTTGACCAAGAGTTTCTTCGATTTCACAAGCGCATATTTCAATTATCCAATTGTAAAAATTAATTCTTTCTTTAACTTTTATTGTTTTTGACAGAGGGTTATTATTTATAATATAAATGTATTTAGTGAGAATCTCCTCGACTTCTGAAATTTTAGATCGTGGAATGCGGTCATTAAGAAAATGTCCTCCTCGGATTAATTCTAAGACCAGCGGCTCAGCCATTTTTTTAGGCTGCCCAGGGTGAAGAAAGTTAGAGTTAGAAAGTTCACCAATCAATCGTCGTTTGAGAATTCTTTCTATTGCTCCGCGTCGTAGAAGGTGTTCCTCTTTCCAGTCAATTATTTTTCTCATTTTCTCATATAATACGGCTACTTTAGCGGCGATTTCGTCAACATGAATAGTTGAAATTTCGCCGCTCAATTCCATTTCTTTCAACGCCTGCTGATAGTTTTTTATTAATTGTTCAATCTGCGGGGTTAACTCCGAGTTAGAATTTTGTTGGTTGTTCATTTCCTTTTATTATAACACCAAATTAGCCTCCACCCCGTAATTATTGTTACCAGGGCTTCGGTTGAAACAGTAATCCAGGCGGCAGCAAAAATGCCGTAATTAGGGATAAAAACTAGGTTTAAAATTAAATTCCATCCCAAAGCTATCAAGCCAATTATCAGTGATTCAATTTGTCTATCTTTAGCGATTAAAATAAATCCGCCTAAGTGGTTAAAATAGGCGAAAATTAAACTAATCGCTAGAATTTTCAAAATTTGGCCTGATTGACTATATTCACTTCCCGAAATAAGATTAACAGCAAAATCACTGAAAATAATTGTTAAAGGAACTAGGATAATTAATCCCAGTATGGTTAAGCCAACTGCGTTTTTTAAGCTTTTTCTGGATTTAGCGTTATTTTTAGAAATAATTGGCAAAATAGTGCTGTTTAGATAATATGCGGGAAGAACCAGGTTAGAATAAATTTTATAAGCTAGGCCGTAAAGTCCTACTTGAGTGGAACCGAGATAGCTTTTAATAATAAATGAATCAACTGCTTGATCATACCCGGTAAATAAAATCAACTGTATCCCCAGGGGCATTGTTGCCCAAAATAATTTTTTAATTTTTTTCCACTTAACTAAAGAGGCCTTAGAATCAGGGATTAGTTTTAAAGCTTTTGAGAAAGAAATCGAGCCGGTTATTAATTTAGCAATTAAATATCCAGCTAAAGGAGCGGCAATTTGCCAATTATATTTTAAAAATATTAGTGTAAAACCAAGAAACAAGATTTGGCTTAAGGTTTGAAAGGCTGATTTTAAATCCATTCTGACTAATGTTTGGTAGATAATATATGAGGTTGATTCAAAAGTTGACACGAAAACGAGAGGTAGGACGATGGTAGAAATTATTTTGATGTCCTGAAAAACAGGTAATAAAATAATCGCCATCAAGCCGCCAATAACAGTTAAGATAGAAAAAACAAGTCTAAGAACAATCAAATTTTTAAAAAGCTTTTTTTTGTTATTAGTTCTGGATAACTCTCGGACACCGATTATGTTTGTTCCCCAGTTGGCAATTGTTGCCAGTAAAGTAGCATAAGCGGAAATAAACACGTAGTTTCCATAGCCGCTGGTTCCCAGTTGCCGAGTTAAAATTCCGGCAATGACAATTGAAATTACCAGGCTGAGAGCTCGCCCGACGATTTGGACACTGGAATTTAAAATTATTTTTTTTAACACGAATCCAAAATTCTAATTTCTAATTACTCTAATTTCTAATTTTTTAAAAAATTTCCTCATTGGGTTTTGTTTAGTTTAATTAGTAATTAAGTCAATTAGGTCTATTTGTATTTGTATTATACTAAACTATGTTTCTAGACCTTCTTTTTCCAATCAAATGCTATCAGTGTGGAAGTAGAGGTTCTTATTTATGTAAAAATTGTTTAGACGAAATTCGCTTTTTGAAAAAACAAAAATGCCCAAAATGCGGTCGGCCAAGTCCAAAAGGACTAATTCATCCCCGGTGTCAAACTAGATATGCTAAATTATCGGGTTTGTTCAGCCTTTATTCTTACCACTCAATTGTTGGACGTATTATTCGTGATTACAAATATGACCCGGCCGAAAAAATTGGTTCTACTTTGATCAAGTTAACAGTTCGGGGTTTAGAATTAAACCGAGAAATATTTTCTTTTTGGAGGAAAAAAAAGTTTATTTTTTTGCCGGTACCTTTATATCCAGCTAAAAAATTATTTCGGGGGTTTGACCAGACAGCCGAAATACTTAGCCAAACGGCGGAGGAGTTAAATTTAGGCTATAAAGATCAGTTGCTGATACGACAAAAAAGGACAAAACAGCAATCAAAATTAACTAAAAAACAAAGGAAAAAGAATGTTAAAGGAGCTTTTGGACTTCAAACTAAGAGGATGGTTAAAAAAGGAAATTTTGTCGTCTTTGATGACGTTTGGACAACCGGCTCAACAATAAAAGCGGCTGCCTCTGTTCTTAAAGCCGCCGGAGCTGATCAAGTTTGGGCCTTAACCATTTGCGGTTGATATAAGTTAAAAAAAAAGGTATAATTCAGGTATGAAAAAAATAAGCCTAATAGCAATATTACTTGGAATAATTGGTTTAAATATCTTTTTTGACCCTTTTTTAGTTTTGAGTCAAACAAGTAAACCAATAAATAGTGTCAGTAAGTCGGTTATGAAACATTACGGAGGAACCTCGGAACGAGAACTTGTATATATTTTAGATAAACAAAAAATTGACCATATTTCCTTAGTGAATATTCTTAAGTATACAATTAGGCAGGCGGTTGACCAAAACATAGCTCCGACAACAATTTTGATTTTATTTAGTCTGCCGTTGATTGGCACCTTATCGGACGTTCTTCACTACATGATAGGTTTAAAGACTTATGGTATTTACATGCCGACGATGATTGCCGCTGCTTTTTGGTCAATGGGGATTGTCGGTGGGTTAATCCTCTTTTTCTTTATTTTAGGTTTAAGTTTAATTGCTAGGAACTTACTTTATAAAATTAAACTTCATTATTGGCCCCGCCGGTCAATTTCTTTATGGATAGTTGTTCTTGGTGTCTTTCTGTTTCTTGGTTTAGGGGCTCAATTTTTATCTTTTAACCCTGGCTATGTTACCGCTTTTCCTATTCTGTTTTTGATTCTTCTTTCCGAAGAACATATTTCACTTCAACGAAGAAAAGGATTTCGGGTTGGTTTGAGGCGTACAATAATAACCTTATTTTTAGCGGTTGTATCCACTTTGGTTTTGAGTTGGTACCCCTTTCAGAATTTGGTTTTGCTTCACCCAGAGCCCTTTTTGATTTTTGTTTTAGGTCTGGGTTTTGTAGTTGGCCGTTATACCGGCTTCCGGCTTCTTGAATACGGCCGGTTTCGGTCTGCAATCAGAAGAGAAGAAGAGGAAGAATAATAATAATTTAATATTGGAAGATGAATCAATACAATGACATTTTGGGCGCCAACGCCCGTATCTGGTTCTATTTACGTGAAAATAGTGGAATAGGTAGACAAATTGCTGATTCTAAAATAAAGACAAAAAAAATATTGGCTAAAGATGGGGTCAGTGTGCCCAAGATTCTTGGTTTACTGGAAAATGAAAAAGAGGTAGAAGAGTTTGAGTGGGAAGAGTTAAAGGGAAATTTTGTTATCAAGCCGGCTTCTGGTTCAGGTGGGCGCGGTGTAATTGTGGTCAGAAAAAAAGCCAAGTGGGCTGGTGAGTGGTATTTGATGGACGGTAAAAAGATTAATATTTCTGATTTACGTCTTCACTGTTTTGACATTTTAGAAGGCCGATTCAGCCTCTACAATAAATCAGACAGTGTTTTAGTTGAAGAGCGGATAAAAATTCATCCTAAGTTTTTACGGTTTACCAAAAGCGGCACACCCGATATTAGAATTATTATGTATAACCGGGTTCCGGTAATGGCTATGCTTCGTTTACCAACCGAAGATTCAGAGGGCAAGGCAAATTTACATCAGGGAGCTATTGGGCTGGGTGTTGATATGGCGACAGGAATAACTACTTATGGGGTGCGTTTTAATTCTCCAGTCAAGAAAATTTATGATTACAAGCGAAAAAAAGATATTAAAGTAAACGGAATTAAAATCCCCCACTGGAAAAAAACCTTAATGACGGCGATTAAGAGTCAATACTCAGTGCCTTCATTAGAATTTATGGGTGTTGATTTAGTTATCGACAAGAAAAAAGGCCCTTTGATTTTAGAATTAAATGCTCGTCCTGGATTATCAATTCAGATTTGTAATCGGGCTGGGCTTAAACAGCGCTTGGAGCGGGTGGATGGTCTTCCGGTCCGGAATTATAAGCACGCTATGAAAATTTCCCGAACTTTATTTGGTGAAAAGTTTGCCGATAAAGTAGACCTTAAATCTTCTCAGTCTTCTGAAATTTTGAAAACGGTGGAGCCGATAAAGGTTGTTTCGAGTAAAGGCAAAAAATTCGAAATGTTAGCCAAAGTAGATACCGGGGCGGCTCGAAGCTCAATTGATGAGGAAGTGGCCAGAAGTTTAGGGCTTTTGGATTCGGATAATATTGTTTTTTATCGAACTTATCGTTCTTCTTTAGGACGTGAGCGTAAACGTCCGGTAATCAGCGTTTCATTTTATCTTAAAGGCCAAAAAATTATTACGGAAGCAAATGTTGCCGACCGGTCAAAACTAGAAACAAAATTTTTGCTTGGAAAAAAGGATTTAAAAGGCCATTTAATCAAGGTAGAATGACTTCATATCGATATGATATTTCAATTCTTTGTGAGGACTCAAACAATTGGGAAATTAAAAACCTAAAAACAGCCGCAGATAAACATAATCTTGAACTAAATTTACTTAATTTACAAAGTTTAAATGATTGGCAAAACTCAGTTGACAAAATTGGCAAAATAGTTTTTTGGCCTTTGTTGGGTTTTTATACTCATCAGCAAGGAGCAATTTTTTCTGAAATGCTTGCTGATAGGATTGTTTTCAACCAAGCAGTTTTAAAGAGGCCTTTTATAGCTTCCAATTTTTATCAGCAAAAAATGTTTGAAAAATATTTAAAAATTAAAGGAATAAAGACTTTTAATTACCATCGCTGGGAAGATTTGCGAGCAGCAATGAAAAAAGAGGTTTTAAAATATCCGTTTATTTGCAAAAACGATCTAGGGAATCAAGCGAAAGATGTTTTTTTGATTGAGAAAAAGGGCGACTTGAAGTTAATTAAAGATAAAATCAAAAATTATATTTTTCAGAACTTTATTGAAAATGACAGAAGTTATCAAGTGTTAGTTTTTGGCGGCAAAGTTCTCGGAACAATGAGGTATGCCTTAAAGGGTAAACCGGAAAAGGTTGAGGATAAAGAAATTATTAAAAAGTTAACAACGATAGGCTTAAAAACGGCTTCTTCATTAAACTTACAGTGGTGTAGTGTAGATATTTTACATGATCAAAAAAAGGACAAGTATCGGGTAATAACGGTGGATATTAATCCTAAATGGCAAAGTTTACAATCAGTTTGTAAGTTGAATATTAGTGAGGAGATAGTCAAACATTGTAAACATCTTCTTCGTAGGGATAAATACTCAGTTCCTAAGTTAGTAAAAAATCAATATCGGATGAATTATCGATATTTATCATCTAAAAAATTTCATTATGCTACCCGTCATTTTTTGTGGTTTAGACACAAAACTGATGAAAAAAGTTTGGAGAAATTAAAAAAAGAACTTTACACAAAAGAAAAGCTAAGACAAAGGTTTAAAGAATATTTAAAAAATAGAGAAAAAATGAATAAAAGCTGTTACCAGTTACGCCAAACTTATTTAAATAAATATCCTTTTTTGAAAGTATATACGAGAATTTTGTTTGAATTTTTGTGGGCTGAAAAAATGTTTGGAATGAATATAGAAAATCTTGTGGCTGAATATTTGTCTAGCCAAGAACTAATTGATTTACAAAAAAGGCTTATTAATGATGAAAAAGCCCTGCCGGGCTTGTCATCAAGTGCAATTAATTTTTTATATTTATCTAGATATTATTTAGGCTCAAAAAGTGAAAAAATTAGTCCATCATATTTGCTGAAGGTTATTCAAAACTTTGAACCTTTAGATGAAACGGAAATTAAGCTAAAAATTTATTATCTAACCCACTGTATAATTGGCGAGACCTTGTTTTACATGCGAAAATTAAACCAAAACCAAAGAAAAATTTATCAGCGGCTTGCTCAAGAAGTTGAAAAAGTTATACGAGACAATTATTTTGAAGTGACTCTTGATAATAAATTTGAATTTTTAGTTACTGCCAAGCTTTGCGGTTATCAATCACAACTGAGGAGAACGATTGAAAGTGAAGCCAAAAACTCACTTTCTGATTCCGGTAATTATTTGGTTGACCAGCTTGAAAAAACAAAGAAAACATACGGTGACAATTTAGTTTCCAGCGAACACCGCAACATTCTTTACCTTATGGCCATGTTCCCAAGAAAAAACAACAAGTTTAAGATTAACTTGTAATCTATTAACCCTGCTATTTTCAACTATAGTTCCGGATCCAGAGTTATAGTTGAAAAATGAGTTATGTTGTGTCATGATTAAGTTATGGCAAGGAAAAGTCGACTAATTCGAATTTTAACCCTTGCTGAAGATATGCTTCTGTTTTTCGATGACTACTTTAAATCAACTAGTTGGGTTTATCACGATACCGGAGTACCGAAAATTAAAGTTCAAAAAAGTGCTTGGTATTTAATTGAAAAAAATATACTTAATAAGGACTTGTCTTTTAAAAAAAAGCCGAAGACAGTTTATAGTGAAATTACAAAGCCTTGGAATAAAAAATGGCGAATAATTATTTATGATATTCCCGAGGAGAAGTCGGAGATTAGAGATAAATTAAGTTATATTTTGGCCGAATTTGGTTTTAAAAGGTTACAGCGTTCAGTTTGGCTAAGCCCGTTTACTCATCAGTGGATTATTAAAAAAATCAACAATTTTATAGATAATCCAAAGTATTTATTTACTTTTGAAGCCAAATTATCTAGAAGGGATGCAAATTATTTAGTCGACGAATTGTGGGATGTTGAAGATTGGAAATATACGGCAAAAAATTTTATAGCAGAAATTAAAGCTAAAGGAAAACTCACTAAAAAGGATAAAAGTAATTTTTGGAATTTAATCGCAGAACATCCAAAAGTTCCTTTGGATTTACTTTCTAATGATTGGCCTTTGAAAAAAGTAACAAAAATATTTACGAAATTCAACAAATAACTTTTCAACTATAGTTCTGGATCCAGAGTTATAGTTGAAATTGAATTGTTTTTAAGTTTTATAGTTTTTGTTGGCAGTTTGGGCAGAAAAAGGTACTGCGGCCGGAAATTTTTATTCGCTTAATATTACCACTGCATTTTGGACATTTTTCGCCTTCCCGGGCATAAACTTGGAGATAATTTTGCATATTTCCCCGTTTACCAGTAGTGTCACGGAATGCGTCATCATTTGCTGTTGAACCTTTATGGCGAAGGGCTTTTTTTAAAACTTTTTTAATACATTGATGGAGATTTTTAAGTTTTTCTGGATGATTTACGAGATTTTTGGCCGGTGTTTTTGGGTGGAGATCAGCACAAAACAGGCTTTCGCTAGCATAGATATTGCCAATTCCGGCAATTTTTTTTTGGTCCATTAAAAGTGTTTTGATTGCTTTTCGTGTTTTGCCGGTAATTTTTTTTAAATAATCAGGCGTAAATTGGTCAGAAAGAGGATTAACTCCAGAAAAGTTTATAAGTTCTTTTTGTAATTGATTTTCATCAACAACTTTCATCCAGCCAAAAGCTCTGAGATTGTTAAAAAGCAAGTAGCCGTTATTTTTAAAACTAATAATTACGCGGGTATATTTATTGGGCAGTATATCTGCATTGTATACATTTCCATTTGGTTTATGATTATAAGGTTTTTCAGCCGATAACTTTTTCTGATAAAGAAGTTGGCCGGTCATTTTCAAATGGACAATCAAGTGAAAATTATTATCGAGGTCAATAATAATAACTTTAGCCTGACGGCGGACATTAGTAATTTTTTGTCCGATAATTTGTTTTTTAGTCCCAATAAAATTTTTCTGACGCAGTATTTCTATTTCGTCAATTTTTTTACCAACAATTTTTCTGCTTAACTGTTGGCTTATGGTTTCTACTTCCGGTAATTCGGGCATACTTTATTTACTGAATTGTATTCCAAAATTTAAATCCTTGTTAAGTTGTTGGTTAAAAAGAAGTTTACCGGAAACGACGTTGGCTGTCGGGGTAACCTGAAGAGGATTCCAATTATCTGGGAAATCAACAAGTAAAGACAACGGTGTATTTTGGTAGCCGGATTGTTTTTGCCAGTATAAAAAATAATTAAAACTTTCTTGACCTATTTCTGCTTGTTGGGAAAAATTCATTTCTATTATCCGTCTTTCCTGAATTGGGACTTCAAATTTAAAACCAATAATTTGTTTGCCGTGGTCAATCTCTTCTTTTCTATCATTTGAGTTAATCGTTTTTTTATTCGTCGGATTTTGGGGGTCATAGACACTGATGTTGTTTATTTTGGTGCCTATTGGCAGATAAGCTCTCATCCAAGCCAGATAATTTCCTCCGGGCCAGTTTTTAGAAGCAGCGGTATTTTCATAATTAATTTTTAACTGGTGATCAATTATACTGTTTTCGTTAATTGTAATTCTTTCTTCAATACTTCGTCTAAGGAAATAGTTTGCTTTATTTACCCCCAAATTAGCCTCATTAAGATGTAAATAGTCGGTGTGGCAGTTATTTAAACTACAGGTTGGTTGTCGAATACTACCGTCCCAGTTTAGTTGGTGAAGAGTAGTGTTGAGTTCTTGGTTATGGGTGTAAATCAGAATTTCTTTTTCTTCCAAGGCTTCTAAAAAAGCACTGCTGATTTTGGCATATTCTTCTGGCTGGGCGGCTTTAATGTTTTCAAATAATTGTTGTCCCATTAGACCTAAGAAAGCAGATTTTTGATTAGAACCTGGAAAGGATTCGTTTTCAGACCAAAACTCGGCTCGCTCAAAAACATTATCAGCATTTATTTTTTCGTTAAAATCAGCTAAATATATTTCACCAAAGCCAGCAATAATTTTTTTGGCTGCTTCTAGATTGAACCCGATAACACCATCTACTTTTCTGCCTAATTCTTTATCTAAAAACCACTCTGCATTTTCAGCAGTTTTTGGAAAATGGGGATTCCAGTTTGAGTCTCTTAAATACCATTTTGCCTCTCCGAGTATTTCTTTAATCTGTTCCGGTGGCTCAACATGGCCTTTAAGTTGACCGTCAGCAGTATAAACATCCTGAACATCAAAATCTAGCAATTGACCATTCTCAAAAGTAAGTAAAGCAAAAGAACCAATAAAACCTCCCGTTGGTCTTAGCTCCATATTATTTTGAAGAAGGACCAGAAAAGTTCTTCTTTGGTTATTTAAACCAATTAGCCAAGGTAAACGCGGCAAAAGATGATTTATTTTAGTTAAATCTTTCTGGACTTGGTCAATTTTTTCTGCCAGTTGTTGAGGCTCATTTTGCCATCGACCCGGCATACCTACCCAAGAGCCATTTAAAAGAGCTTGAATTTCTTTAAGTTGAAAGTCAAGTAGTTGATAATAAGCGGTTGTTTGTTTGATGCCTTCCTGCTGATCAAATGCTTTGTTTTTCAAAATCGATTCTGAAAGCTGAAGGCTATTTTTCAAAAAAGGGATGGCGGTTTCAGCAGTAAGCGCTGTTTTTCTTCCTAATTCGGCACTTTTGGCCAAAAGGCCTTTATATCCGAAAAATAGGCTTGCCAGATCAGAATTTTTTAAAAATTCTTCTGCCGCCGAAAAATTCTTCTTTGCTTTTTGACTTTCTTCTAATCCTTGCTCCCAGTTTTGAGTCATAATCTGGGCGTAGGAATTTTTCATTTGCCAAATACCCAAGCCGAGACGAAGAGTAGGTTTCAACCAAACGGAAAATAAAAAACTGATTGCTAAAAAAATAACTAATCCGATTGGCTGCCACCAAACCAGTTTGTCTTTATCCTTTATTGGTTTTTTCTTGAATTCGGAAACTAGCTCTTTCTCGATACTTTCCAGCGTTTTTACTTCTTTATCAGCCTGTTCACTCGTGTCTTCAATAACAATTACTTCTTCAGATACTTCCGGTTCGGTTTTTTGTATCGGCTCCGGCTCATGTTTTGGCTCAGGTTCTTGGGTTGATTGGCTGTCTGTTTGCGTTGGGATTTGCTCGTCTAATTGCGAAGCGTTTGGCGGATCGTTCCACATAGATTGGAACGACTTTTTAACAGCCTCCTGCCAGCCTAAATTTGGACGCCAATTTAGGTTTTGATAACTGGTTTCAATTTGGCTGAGTTCATATTTTTTAATATTTAAATCAGAAAGAGTCTCCGTACCTTTTGTAGTCTGGCCAAGGTTTTCTAGATAAGTTCCCAATCTCTGGCTGGAAACAGGCTTGCCTAATGCCAAAAATCTTTTACTAGAAGTGTTTGGTACCACTAAGGCCTGCCAGCAAGCTTCAGCTAAATCATTAACGTGGATTGGATAAACTTTGTTATCAGGGGAGGGCAAAGTTAATGTTTTATTTTTAATTGCTTGGGTAATCAGCTGCCCCATCAATGTTTCTCTTGGTAGGTTTGGGCCGACTACAAAATTAGTTTCCATCACTCGCCAGTTTATATTTTCCTGATAACTAGGCTTTTCTTGGCTCATAGTTATATGGAGATATTTTGCTCCTGTTTCGGCGGCGAGGTTAATCAACTTTGTACTTCCTTGAGCATCTACAATATAGTCTACCGGGCCAGTGGATTGTCCGGTTAAATTAGTTTGTACACTTAAACCTTTTTGGCGAAAAAAGCTGGCAATTGGCTTAATTAAATAATCTGGGCCAATAACAACTGCCTTTGGTTTATTGGTTGAAACTTCAAATTCAAATGTAGTTTTGGGCATTGATACATTTTAACACGAAAAAGCAGGCTATGAACCTGCACTAAATGCTGAAGACTAATCACTAACACCTAACAACTAACACTTATCTAGTGCTTTATTCAGCATTGTATCTGCTTGAGTGTTTTTCTCGCGGGGAATGTGGTGGTAACTTATCTTTCCCTTGATTTGGTCAGCAAAACTTTTTGCCCGGCGCCATAAAGGTCTTATATTAACTGATTTTACCTTAAAATTTCCCTGCATTTGGTTAACTACCAGCCGTGAGTCAAGGTAGAAATCAATTTTCCGAGGTTGTAACCGGTTTTCAACAAGCCATTTTAATCCAGCAATTAGCCCTTCATATTCAGCTTGATTATTAGTTGCTTTGCCGATTTTTTGGCCTTTTTTATATATAATATTATCGCTTCTGTCTTTAACAACTACTCCATAAGCAGCTGGTCCGGGGTTGCCTCTTGCCCCGCCGTCAGTAAACACCTTTAAATATTGCATATTTAAAAAATTTCTAATTACTAATTGCTCTAATTTCTAAAAAACTTCTCAATTTCCCAATTTCCGAAATAATAGTTGGTCTTAAATTTGGTATTTGTGTCATTGGTTATTTTTTAGGTCAATTAGGTTAATTAGATATTAAGTCAATTTCCATCAGTGATTTCTTTTTTAATATTTCTAATATTATCATTTATGGGATCTAGTTTATTTGCTTTCTCTATCGCTAATTGGGCAAATCTATCTTGGCCTAATTTATGCCAATTAATAGCCAGTTTAACCCAACAATCCGGGTACTTCGGATATTCGCCGGCGATTGATTTCCAATAAACTATTTTTTGCCGCAGTTCCTTTTTGTAATGCCAGTAATCGTAAAAACTACGGCTGATATAAAATAACATACCACCAATTATAAAACCAAGTCCCAGCCCTAACAAGGGCTTTCTTAATTTTGAAAACATATTTGTATTCTACAAAATCCGAATTGATCTAATTTCTAAATAAATCCCAATTTCTAATATTCAAATTTTTCTTTTTTAGGTCAATTAGGTTAATTAGAAATTAGGTTAATTATATTTGAGGTCCCCTCAAATAAACTGCTTGCCACGGTCGATAATGTGAAAAAAACGTTTTCTCTTGGATTATTTCATCCCGGCGAGTTACTTTCCAGTCAAAAGCTGCTTTGGCCCCCCAAGCAGCGTGTTCTATTTGTTTAGTTTGACCGGGGGATAAACTCGGGTCGTCAATATATTTTGGTTCTGGAGGAGGAATAACATCCCAAACCCGCGCGTTTTCAATATTAGTCTTTCTGCCGTCATCTGTACCGTAAAATTTAAAAGCTAAATAGCGATTTTCTTTATCTATTTCTCTTTGGATAAGAATATAACCGGGGGTGTCGTTTTTGAATTTTAAGTCTGGTGAAGGAGAATAAACAGTGGCGTCAAAACCTGGCTTAGAGTCTTGTTCATAATAGCTAACCCGGTAAGCATGGGCATGCCGCTCAATAATTGGTAGCCCCGACTGCAGTGCTGCTCTAAACATTGTAGTTGATACCTGACAGACGCCGCCGCCGGTACCCATGATAGTTTGTCCATTTTTAATAATGTAAGCTTGTTGGTAACCGGTTTTCTGACTGACATCGCCAACAGATTCGTTAAAAGAAAAAACTGCTCCTGGTTCAATTAAGGCTCCGTTAAACTTTGACGAGGCTAAATCAACATTGTGTATTCTTGATATTGAAGAATGACGAAAAGAAGAATCACCAACACCAAGTAGCTTTTGAATGCCCAATCTGTTGGTGTCGGAAGTTTCGATTTCCGGTTTTTTTTCGTCTAAAGGCAGTTCAATTGTTTGGGGCAGGTTTTCAGTAATAATTCTGTCTAAACCAGCCGCTATTTCAACAACAGCTTTTTCTTTGTTTAAGCTGAGCCCGGTTTGACTGGGTTCAAAAGCTTCAACTTGGTTTTCTTTAAATTCGAATTTAGCATTTTTGGGTTCTTGGTTTACAGATTCGGCAATAACTTCTAGATATTCCATTATTTTGTCTTTATCCCAGCTAGAGTTGAAGCCGACGAAATTAATTAGTTGTTCTTCCTCAATAACAAAATTTTGTTGACTGCTGGTTAGAGTTAAATTTTTGTCAATTAAATTTTCGGCCCGGCTTTTGGCCGTTTCTATTTGTCTTTCATTGGGTAAATTATTAAGTGTGTCTACAACTAACGGAATAACTTGATCAATTTGGCCGATTCTGATTTGATTAATTATTCTTTGTTTTGAATCATCAATATTTAGCTTTTTACCTAATTTCCCCTGATTAACTTCGATTGCTTTTGTTTCAGGCTGATAGTTTATCTGCGGGGGGATTGGTTCTTGGTTGATTTGACCGGCAATAGTTGCTAACTCCGATTCCAATGTTTGTTCATCAAAACTGTAATCCAGTTCAACGTTTGTTTGTTTAATCCAATTGGTTACTGGTAGTTGACGGGATTTTTTATAAGCCGATTGAGCAGTTTTGTCCAAGTTATACTTGATTTTCAACTTATGATTATCAATTTCCCAAGTTTCATTTTCGTCAGCTAACTTTAGTTTTTGCGGGACGTTGATTTTTTCTCGCAATTTATCTTTTGCATCGTCTACTAACAGTCCTTCTAAATTAATTCCCGCCGCTTGAGTTTTTGGATAGATTTTATTTTCATAAGCCAGCAAAAAGGCTCCGCCTATCGCCAAAGGCAGTCCAACTACCACTATTGGTAAACAAATTAGTAAACATTTTTTCCACTT
>CAYSLZ010000007.1:16148-21851 GCA_964432015.1 uncultured Gammaproteobacteria bacterium | reverse complement strand
ACCATCGACCCCTGACTTATAAGATCAGTGCTCTAACCCCTGAGCTACAGGCCCTTGATTGACGCCTTAAGTATATCAAAATTAGGCCCTGCTAACAATCGTACTTGTCTTACAATTGGTTTATTAATTTTTTTGTTTAAGTCCATTTTTATTGGAATATAGTTATCGGTTAAGCCCTTGCCGGTACCCCAAATTTTAGCCACGGCAGTTTTACCAATTTGTGACTCCCAAAACTGATGACGAAGCTTTTTTTCTAATTTTCTCATTTTTTTACTTCGCTTTTTTTTAATTTTTGACCCTACTCTACCCCACTCCCTTCTTTTTTGTAAAACTAAAGTACCTTTTCGAGGTGAATAACGAAAAACATGAACTTTGCCAAATTTCATCTCCCGGCAAAACTCCAAGGTTTGTTGAAAATCTTCTTTACTCTCCCCTGGAAAACCGACAATCACATCAGTAGTAATATTCATTCCGTCAACATTCTGACGCAAATTTTTAACTACCTCGCGAAACTGATCTGTTGTATAATTTCGATTCATCTTTTTTAAAATCCGGTCACTACCCGACTGCAGACTCAAATGCAAGTGTCTAGCTAGCCTCCCCCTTCCTGACCCATGAAATAAACAAACCAACTCTTCAACTATAGTTCCGGATCCGGAACTATAGTTGAAATCAGGACGTTCCACCAGAGTTGGGTTGATTGAACCTAAGCGTAAAAGCTGAATATCAGTCTGTTTCAAAACCGCTTCAACTAAATCAACCCAGGTTTTACCGTCATCGTTATATTGAGAAACATTTTGACCGGTTAAAACCGCTTCAACAACCTGATTTTCTACTACTTGCTGTACTCTTTTAACTACTCTTTCAATCGGTACACTAATAGACGCCCCCCGAACCAAAGTTGGTAAACAATAGGCACACTGATTATGACAACCGGATTGAATTTTAATCAATACCCGTCCCTCTGTCTGTTTTCCCATTCTGCTTTGAGCATTAAGCATTAGGCCTTTGGCCATTTTCCATTTTTCTTGATTACTAATCATTTCATCTATACCCTCAACTTCAATACCGCCAAATTGATTAATTTTATCCACCCAACAACCGGCAGCAACCAACCTAGCTTGCCGGTTTTCCCGCCTTAACCGCCGTAATTCTTTCCGAGTCTCCCGTTCCGCTTTACGGGTAACCACGCAGGTATTAATAACTATCAAATCCGCCTTTTCAGCCTTATCTGTTTTATGCCATCCTTGATTAGTTAATAGTTCTTCCAATTCTTGGCTTTCTGCCTGATTCAACCGACAGCCAAGAGTAGAAATGTAAAATTTCATAATAGATAATTATAGATGATAAAATAAAAATTACGTCCCCGTAGCTCAACGGATAGAGCACAGGTTTCCTAAACCTGAGATAAAGGTTCGATTCCTTTCGGGGACACCTGTCAAACAATTTACAATTTGCGATTTACAATCTACAATTAGACATGATAATGAAAGAAGAATTAAAGCCAAAAGCTTCAAAAGAAGCAATTGAACTGCATCTGCGGACTTACCGCTCAGCTTTACGCAGTTCAAAGAAAATTGAAATTTCTACACTCATCCCAACTTATTTAAAAATGCAGCCGCTTCTTCACCAAAAAGCAGAATCAGACCAAATTGACCGCCAAGCTCTCTCCTATGCAATAAAAAGACTGCCTAAAGAAATAACTAAAACTAAGCTTATCGTTATTGGACAAACAAAAGGAATATTTGAAGATGCCGGCTATAATTTAAGTAACTGGAAACATGTCGAAGCCCCGAAAAGAAGACGCCAAATTTTTTATCATCCCAAAAAACAAATTTTGGCTTGTTTTGCCGCTTCAATATCTGACGTTGACGATATTGTTAACTTAGCAATTTGCTTAGAAATTGAACTTGAAAAAGCGGCTGAAAAAGGCCTTGAAAAGTTTAAAAATTATTCACTGCCGGCAAAAGCACCGGATTACAAAATAAAGCTCCTCGCTGGAAGCTGGGTTAACTTTTCAAAAACAGCTCAAAACTGGTGGGATTTTGTCAACGACAAAGTTGAAAAAAAATTTGATTTAAGCCGCCAAAACCTAGTTTTTGTCTCTTCAAATAACCACAGCCTAATAAACCTGATTGATAATTTTTGTCTTGAACACAAAAAGGAAATTCTAAAAACAGTCAAAAATAATCATCCGGAAATAAAAAAATTGATTGACCAATCCGACATCCCCGATCAATATTTAACATATTTTGGCTCCCAATTTGCTTTTAAATCAAACCAAAAATTATGGCAAAAAAAGTTAGATAAGGAAAAGAAGTTAGGTATTATACGCTTGGAACCAGAAACAAATTTAGAATTAGAAACGCAAATTATTCCGGGTAAAACTATTGATAAAAAACTTAAAGAATTAGTTATCTTAAATACAGAATACCCTTTAGGCTTTGGGGCTTTTCACCTTTTAGAAGAAATTCTGGAAAACGTTCAAAATATGAAAGGAGTTTTTATTTTAGGTAAAGCAGCCGCTTTAAATACCAAGGTAGGAGATATCATGATTCCCAAAATAGTTTTTGATGAACACACCCAAAATACTTATATGGTCAATAACATTTTTAACCAACATTTTCCAAATAAATTTCAAAGTGGTTCTATTTTAGATAACCAACGACTGGTTTCTGTTTTAGGAACATTTATGGAGAACCAAAATTTGTTTGATGAATATTCTAAAAAAGAATTTAATATTATTGAAATGGAAGCCGGCCCATATTTAGGAGCAGTCTCCCAAGCAACTTATTCAAAGCCACTACCCCAAGGAGCAATAGTTGATTTGCATCAACCGCCCTTTACTCTAGGATTGGCTTATTATTCCTCAGATAACCCGTATATACTTTCTGATACTTTGGGTGAAATGCTCGGCATATCCGGCATCGAAGCAACCTATTTAGCAACCAAGGCAATAATCAATAGAATTCACGAATTGACCTAATTGACCTAAAAAAGCACCAATACCAAAAGTCAAAAAAAATTTTTAAATTGGGAAATTGGATAATTGGAATTTATTTAGAAATTAGGAATTAGAAATTAGAATTTTTAATTCGGGGCTTTTCCAAAGATAACTACTTGAGTGCCAGGATTATTTTTTGAGGCATAAATACTCTGACGACCGTTAAGTTTCGGATCAGCCCAGTAATAAAGCTCGGCAACTTCTTCTGTCCGCATATTAATACAACCGTGTGACATTGGGTGGCCAAAATTATTGTGCCAATAAGTTCCGTGAATGCCAAACCCCCTATATTTTGGAATTTGGTTATTATAAAAATACATTACATAAGGCACATTTGGCAGATAATAATAAGTATTTAAAGCTTTTGAGCCGCCTTCCATTTTTGTATAGCGCAGTTTTATCCAGATATTAAAAACACCGGTCGGCGTCCTCCCCCACTTTCCAGTGGAAACTAAAAAGTTGTAAACCAGCCGATTTCCTTCAAAAGCGTACAACCGCTGGTTAGTCAGGTCAATGTAGATCTTTTTTGGCTCTGTTGATTCACCCAAAATACTCGTTCCAGGAGCGTAGATTGGTGAAACTATTGCCTGCTGGTTATGAAAATAACCAACCTCTTCGTTCGGCCGAAACTGACCAGATAAATCAAGTTTTTCAGATGGAGCAATAAAAATAATCATTATTGAGGAAATTAAAATATTGAAAAGTAAAAGTAAGTCTAAGAAGTTATTTTTGTTTTTCATTCTGATTTATTTTCAGGTTTTTGTCCGGTAATTATCGCTGCTCCGGCGGAAGTACCTATCCGATCGGCTCCGGCATTGATAAATTGGTTAAATTCTTGCCGGTTATGAATGCCGCCGGCGGCTTTTACCTTAATTTTATTCCCAACTGCCTCCCGAATTGTTTCAACAAACTCAACCTTGGCATCCCGCGGCCCGAATCCAGAAGTAGTTTTTACAAAATCAGCGCCAGACTCTAATACCAATTTTGATGCCTGCTTAATTTCCTCTTTCGTTAAAAATACTGCTTCAATAATAAATTTAACAATTTTAGAGTTGTCCTCAGTTTTAACAGCCGTTACAACTTGTTTTAATTCATTTAAATATTTATCGGTTTGCCCTGACTTCAGCCAACCAACATTAGCGGAAACATCAATTTCATCGGCGCCATCTTCCACCGCCTGAAGGGCGGCTGAAACTTTGGATTCAGTAGAATCCTGGCCAAGTGGGAAAGAAACTACTGTACCAACTTTTGCTTCATCCCCCAAATGCTCACGAGCCAATTTTACCCAGCAAGAATTAACAAACGCTGCATTAAAACCATATTTTTTTACCTCGTTACAAAGTTTTTTTATTTCTTCTTCAGTTGACTGAGCCGAGTGATTGGCATGGTCAATAGACTTAGCAATATCCATTTTCTTTACTATATCATAAACTAGTAATCTGTAAACAGTAATAAGTAATAAGCATAATTCATTCTGTCATGAAATAATTTATGTTTTCGGATATAGTCTTGAGCAAGCTACTATGCGGTTAAATTCCTACATTGGCAAATGCTAAAATGGTAAATGTAAAATGATAGATATTTTTTCCGGTTATCTAGCTGGGTTGTCAGTCGGCATTTACTGTCTGGGTTTATGCTTGCCTATTTTCCTTCCAATACTCATGTCTGAAAAACGGAATATCAAGAAGTCCGGGTTGTTAATTTTGGAATTTTCAATTGGTCGACTTATTGGCTATTTAATTTTTGGTTTAGTTTTCGGCTGGCTCGGTCAAACTATCCAAAACCAATTAGTCCACTCTTTAGTTTCATTAGGAAATTTATGGATGGGAATAATGGTTGTTATTTACAGCCTAGGAAAAATAGACCAAAAAATATGCGCTTTTCTGCCTTTTAAAAAAATCCGCTGGCCTTTGTTAGTTGGCTTTTTAACCGGAGTTAATGTTTGCCCTCCATTTATTGCTTCTTTAACTCATGTCTTCAATCTCCGCAGTGCTCTCCAATCAATGGTTTACTTTTTTACTTTCTTTCTCGGCACCAGTACCTATTTAATTCCAGCTGTATTTTTGGGAGGAAAATTCACCCAATACCCACTTACCCAAAAGTTAGCCCGGCTAGCCGGTGTTGGTACCGGTCTTTATTTTATCTCCAAAAACATCAGCTTGCTTTTTTAAGCTTTAAAAGGCTCAGTCTTCTTTTTTTTCGACCTTCTCATCATCAGTATTAAGAGCTTCTTCGGCCTTTTCCCTTAAACCACTTACTTCTTCATCTGAACTTTTCAAGTTTGCTTCTTCTTTAGCTTGTTCAGCACGCTCTTCTCTTTTTCTTTTGTTTTCCTCAACCTTCTTTTTAGCCTCTTCTAAAATCTTTTCTGCGTCTTTATCTTCACCTTCTTCACTTCCTACTTCTTCAACTTGGCTTTTTTCTTCTCGGCTTTTTTCTTTAAATTTTTCGACTTCTTTTTCTTTCTTACTTTCCTCTTTTTTAGGCTTTTCAGCTTCTTTCTTAACCTCTTTATCCAAATCCTGTTTTAAACCGCTTACCAAATTGGCAACATCGTTTTCATCTTTATTGTTATCAACCATTCTTTTCACCCCCTTTCCTGTTAAGTCTAACTTTAAACCAACACACTATAACACCTTATAAGCTTTCAAATAATATGTCAAATAATCAAGCATATTTAACTCATTTCTTTAATCTTC
>CAYSLZ010000007.1:0-16048 GCA_964432015.1 uncultured Gammaproteobacteria bacterium | reverse complement strand
GATGACGGCAGTTCTGTACTCGAAGAAGAAGTTAGAAATCAGGTAGAAGCGAACTCGAAAAAAATAAAAGAATCTACAAAATTAACAGAAGTCGCTGACCTTATTATTCTTAATAATGTTTTGAAAAGCCGCTTAATGGAAATGCGGCCAGAACCGAAGAAAGAAATAACTCCACAGGAGTCGATAGAAATTAGTTTTCGTGATATTTCACCAAGGCGTGAAATTTTCTTCCATGATTAAATTACTTTAAAGTTCTCCAGGCTTGAAAGTAGTAATTTAGGTGGTTAAGAACGTGAATAAAAGAAATGATCACCATCGCGGCGCCGCCTTGATAGTGCCAGTAGACTAAAAACGGCGTTTTTATTCCAAAGCCAAGTAATAAACCGAATATTCCTCCGGGAATAAACAGTAAAAGCAGAATTAGGTTCCAGATATATTTTAATCCACGTTCACTTGTCACACCTCGCAGAAGTGAATTCTCACACTTCCAAGGTGGCTTTCCTTTAAAACTCTCTACCAAAAACCAATGAATAAAATACAGCACCGACGGCAGTAAAACCGCCCAAATTGAAATTAAACTTGGTGAAGTAGAGTTGAGATTTGTCATTGGAATATTTTAACATTTAATAATTAAACATCGACTAATAAACGACGCGGACTAAAGTCCGCTAATCCATTATAATATCTCATGAAAAAATATTTAGGAATTATTGTTATTGGAATTGGGATAATTTTGTCCGGGTTGATTTTGGTCAAAAATAATCTCGGCCAGAAGGAAAATCCGGCCGATTACCATGAGGCTAGTTTTTATAAACAACTGGACAACGGGATGATCCAGTGCCAACTCTGTCCAAATAAATGTATCTTAGGCCAAGGTCAACGAGGTATATGCGGCGTACGTGAAAATATTCAGGGTAAATTGTATTCATTAGTTTACGGCCGACCGGTAATCACCCACGTTGACCCAATAGAGAAAAAACCGCTTTATCATTTCCTGCCCGGAGCAAAAGCTTATTCCCTGTCTACAACCGGGTGTAATCTCGATTGCAAAAACTGCCAAAACTGGGACATCGCCCACCGGTCTCCTGAAGATGTTAATTCTAAAAAAATGACTCCGTCAGAAGTTGTGGAAGGTGCGAAAGCCTCAAAAGCTCAAGTAATTGCCTTTACTTACAACGAGCCGACTGTCTGGTATGAATATATGTATGAGATTGCTAAATTGGCCCAAGAAGAGGGCTTAAAAACCGCTAATATTTCCAGCGGCTACATCAATCCGGAACCATTAAAACAACTTCTTCCCTATCTGGACGCAATGAAAATAGATTTAAAAGGATTCAACGACCAAACTTACCAGAAACTAAACCAGGGCAGGCTACAACCAGTCCTTGATTCCATTAAAATTGTCCATCAATCAGATACCTGGCTGGAAATAGTTAATTTAATTGTCCCCGGTTATACTGATAATCTTGATGAAATAAAAGATATGTGTCAGTGGGTTTATGACGAAGTGGGGCCCGATGTCCCGCTTCATTTTTCCCGTTTCAGTCCAGCGTACAAATTAACTAATTTACCTCCAACACCAAAAGAAACTCTTGTTAAAGCTAGAGAAACTTGTTTGGATGTTGGTCTGAATTATGTCTATATTGGCAATATTCAAACTGAAAAGGCAGCCAACACTTTTTGTCCTGAAAATAATCAGTCGGTTATTGAACGTGACGGTTTTTTAATTAAAGAAAAAACAATTAAACCTGACGGCGCATCTTCTAACTGCGATACTTCCATCCCTGGAGTATGGAAATAATACCTACCGTAGGGACAATCCTAGTATTGTCCCTACAAATCGAATTGCATTACTACAACAAAAAGAGCTAATATCAACAGAAATATCGGTAGACCAAATTTAGGAAGAAAAATCATTGACGTTAAAACTGCTCCTAAAAAAGAGCCGAATAAATCAGAAGCGTAAATAAAAACTTGGTTCTCTGATTCTTCTAACCAACGTTGATTAGTTAAGCTAAAAATCATTCCGCCAACTAAGCCAATAAATAACCCTAAAACCAACCAAATAAAAATAATCTCCTGCCAAAAATCAATAAGTAATAGCCCTCCCAACAGCAAATAAATTAATAATAACCTTCCTGGTTCCGGTTTAAATTGGCCCGCCCACAGCTCGGCCGTGACGAGGCCGGGGAGTTTTTTCATTTTAATTATTTTTACACCTAACGCCATTCCCAATAACACCGTTCCCATAATCAAACCTAAATAGGTATAAAGATAGCCAAACTGAGTTTGGAAAGTAAATAAAAGCATTGTTTCCAAAGACATCAAAATAAAACCGGAAACAGCCATTAAAACTCCTAGCTTTTTCTTATCTAAACTTTTAACCAAATCAATTAAAATTAAAAATAGGCTTATTGGTATCAGCCAAACCAAATGCCGAATTAACTTTGGCAGTTGAAAGGAGAAAATTGTCTGCCAAAAAAGATGATGTTTAAAATAAGCTAAAGGACGAAAATCAGTGTTAATTTCATCCCCTCCACTTAGTTGGTTTTTCAACCCTAACCTTTCCTTGTCTTCCCAAAGATAATCAACATATTCTGTTGATTCCACCGGCTTTTTAATTTCAACTTTAGAACCAACTAAAACAACCCTGCCCTCAACTAAAAATAACTCCACTTTGGGAAATACTTTGTCAAAAGTATTAAAAACTACCTGACCATAATCCTCAGCCTCCTGACTTAAATACTCCGACGGTAAATCAAAAACTAAACAAAATAACCCTGATTGGCTTAAATTAGCTTCTACTAAATCAAAAAACTCCTTAGTATAGTAGCGATTGATAAACAAACTTGTTGGCGAACCAGAGTCAAAAACTATCAACTCAAACTTGTTCCCTCTTTTTGTTAAATACTGTCGAGAATCACTAACCTCTGCTTCAACTCCCTTATTTAAATAATCTTTTTGTAAATCAAATAAGTCTTCGTTTGAAAATAAACTGCTGACTTGATAACTATTTTTTTCATTTAAAAAATTAGCCAGATGAATATTTCCCGATACCAATCCCGGCGAATATAGTTCACGACTAGCCTCGCTGCCCGCTCCGCCGGATCGAGGCGAGAGTCTAAGCGGGTCGTGAACTATATTTGCCAGAAGCTGGGAGACTCTTTGATCAAAATCAGAAGGCTGGCTGTTAAAAACAGGTTGGCCGGCAGAAAAAATTGTTTTTTGGTTATTTTGCTCAGCTACAATTAATTGACTACCCTTAGAATAAATAACTTCCTCTAAACTTGGGTACCGCCAGTCCATGGTAATTCGGTTTAAGCTTTTCGGTAAAGGAAAACTGGTTCTGCTTAATAAAAAGGTAAAAATTAACCCGCTAATAAAAAAACCGATCGTCTCCCATAAATATCCTTTAGTTGAATCTGACCACTTATTAACCCCCTGACAAAAAAGTACTCCTGAAAAAAAAGCCGGCAAAAATATCGCTAATAAAATTAGTAAAACTGACTGACCAAGACCCGGAATTTGGCCAACCGGCAAAACACGACTTAACAAATATCGAAAAATAACTAATATAATTGGGGATAAGATTGGGTAAAAAATAAACAAATACCAACCGCGGAATTCTTTCAAAAGACCTTGGAGGTGTCTGAGTAGTAAACTCCCCAACCCGGCCAACAACAACCACCAGCCCAAACCCAAAACATAAAATAACTCATCGCCACCCAGCCAGGTGACTAGTTCCCTGAGCAAAACAATTTGACTAAGAAGTGAGAAAAAACCTAGAAAAGTGAAATAAATTTTCATTTTTATTTAGCATTTACTATTTAACATTTATTATTTATAATTATAATCAATGCGGAAAGTAATTACTATTTTGGGCTTGACCATTTTAATTATTGGCGGAGTTATTTTAGCCAAGTTTAAATTAAGTCCCAAAAATGATATAAATAAAACTAAGAAAATGAAAGAAGAAGATGTCCGCCAGCCAGCTGTAGCCGGAACATTTTACCCTGATAACCCAACTGAACTAAAAAATAAAATCAACAATTTCCTTTCTTCCGCAAATGACCAAATGAGAAATGACCAAATGGTAAATATATTGATTGTCCCCCATGCTGGGTATGATTATTCTGGTTCTGTTGCTGCAGACGGGTTTAAACAAATCAAAAGCAACTACGACACAGTTATTCTCCTTGGCGCTTCTCATCAAACCTACTTTAAGGGCGCCGTTATTGATGAAAACACCGCCTGGGAAACTCCATTAGGTAATGTTGATATTAACCTGACCACTGCCCAAAAAATTGTTGACAGTTCACCAAATTTTAAATTTAATTCTCAAGCCCACGCCCAGGAGCACTCTTTAGAAGTCCAATTGCCCTTTTTACAAACCGTCCTTGACGACTTCAAAATCGTCCCTATCCTCTTTGGCGAATCTACTAATGAAGATATCAATAAACTGGCTTCCACTATCCACGAAAATCTAACACCAAACACCTTATTAGTTATTAGTACAGACCTTTCTCATTATCCAAGTTACGACATTGCTAATTCTGTTGACGAGCGGACAATTAGTGCTATTTTAACCGGGGATCCAGAAAAGTTTGAACAAAAAGTCAACGAACAATTAAGCCAAAATTATCCTAATTTGGATACCTGTGCCTGTGCGGAAAAAGCCGTCAAAACCGGGATGATTGTTGCCGAAAATATAGTAGAGGATAACCTGCGAGGTTCCGAAGGATCCTCGGAGGTTGGCGATTGGCAGTTAATTAAATATGCCAACTCCGGCGATATTATTGGCGAAAAATCGCAAGTAGTCGGATATGCCGCTCTGACTTTTAGCCAGAGAAATTCCAATCTCCAATCCTCAAATGTTCAAAATGGATTAAAAAAAAACGAAAAAGATAAATTACTAGAAATAGCCCGGGAAACTCTTGAAACTTACATCAACACCGGTAAAAAACCTAATGTAGAGATTACCGAACCAAGGCTTAGAGAGTCAAACTCCCCCTTGCAGGAAAAACTTGGTGTGTTTGTCACCCTCCGTAAAAACGACCAGTTGAGAGGTTGTATGGGAAAATTTGAACCAACCACTCCGCTTTGGCAAACGGTTATTGACCGAACAATCTCTGCCGCTACTAAAGATCCTCGATTTCAACCGGTAAAGTCCGAAGAGATTGAAGATATTGAAATTGAAATTTCCGTCTTATCCAAACCCGAACCAATTGACAGCTGGAAAAATATAGAACTGGGTAAACATGGAGTCATTGTCGAAAAAGGCAACCGCGGCGGAACTTATTTACCCCAAGTTGGAACGGAACAAGATTGGAAAAACGTAGAAGAATTTTTATCCCACCTCTGTGCCAACAAGGCCGGCCTACCAATTGACTGCTACAAAGATTCGGACACCAAACTTCTCACCTACACCGCCGACGTCTTTTCGGAATGAGAAGTTCGAAAAGTTCGAGATTCTCGAGAAGTTTGAAAAGTAAACAGGAAGGAGATGAATTATGTTTTCGGATATAGTCTCGAGCAAGCTACTGTGGCGTTAAGGTTTTAAATCACTTTTTGCGAAGCGAGAGTCTAGCGAGTGAGTGGAAGGCGAGCGGTATCCATGAAAACATAATCATCGACTGACTAAAAACAAGAACTGACCACGGTACCACTAAGGGTACATGGCAAGAGTCTCCTAATACAATTCGGGGATTGGGTTTTTAGACAAATCAATGATTTTATCCATGTTGTCATTGGAGGCGGTGCGGTTGAAGTGTTTACAGCCGCACTTTTGACACTGGTAAAAAATCCGCCAGGTATCCCCTTTTCTTTCTGCCCCAATCGGTTTCATCAACCCACCGCAATCTTCTTCGCGGTCTCCCGGATTAACGTCAACATGTTTTGACCATAAACAATTTGGACAGTGGTCAGTATATCCAGTCCCTTCCACTTCCACCCCGCATTTTTCACAAACAAAATTCTCAACCCGTTTAATAAACTTTTTCGGCATGGTATATTATAATTCAATTGAACAATTGCTCAATTTTTTAATTGTCAAATTGTTAAATATTTGAGGAGCATGGTGTGTAATGGTGCGAAAAACATACCTGCTCCGAAGAAAACTATGAAAAAAATAATTATCATCGCTGGGTTGAGTGTACTTTTTATCGGCAGTACTATTGGCGGGTATTTTTACCTGCGAAGCGGCCGTGTACCCAACGTTGTACACAGTGAGCCAACTAACAAACATATTGCTTTCTTACTTGAAGTCTATGACAAAATTAACCAAAACTACTGGCAAAAACAAGAAGAAAACAATTTAATTACAATTTATGCTAAAGGTGTCGAAAAAATAACTGAACAACCGCAAAATTGGAATTGCCGAGAAAAACAATGCTTACAAAAAAACCTAGAAAAAAAATTAAATGAATTTAAAAGTGAAGAAAAGAAAAAAGAGTTTGCTCAACAACTAGCCGATATTGTTCTGGCAAATCTCAAGCCTTTCGGGCGGAGCCGACTGTACGTTAAAAAAGATGAACTTGCCCTTCAAAAAAGAGTCAAAAATCAAACTGACAAAGATTATTATCAGAAACTGGAAGTTGAAAAAGATACTTCACCGGAAAAAATAAACCAAAAAGCGGAAGAAAAAATTACTCAATTAAAACCAAAAGCTGCTGAATCACCAGAAGCTCAACAAGAATTAGAAAAAATCCAAGAAGCTCAACAAGTTTTGGGCGATGAAAAAGCCAAAGAAAACTACGACACTCAGGGCATCCTTCCAACAATTGAGTACAACTTAATCCAGCCGGAAATACTTCACCTGCATTTAACTAAATTCTCGCCAACTACTTTAGAAGATTTACAAAGAATAACAGAAAAGTTTGATCAAGGAGACAAGCTAGATACGCTAATTTTTGACCTTCGTGATAATGTCGGCGGAGCCATTGACGGCCTCCCCTATTTTCTTGGACCGTTCATCGGCAATAACCAATATGCCTTTCAGTACTTTCACCAAGGGGAAGCTGAAGATTATAAAACCAAACTTGGGTGGATGCCAAGCCTGGTCAGATACAAAAAAGTGGTTTTTTTAATCAACGAAAATACTCAATCATCAGCTGAAGTTTTTGCTTCTGTGGTTAAAAAATATAATGTCGGAGTAGTTGTCGGCACCACAACTAAAGGCTGGGGAACAGTAGAAAAAGTTTTCCCCCTTGAAAACCAAATCGCAGAAAATGAAACTTACTCCATGTTTTTAGTCCACCGGCTGACACTACGCGCTGACGGACAACCAATTGAAGGCCGTGGTGTTGACCCTCAAGTTGATATCACCAAAGAAAACTGGCAGGATAAACTATATGCTTACATTCCTTACTCCGATCTTATCTCAGCCGTAAATAAAATTTGGAACGAATAAACTCTCCTCTTAAAACCACGATCGTAGTAATTAGCGTAGAAGTGATTAAAAGTTGAAAAGTTTTTGGGTATTTTCGGTGGTAATTTTATCTACTTCGGAAACGTCGGTCTGCCAAATTTCAGCAATTTGGGCAGCGATGAAAGGCAAATACGCCGGAGTATTTTTTTCACCGCGGTGGGGTTCAGGCGTCAGCCAAGGTGAATCCGTTTCTAATAATAAACGTTCTTGGGGGATTTCAGCTACCACATTCTGCAAACCTTGATCATAAGTTACATTGCCGTCAATACCGAAATACCAGTTACCAGGCAGATCTAAAATTTCAGGAATTCGTTTTTTTCCACCGGCGTAACAATGGAAGACTCCGCCCCGCAATAGCGGGGAATTTTCAATTTTCAATTTACAATTTTCAAAACCAGAAACCATTTCGATGACTTCGTCAACTAAACCGCGGGCGTGAATAATAACTGGTAAATCATATTTCGCCGCCAAACTTAATTGCCTTTTAAACAGCTCCCTTTGTTCTTCTAAACTGCGTTTGGTCTCCGGAGGCGGTGGTTCAGAATCATCCAATCCCGTCTCCCCAACCGCAACAATATATTCCCTGTTTTCATTTATTAAATTATCTAATTGACTAATTTGTTTGGAAATTGCCCGCCCTCGGCAAGCCAAAGGCGTGGCCGGGGAAAATTGAAAATTGGGATTTGTATTTTGTGGATGTATCCCAACCATGGCATGCAAGTAATCTGGATATCTTTTTGATAATTCTATCGACTTTTTTGATTCTTCTAAATTAGCACTGGCCACAACAATTCCAGTTAAACCTGCTTGCCGGGAGTCAACAATAACTTCATCTATCCGTTGCAAATATTCTGGAAGATTTAAATGGGCATGAGTATCAATCACTCTCTTTTCTTAATAATGTTTTTATATTGTCAAAAACCTCATCAACCATATATTTAACAGTTCGACCTTTGGCTTCAGAGCGAAGTAATTTATTTCCCTTCTTTAACCTAACCATAGCTGTTACTTCTAAAAGCGGCATCCGCATATTATCTTTTGATTTAGCCACCTCTTCCAATTTAAGATCAATCCGCTTGATTTTTTTAGAAAATAAAGGATTATGATCAACTAACCACTGCAGTTTATCAATTGTTGCCTGTTTAGCTAATTTCAGGCTGTCTCGCGAAAATAATTGCGAGAATGAAACATCAATTCCTTCTTCTTCAAATGAAGAGATTAATTTTAAAAAATCCCTCCAGGTAACTATTCCCAGCGTCTTTTCTCCTTCACTACAAGTAACTACTAAACTGCCAATGTTTTTAGTTAACATCAATTGAACCGCATCTGCTAAACTCTGATTACATTTAATAGTTACTACGTTCGGCTTATGAAATTCCTCAACTTTTTGGTCACCAAAATCTTTTTTTATCGGTGTCCGGCTGAGAACACCCGAAACCCGGTCTCGTGGTTCAGAATAAAACAAACGTAAATCGTAAAGAGTTAAAATACCTTCCAAATTGTTTTTACTGCCAACTAGAAGACGGTTAGTATTTTTATTTAACATCCGGTGAATTGCTTTGGTTATCGTTGTCTTCTTTTCTACAAAAACCGGTTTTCTTAAAGTTAAATTTTGTTCAATTGGTTGTTTAAATAAATCTGTTTCTTTAGCTTTTTTTAAAACATCTTCAGCATAAACTGCGCCTAAAAATTTATTTTTGGACAAAACCGGCAGACGATAGACTCGTGACTCAACCATCAACCGGGCTATTTCTTCAATTGGAGTATCTTTAACTAAAGTTGGTGACTGGTATAAACAAGTTTTAACTTTTTGTTCTTGACTCCACTTTTTACCCAAAAAAGAATGGTATAGATTAACAACCCCTTCATAATGTCCATTAGTACAAACAAAAACCACGTCGTGGGTACTTTTAAGTTGATTAACGGCGGTGGTGATTTTATCTTCCGGAGAAATTTTTTTTAGTTCTGATTTTCGCATTAATTCTTTAGCAACCATCTCGTTCATTATTTAACTAGTATAACATATTTGGTTAAAGGTTAAAGGCTAAACTACTAACGCAAACTAAAGTTTGCTAATACAAAAAACTTCGTAATAACGGGGTTTAGTCCGCGTTATACAACACAAACTAATTCCCGCTTCGTCATTCTGAGAGAGCGTCAGCGACCGAAGAATCCCAAAAAAAATTAGGGGATCCTTCGCTTCGCCCAGGATAACGATTTTCCTTGATTTATCATTCTATATTCTATATTCTAAATCCTAGATACTACAATGACTAACGGAAACGAACATCCTGCCAATTTTTTAATCCTTCCCCACTGGAAATATTCACCTAAACTTAAAGGTTTATCCGGAATATACTTAAACACTGCCATCCGCAACCTTGCTTTTGGAATTCTCGGAATTTTTATTCCAATATACATTTATCAAACCACTCACAGCATAACCAATGTTTTTCTTTTCTATCTTATTCACCGGTCAGCAACCCTAATTACCATTTACCCAACAGCTAAATTAATCCATCGCATCGGACCAGACATAGCCATGCTCATCTCCAGCTTTTTAGCCGGTATTTATTTTACCCTGCTTTCTCTAATACCTGACGCTCCTTCTCTTTTCACCATAACGGCGATATTCGGCGGCATTAACCTAAGCCTACATTGGCTGCCCTACCACACTGCTTTCGCGGATGTCACCAAGGAAAGTAACTTATCTAAAGACTTAACTAATGTTTCCAATATCAGCCGATTGGTTAAAACCCTTGCCCCAACAGCTGGTGGTTTTATTGCCGCTAAATTAGGCTTTCCCACCTTACTTTTAATGTGTGTTTTGCTTCTTGTTGTTTCCAGTCTGCCGGTTTTTTTTGATGAATATGATAAAAAAGAAAAAATTAAACCTTTAAAGGATCTATTAAGTGATTTTTTCAAAACCAAAGACAAAATGCTTTTTTATAATTTCTTTTTTCAAGGTTTTCGCGTTGCCATTGACTTGACAATCTGGCCGTTAATTCTCTTTTCTGTTTTACCTAACCTGGAAAAAATAGGAATGATTACAACCATAACCTTACTAGTTTCTTTTTTAACCGTCCGCTGGGTAGGCAACCGCTTTAAGCATTTTAAAATTGAACCCTTGATCGCCGGAAATATAGCCCGGTCTTTTTTCTGGCTCATCAGAGCAATTTCCAATCATCCGTTAATCATTGCCTTAACCGATCCTTTTTACCAATTCGCCACAATTTTTGTCAACGTACCCAGAAACATTTTGGTTTACCAATTTGGTAAAAGGAGAAAATTAAATTTTTTCACTCAAAGAGAAATTGCTATCTCATTGGGCAGAGTTGTCTCGCTTAGTCTAGTTCTTTTAACGCTAAAGTTGGGTTTTCCTTGGAAATTAATCCCCTTACTGCCTATCGCCAGCATCACCCTCGGCAACTTTTACCTCTATCAATTTTCAAGAACTCAAAAAAATCTGCTTGAAAAGTTCCGGATAAAATTAACCCAGTTGTAGCCCTTGCCTTTTGACTTACCCAGCTGTTATAATAAATTTATTAGATGACGGCACGAAATTTAAGAAACCAAAAAATTATAATTACGTAAACCAACTCGAATTTGTCGAGTTGGTTATTATTTCCCTCGAAATTTCGAGGGATTTTCTTTATCATGAATAATAAATATTTTAAAAAAATACCGGCAAAATTTGATTTTGTTAAAAATGAAAGAGAACTTCTTGACTGGTGGTATAAAAACGATATTGTTGGCAAGTATCTCCATAAAAACGACGATGCTGAAAAAAGATTTTCTTTCTTAGATGGCCCAATAACCGCCAATAACCCAATGGGGGTTCACCACGCCTGGGGGCGGACACTAAAAGACCTTTATCAGCGTTACAAAAACATGCAGGGATTTAAGCAACGATTTCAAAATGGATTTGACTGCCAAGGACTTTGGGTTGAAGTTGAAGTAGAGAAAGAAAAGGGGTTTGAAAGCAAAAAAGATATTGAGGAATACGGATTGGCAAAATTTATTAAAGCATGTAAAGACAGAGTTTTAAAATATTCTGGCATTCAAGCTGATCAATCTAAACGCCTTGGCTATTTTATGGACTGGCAAAACTCCTACTTCACAATGAGCGAAAATAATAATTACACCATTTGGCATTTCTTAAAAGTTTGCCATCAGCATGGAAATATATACAAAGGCGAAGACGTTGTCCCCTGGTGCCCTCGTTGCGGAACAGCAATTTCTCATCAAGAAATTGCCGAAGGTGGCTACCACCAAATAAGCCACCAAGCCGTTTATATGCGTTTTCCAGTTATAAAAAATAAAAAATTGAATAAAGATGAATTTCTCCTCGTCTGGACAACTACCCCCTGGACAATTCCAGCTGATACATTAGTTGCAGTTGGACCGAAAATAGAATATGGGCTAGTTGAACATCAAGGAAAAAAATATTGGTTAGCTAAAAAACTGATTAAAAATGCCTTTGGTAAAAAAATACCCCCAATAAAAACAGCTACCGGTGAAGAATTAATTAACAAAGAAAATATTACCCATTATCAAGCACCGTTTGATAATCTGCCGATTATCAAAAAAATAAAAAAAGAAGCCAGAGATAAATTTCATGCGGTTGTCTTATCAGAAGAATTAGTCAATGAAAAAGAAGGAACTGGGTTAGTTCATATTGTACCTGGGACCGGTGAAGAAGATTACGATTTAGTTAAAAAAGAACTAAAATGGGACGAAGTAATCTTTCCGGCTGTAAATGAATCCGGTAATTATCTCACAGGGTATGGTGATTTAACCGATAAAAATGCTAAGTATAAACCTGAACTTGTTCTTAATAAGCTGAAGGAAATTGATAACGGTTATTATCTTTTTGACATCCGCTCCTATACTCACCAATATCCTAAATGCTGGCGGTGCAAAACCGAACTGATGTGGCGGCTGGTTGAGGAGTGGTATATCAATATGGATAATCCCCGTGAAGAAGACGGCAAAACTTTCCGCCAACGAATGATAGATGTTACCAAACAAATTAATTGGTATCCCAAATTTGGTGAAGCTCGAGAGTTAGACTGGCTGAAAAATATGCAAGATTGGATGATTTCTAAAAAGCGTTACTGGGGACTTGCTTTACCCATTTGGGAATGCGACTGTGGGCATTTCGAAGTTATTGGGTCTAAAAAGGAATTAGAAGAAAAAGCGGTTGAAGGCTGGGACAAATTTAAGGGACGCACACCTCATCGACCGTGGATTGATAAAGTTAAAATTAAATGTCCTCAGTGCGGCAATCTAGCTTCACGAATTTCCGATGTTGGTAACCCCTGGCTTGACGCCGGAATTGTTCCGTTTTCAACTATGACACCAAAAGGATCAAAAAAGGTGAGCTATCTTGACAACCAAAAATATTGGGAACACTGGTACCCAGCTGACTTTGTTACTGAATGTTTTCCCGGACAATTCCGAAATTGGTTTTACTCTTTAATTGCTATGTCTACTGTTTTAGAAGACCAAAAACCGTTTAAAAACCTGCTCGGCCACGCTCTAGTGAAAGATGAAAAAGGCAAAGAAATGCATAAATCAACTGGAAATACCATTTGGTTTGATGATGCAGCCGAAAAAATGGGAGTCGATGTCATGCGCTGGCTTTATGCTCGGCAAGACCCGCAATTTAACCTTAATTTTGGCTATAATATCGCCGACGAAGTTCGACGCCAATATATATTCCTTTTTTGGAATTCCTACCGGTTTTTTGTTACTTATGCCAATCTGAACGACTGGAGCCCGTCAGAAAATACGAAATCCGAAATCAAAAATACGAAACTATTGGATGAGTGGATAATTTCGAGATTAGAAAATACAAAAAAAGAGGCGGAAAGCCAACTTGACGATTATCACCACCACCTAGCAATAAAAGTAATTGAACAATTTCTGGAGGATTTTTCAACCTGGTACATTCGTCGATCGCGTCAGCGTGTCCGGCCTGAAAACAAAAATAAAAAAGAGATAAACAACACCCTGGCAGTTCTCTATCACTGTTTACATCAATCAACACTGCTTCTTGCCCCATTTGTCCCCTACTTAACCGAAACCCTCTGGCAGGGCCTCCACGGCGGTTTTGATAACTGGAAAGAAGATAATTCTGTTCATCTGCAGGACTGGCCCAAGGTGGAAAAGGAGGCAATCAATGATGAGCTGGAAGAAAAAATGGAAATAGTTAGGGAAATTGTTGCTCAAGGACATGCGATTAGAAAAGAAAAAGAAATAAGGGTTAGACAGCCCTTATCTAATTTAACAATTTTCAATTTACAATTTTCAAATTTAAATCAAGAACTAATAAATCTAATTAAAGAGGAGTTGAATGTTAAAGAGGTGGAAATTGAGAAAGGCAAAGGGGGGCTTGAAGTTGAGCTAAATACAAAAATCACCCCGGAATTGGAAGCTGAAGGTAAAGTGCGGGACTTAATTCGTGACATTCAAAGGGCACGACGTAAGGCTGGTTTAAACCTAAATGACCAAATTATTGTCTATGCTCCTGATTGGCCGAAAAATTTTGAAGAAAAAATTCTCACCGCTACCAACGCTAAAGAAATCAAAAAAGCAGATCAGTTAAAAGTCAAAAAAAATTAATTCAACATATACTGAACTAAATTTCAATCACAAAATATCACTTACATCTTGTTCTCTCCTTAAATACACAGCTACCTCAACATTATCCAAAACAGTTTTTTTCGCTTCAAAAAAGGCATTCCATCTTCCCATATTGCGATCTTCATTAAGTTTGCTATCCCTAATCCGTATCAATTGATCTCCCAATTCAGCCGTTTCTCTAGTCCCCAATTCCTGTCCAGCAACAACAAATCTACTCCGAGGCAGAGCTACACCGCCCAATACCCATGCTGAACTTTCTGCCCACAAGTCTAATCCCCTCCTAAATTCCAATTCTTCTCCTATTTCCCTAAACATATTTATCACCTCCTTTGAAAAAATATTATCAAAATTATATCATAGAATTAATTATTTAAGAAAATATAGTTTGATCCTGCAAGTTTTTGATCAGTTAGGAGTTTTTTGAAAGTTAACGCATGAACAACTATTCAATTTTTTCAAAATCTGCTTTAATCTTCTTTCAATACCTTTCCTCACTACCCCATTCTCCTCAATAATTTTATCCCCATATGCTCCTTTTATTTCAGTTATATCTGGCTGTCTTTTGTTTTGTTTACTCATTGGTGAATTGTATCAAAAAAAATAACGCAGGCTAAAGCCTGCTATTACAATCTAGTCTATTTTGAATATACCCTTTAAAAAAAATTTAACGAGAGTGGTGTCTAAAACGTCTTTCGCATTCCTCAAGTACTGATTTTTCTTTTCCTGAAAAATGCGTATCCGGCCCCTGACCAAAAACTACCAACCCATAAAATCGTTGTCTTTCCTTTTCTTCACCAAGTCCTCCTCCGCAAGCAATTCTTTTCGCTCTTTCTGAAAGATTTATATCTCCGAACTGTTCCCTAATTCTTGAAACCAAATTATTTCCGGGAAATCTAGTCCGAGTCAGATATTTTTCAAGATCACCTAAACACTCTATCCTCATAATTTTGATATTATAACATCAAATCTTGCAGGAAAAATAAATTTGGTTTATTATTTAATTAATCAAATAAATGGCCAAACTACAATTAATTGCCGGGCGGGCTCATCCTGAGCTCGCTGAAAAAATTTCAAAATTCTTAGGGACGGGTCTCACTCCAACTAAAATAAAAAACTTTTCCGACGGTGAAATATACGCCAAAATCCAAAAAAAAGTCCGCGGTGACGACATTTTTATTATCCAATCAACACCTCCGCCAGTAAATGAAAGCTTAATCGAATTATTAATAATTATTGACGCTTTAAAAAGAGCTTCGGCCGGCAGAATTAATGTAATTTCACCATATTTAGGCTACAGCCGCCAAGAAAAAAAAGCTACCTCAAGAGAACCAATCACTGCCAAATTAATTGCCAATATGATCACTACTGCCGGAGCAGACCGGTTAATGACTATTGATTTACACGAAGATGCAATACAAGGCTTTTACGACTTACCGGTTGATCATTTTGTCGGCTACCCGCAGTTTGCTAAATATTTCAAGAGAAAGGACTATCAGAACCTGGTTGTTGTTTCTCCTGATGTCGGCAGTGCACCGAGAAGCAGAAAAATGGCCGGTCTTCTGGACATTCCCTTTGCTGTTATTGACAAACGCCGGGTTGAACACAATAAGGCAGAAACAACTACTTTAATCGGAAACGTAAAAGGTAAAAACTGTCTTATTAATGACGATATAATCGATACGGCGGGTACAGTATCGGAAGCAAGTAAAATGTTAAAGGAACACGGAGCAAAAAATATTTATATCTGCGCTACCCACGGTTTACTTTCCGGGCCAGCTGTTGACCGACTAAAAAATTGTCCGGCAACAGATATACTGCTTTTGGATACAATTCCACTGCCGAAGAAAAAGAAAATAGACAAAATAAAAGTTATTTCTATTTCTTCCCTGCTTGCCAAAGTCATCAAACGTATTCATGAAGGAAAATCACTTGGTAAACTTTTCACCTGGGAAAAAAAAGTAGTAAATTTGTAAA
>CAYSLZ010000006.1:9106-27629 GCA_964432015.1 uncultured Gammaproteobacteria bacterium | reverse complement strand
CCGCTTTCCATTAAAAGCGATTTCTGTTGTTGCTGGTGTTTCTGGTTCCGGAAAATCAACTTTGATTAAAGATACGCTTTATCCGGCCTTAAAAAGGGAAATATACGGCCATTTTCACCAGCAAGCGGGCGAGTTTAATACTTTAAAAGGTTTTGAAGATATTCAGCGGGCCTTAATTGTTGACCAAAGCCCAATCGGCCGAACTTCCAGAAGTAATCCGGCTACTTATATTGGTGTTTTTGACGATATTCGAGATTTATTTGCTCAAACTAAAGAGGCAAAAATGAAAGGTTTTACTAAAAGTCATTTTTCGTTCAACGTCAAGGAGGGTCGGTGTCCGCGTTGTGAAGGCAGAGGTGAAATAGAAATTAAAATGGAGTTTTTAGCTGATGTGTCAGTAAAATGTGAAGAGTGTGAAGGAGCCCGTTATAAAGAGTCGGTGTTAGAAGTTGATTATCGGGGGAAGAACATTGCTGATGTTTTAGAGATGACAATTGAAGAGGCGGAAGACTTTTTTGCCAAGCTTCCGAAAATAAAGTCAAAACTGTCTTTGCTGTCAAATATTGGTCTAGGTTATTTAGAACTTGGCCAGATTTCACCAACTTTGTCCGGCGGTGAAGCTCAGCGGTTGAAACTTGCTCGTGAGTTGGTTAAAAAGCGGAATAAACCAACGATTTATCTTTTAGACGAGCCGACAACCGGTCTGCATTATGCAGATTTAGAAAAACTATTAGCTGTTTTGCGAAAGTTAGTCAATCGGGGGCATACAGTGGTTATAATTGAACATAATTTAGAAATAATTAAGCAGGCTGATTGGGTGGTTGAACTTGGTCCGACCGGCGGTGCCGACGGCGGTTATCTCATCGCTGAGGGGACACCATTAGAATTAAAAAGTAACGACGACTCAATTACGGGAAGATACTTGTAATTGCGCGTAGGTAGGGAAAGCAGATCTGCGTTCCCTACAATAATTATGGAAATTAATTTAAAAAAAATACCTCGTAAACCCGGGGTTTACTGGTTTAAAGATAAAGATAACCAGATTTTGTATGTCGGCAAGGCGACTAGTCTGAGTTCCCGGATTGGTCAATATTTTCAAGAACCATTAGAGAGAAAAACTAAAAAAATGGTTGCTAAAGCTGTTGATGTAGATTGGGCGGAAACCAATTCTGAAGTAATGGCGACTGTTTTGGAAGCAAAGTTAATAAAGCAGTATCAGCCGAAATATAATGTTCAGTTAAAAGACGGCAAGCGTCACTTGTATTTAGGAATAACCAAAGACAATTACCCAAGAGTCAAAGTATTACGCCGGCCGGAATTAGAGGATTTAAAATTTTGGGCCGGACCTTTTCCTTCTTCAGTTGCCTTAAAACAGCTTCTTCGCTGGATCAGAAGAATTTTTCCTTATTGTTCCTGCTCACCGGCCAGAAAACGGCCCTGTCTTTATTATCAAATCGACCTTTGTCCGGGGCCGGGTATTGTCAGTAAAAAAAAGTATTTGGAGAATATTAACAGCATTATTAAGTTTTTTTCCGGTCAATCAGAGGAATTATTAGAAGAACTAAAAAAAGAAATGCATGATTTAGCCGGCAAACAAAAGTTTGAAGAAGCTGATGAAATTAAAAAACAAATCCAACAATTGGAAAGAATAATTTATTCTAAAAGAAGATTATCAGGTCAAAAATTACAAATAAACAAAGGATTAGACAAAATTAAACAGATTTTAATTAAGTATCAAAATGTTGACCCTTTTTACCTACAGCGGATTGAAGCTTATGATATTGCAAATTTAACCGACAAAGTTATTGTCGGGTCAATGGTTGTTTTGACTAATGGTGAAGTTGATAAAAGTGAATATCGAAAATTCAAAATTAAACGTCGGGTTCAGGATGACCCTAAAGCTTTAGCGGAAATTATCAGGCGGCGATTAAATCACCAAGAATGGATGTATCCGCAGTTAATTTTAGTCGACGGCGGCCGCCCCCAACTGCAGGCGGTTATCCCGGTTTTAAGGAAATTTGATCTGATTGGCGAAACGGGAATAATCGGTTTAGCCAAGCAAAATGAGACTTTGGTCATCCCTAAGTTTGATGGGCGGCAAGTCAGTGCGGTTAAACGCCTGAATTTATCGTCAAATTCACCGGCCTTAAAACTTCTTCAGGTTGCTCGTGACGAATCCCACCGCTTCGCCCAAAAATACCTTCATAAAAAGCTTGACCTTTCACTTTCGTAGTAGCAGGCTTTCCGTGTGGGCCTCTGGCCCAAGTCTGCGTACAATTGATGATTTATTATGTTGTATTATCTTCGGGAGAATTTTTTTCTTACACTCTTAATTTAGGCAGTATCGCGCGTTGCTAACAGCAGTTTTATATAATATAATTTATTATGTCTAATCAGGTTGAAAGCAGACCATTAAGGGAAATAATTGAAGGTAGGATTGATCCCGGTGTTCCCGATTCAATCCGAAATACAGAACAATATACTTTTAAGTTAAATTTTTCTACAGAGAGAGAATTACTAGAATATATTCACGGAAAAACAGTATTAGATGCAGGGTCTGGTAGGGGTGGATTGGCCAAAAGTGTTGTTTTTCACGGAGAAGATAAACATAGAACTCGGATAATACCTCTAAATCCTCGTTTAGCAATAAGAAGATTCAGAGAAGATGAACAATATTTCACTTCGACTTTATTTCAATGGCCACCTTATCCATCTAGGGCGACCTTGTCTAATCAAGAGATAAAACAAATGCAAGAATATCATGATAGAAGAGCCCTTGCCGGATTTGTTGGCCAGTTGCCGTTAAGGGATGAGTCGGTTGATATTGTTCTAGATTGTCAAGCAATTTTTTTTCACCGTAGAAGAACACAAGAACATTGGCGAGAGTTTGAAAGGGGATATGGCGAGTTTTTTCGGGTATTAAAAATAGGAGGAACTGTGAGGGCAGATAAAAGTAGGTTGAGTAACCCAGCAGATCCAAGAGGCTTGCTCAGTGGTGAAGACAGAGGAATTTTTAGAAGTATTGGCTTCAAAGAAATTAAAGATATTCGCTCTGCTTTTGAACTGACCAAAAAAAGTAAGTTAAAATAAATCGACAAATCGATGTTTGGGTATTTCGTATAACTACAAAGTGACAAGCCAACAAGGCAATAAGGTATGATGCATCGATACATCGATGCATCATATTTAAAGTTTGTCTGGTGGTAATTGTAGTTTGGCAGTACTATGGTTCGAACCGTGGTACTACAGCGCGGACTAACCGTAGTATCACCGAGGGTACACGGCACAAGTCCGCTAATACAGGTTTTCTTTGCTTTTGGCTTTGAGCATTTAGCATTAGGCATTAAGCGCGGCCCTCATTGATAAATGAAGCCGTATTTGGTAAACTGCATAAGATATGATTGATTTGAAGAAAATACCAAAAACTGAATTTTCAGCAGCGGTTGCTCAAATTGCTGGAGAACGCAATATTGATACCCAAGTAGTTATTTCTTCAGTTGAAGAGGCGATCCTAGCAGCTTTTCGACGCGATATGAGGGAAAGAGGCGAAGAGATTGACGAAGAGAGTGAGTATAAAGTTGATTTAGATCCAGAAAGCGGAGAAACAAAAATCATTTATGTAAATGAGGAAGGAAAAGAAGAGGACGTTACTCCGCCGGGATTCGGCCGGATTGCCGCCCAGACTGCCAAACAGGTTATTCTTCAGAAAATTAGGGAGGCAGAAAAAGATGCTTTGATTTCGGAATTTAAAGATCAGGTTGGGAGTATAGTTCGAGGTGTGATTTTGAGGCATGAAGGCCCGCGGATTATTGTTGGTATTAGTAAAGCAGAAGGAGAAATGCCGAAAAGCGAACAGGTTAAAGGTGAAGATTATTATTCTTCACGTCATATGTCATTTTACGTTAAGGAAATCGCAAAAGAAGATGATCAAAAAAAGATAATTGTATCTAGAGCCGCTCCGGAACTGGTTGTTGAACTCTTTAAACGTGAAGTACCAGAGGTAAATTCCGGCGCAGTGGAAATTAAACGTGTTGCCCGTCGTCCGGGACAACGGACAAAAGTAGCTGTTGATTCAACCCAACCGGGTGTTGACCCAGTTGGTTCATGTGTTGGTCAGAAAGGCGTTCGTGTACAGGCGGTTATTAAAGAACTTAATGACGAAAAAATCGATGTAATTCCTTATAGTGAAAATATTGAACATTTTATTGCCGCCGCCTTATCACCTGCCGATGATGTTCTAGTTGTTGAGGTTGATGAAGATTCAAAAAGGGCCGTAGTTAAGGTTGCTGAGGAAGAATTAGCAATGGCAATCGGCGATGGCGGTGAAAATGTTACTTTGGCCGGTGATTTAACCGGTTATCAAATAAAAGTAGAGCCAAAGGAAGAAGTTAAAAGTGAAAAGTTAAAAGTGAAAAGTGAAGAGGATAAGGAAAAGAAAAAGAATGAAGAAGTTGAAGAGGAGAGTGAAGAGGACAAAGAAAAAAAGGCCAAAGAAGTTGAAAATGAAAACGGCGATGAATAGAAAAGGAGCAATTTATGACCAAGAAAGAAAAAAAGAAAACACAAGATTCAATTGTTACCCGGCCTCCTGTAGTTGGCTTCGTTGGACATATCGACCACGGTAAAACAACCTTACTTGATAAAATACGTCAATCCAGAATAGCCTCAGGAGAAGCTGGTGGAATAACTCAGCATATCGGTGCTTATAAAATTGAAAATATAAATAAAAGCTCCGAAAAAAGTGATATAAATTCAATTACCTTTATTGATACTCCTGGTCATGCTGCTTTTACAAAAATGCGGGCTCGCGGAGTGGAGGTAACCGATTTAGTTGTTTTAGTGGTTGCCGCCGACGAAGGAGTACAAGACCAAACAGTAGAAAGTTATAACCACATTAAATCTGCCGGAGTGCCGTTTTTAGTTGCCGTTAATAAAGTGGATTTACCGGGAGCGAATTTGGAGAAAGTGAAAAGTCAGCTCTCGGAAATCGGGGTAATTCCGGAAAGTTATGGAGGAGAAGCGGTTGTTGTTTCTGTCTCGGCTCAAACCGGAGAGGGAATCGATGAATTATTGGAAATGATTTTGTTAATGGCCGAAATGGAGGAATTAAAGGCTGATTTGGAAGCAGAATTAAAAGGGGTGGTAATTGAATCGAGTTTAGATAGACAAAAAGGACCATTAGCCACCGTTTTGGTTAAACAGGGTAAATTAAACCAAGGTGATGAAGTTTTTGCTGAAAAAATTCCGGCTAAGGTAAGGGCTTTAACTAATTGGCAGGGAAAAAGGGTTGAACAAGCTTTACCTGGGGATCCGGTTGAAATTTTAGGATTTAACGAAGCTCCTGCTATTGGAGCAGTGGTTGGTCAAACCCCGCAAGAAAAAAAGGAGCCGGAAAAAGAACAAAAAAAAGAAGAGGGCAAGCTGAAAATAATTTTGAAGGCGGATGTTAAAGGGAGTATAGAAGCAATTAAAGCTAATTTGCCGCCGGAGATTCAGATTATTAATTCGGGGGTTGGTGAGATTACAGAAAGAGACGTTTTTATGGCTCAAAGTACCAATTCCGATATTTTTTCTTTTAACGTTATGACTGGTTCAGCGGCCCAGAATTTAGCTAAACAAAGAGGCGTGGAAATTTTTCAGGCTAATATAATTTATGAACTTTTTGAAGAAATAGAAGAGAGATTGGAAAGTGAAAAAAGCCCGCTGGAAAACAAGTTGATTTTAGGAAAAGCCGAAATATTAGCGGAATTTAAAATGGGTGATAAGAAAATTGCCGGAGCAAAAGTGGTAGAAGGAGAAGTTTATAAAAATAAAAAAATATTTTTACAGCGGGACGAGGAGATTATAGGAGCGTCTGTTTTAGCGTCTTTAAGGCACGGAAAAGAAGATATTAAAAAGGCTGAAAAAGCCCAAGAGTTCGGGGCAGTTTTCTCTCCGCCCCTTGACTTTAGAAAGGGCGATGTTATAATATCCTATAAAGATGAAGAACCAGATAGAAAATCAAAAAGATGACCGGTTTGAGCAAACAAATAAAATTATTTTAAATAATGATAAATTTCTGGTTGCAATTGACGGATCAAGCTATGATTCAGTTGCCGCCGGATCAGGTCTCGGGATATTATTAAACTCCTTAGGGAAAGAAGTTGTTCTTTATTCTTCAAATCCAGTGAATCCTTCAGATTTTACAGGCCTAGAAAAAACTCAAAATTTTGTTCAGCAGTTAACTAGTAATGGAAACAAGATGGAGATTGTTTTTAATTGTCCTCTTGATAACATTGAAAGGGTTGATTCCGGTCGGGAAGGCGATAAATTAAGCTTAGTGGTTAATTTCAAGTCCGGTGTAGGAGAAATTAGTCCGGCTGATGTAGAAATTAAGCGTCCGGACCCGGTTTTTCCAGCGGGTTTTATTATAGGGGCTGAGATGGAAAAAGAAGATTATTTAACCAGCCAAGGAGAGTGGGTTTGGCTTTCTCGACAGAAAGCTCATAAAAATTGGGCAAAGGTAAATGTGGTAGAAGAAAAAGCGACTTTATCAGAATCACTTATTGCTTTGGTCAGCCGAGGCGATTTTCAAATACCGGTAGAAGCAGCTAATAATTTTTATTATGGAATTAAAGAGGGTACTAATAATTTTGAATCAGCTGATTCAATTGCTTTAGAAACAGCTGCTTACTGTTTAAGGATTAAAGAAAAAAAAGAAAAAAAACCGGAAATATCTGAACCGTCGGCAAAAGATTCGGAGGAAAAATCAGCCAGCCGGGAAGTTGAGGCAAAAGAATCAACTTCTCCAGAAAGTAAAGAAGGAAAAAAAGAAGGAAAAAAAGTTAGTGAGTGGAAAAAGCCTCCAATTTTCACAGGTGCAACCACTCCCAAAAAATAAAAGATTATGTATGTTATAATCAAAAGGTTGTCGGTTTGGTCCTTGTGATCAGCCGTTTTTTTGTTTATTATTAAATTTACAACATTCATATGCCATTAGATAAAGATAAAAAAGAAAAAATTATTAAAGAACATCAGCGCGGTAAAGGAGACACCGGTTCACCGGAAGTGCAAATTGCTCTTTTAAGTGCTAAGATAGCTAGTCTTCAGGACCATCTTGAAGAACATAAAGATGATACGCCGGCTAAAATGGCTTTACTTGAGGACCTTGCTAAAAGACGAAGATTATTACGTTATTTATCTTCACGAAGTCCAGATCGGTATAAGAAGCTGATTGACAAATTGGGACTAAAGAAATAGAATAGATAGAGAAATTGAAATGAGTAAAAAAGTAAGTAAAGAGTTCTCCTTGGGAGGAAAGAAAATTATTATTCAAACAGGCGAATTAGCTGGTAAAGCTGATGCGGCAGTTATAGTTAAGTGTGAAGGAACCGTTGTTTTAGTTACGGCAGTTTCTGAACAACCCCGATCCGATATTGACTATTTTCCACTTTATGTAGAGTATGTTGAGAGATTATATGCCGGCGGGATAATTAAAGGCAGCCGCTGGGTAAAGCGAGAAGGTAAACCTTCAGACGAAGCTGTTTTAGCGGCTAGAATGATTGACCGGTCTATTCGTCCTTTGTTTCCTAAGGGATTTAAAAATGAAACACAAGTTGTTGCTACTTTACTTTCTGTTGACCATGAAAACGACCCAGAGGTTTTAGCTGGTTTAGGTGCATCAGCCGCTTTACACATTTCAGATATACCTTGGAATGGTCCGATTAGTATGATTAGGATGGGTTATCGTGAAGGGAATTATTTTGTCAACCCAACCAATGGAGAAAGAGAAAGTTCAGATTTAGACCTATTGGTTACTGTTGGTAAACAGGGTATTGTTATGTTGGAAGGCGGCGCTGACCAACTGCCCAAAAAGGAATTCTACGGTGCAGTTGAGGCGGCCAAAAAAGAGGGCGATAAAGTAATCAAAGTATTAGATGAATTAAGAGATGAGCTGGGAAAGCCGAAAAGAGAATTTAAAAAACCGGCTGAAAAGGAAATAGAAGAAATTCAGTCTCAAATAGAAGCAGACGTTGAGCGGATTCTTGATCAAATGTATCAACGTAAAGAAGGAGACTTTAGTTTAGTTGAAGGTCTTATTGATCAACTGAAAAATGAAGGGCAGTACAAAGGTGAGCTGATAGAAGAAGCGGTTCAGAATCTTTATAAAAAATTAATTCGTCAAAGAATGCTTAAGGGTGACCGGGTTGACGGACGGGGGCTAAGGGACGTCCGGCCGTTAAATATCAAAGTTGATATTCTTCCGCGAACGCATGGTTCAGCTATTTTTGAGCGGGGAGACACACAAGCTTTAACAGTGACTACGTTAGGTTCTCCTTCGCTGAAGCAGTTGATTGAAAGTCCAGCAGGGGAAGAAAGCAAACGTTATATCCACCATTATTTTATGCCGCCGTACTCAACAGGAAATACTGGACGATTTGGTTGGCCGAAAAGACGTGAAGTTGGTCATGGAGCTTTAGCAGAGAGTGCTTTAATGCCGGTTATTCCGTCTGAAAATGACTTTCCTTATACAATAAGATTGGTTTCTGAAATTCTCTCTTCAAATGGATCAACTTCTATGGCAGCTACTTGTGGGTCAACCCTTTCATTAATGGATGCTGGAGTACCGATTTCCGCCCCGGTTGCTGGAATTGCAGTTGGGAAAGTCAGCGATGGTGACAATTATGTTTTGTTGACTGATATGAAGGGCATCGAAGACTTTAACGGAGATATGGACTTTAAAGTAACCGGAACCAAAAAGGGAATTACGGCTATCCAGCTTGATATTAAAACAAAAGGTTTAGATTTAAAAGTGGTAAAAGAAGCTTTTGACCGGGGAGTGAAGGCTTACCAAGAAATTTTATCTCAAATGATGGAGGTTATTTCTGAGCCGAGAGGAAAAGTTTCTGAATATGCTCCGAAGATAGTTATGGTTCAGATTCCACCGAAGAAAATTGGTGAATTAATTGGACCGGGAGGTAAAACAATCAAACGGTTAATAGACGAAACTAATTGCACTATCAATGTTGACGACGATGGAACAGTCAGTATTTCAGGGATGAAGGGGGAAGAAGTTAATCAGGCGGTAGAGAAAGTAAAAGCTTTGACCCGGGAAGTAGAGGTTGGTGAAGAGTTTGAAGGTGAAGTCAAGCGGGTTGAACCATTTGGTGCTTTTGTAGAGTTTTTACCGGGAAAGCAGGGTATGGTCCATGTTTCTAAAATCAGTGACCGTTATATTGAAGATGCGCAAAGTGTTTTGGAGACCGGTCAAAAAGTTAAAGTAAAATTGATTAAAATTGATGACCGCGGACGCTACGACTTGAAACTTCTCGAACCTAAAGTTTGAGTGGCTTCGTCATGCTGAACGAATGTGAAGCATCCCCTGGGTAGGTTTTTAAAGACCAGAATGACGATTGCATTGAAAGTTTATTATTTGATATGTAGAATGAAAGTAAGTTATGGCAGATAAAAAACAAGAAAATTATTTAGAAGACATCAAACAAAAAATAGAAAAAGCTGATTTGCCGCAAGGTTTAACTGAAAAAGCAAAGCAGGAAATAAATCGCTTGGAGATGATAAAGAAGGGCGAATCTTTTTGGCAGGGCTTAAATCAGTTATCTCACTGGAGTGAATGGATTGTTTCTTTGCCTTGGAAAAACAGGACCAAAGATATTTTAGATTTGAACCACGCTGAAGAAGTCCTTAATGAAAGCCACTATGGTTTAGAAAGAATAAAAGACCGTATTTTAGAATACCTGGCGGTTTTAATTTTAAAAGAAAAACGAAGTGAAGGAATTGCCCGGGCGCCGATATTGTGTTTTGTCGGTTTAGTTGGTACTGGAAAAACAACAATTGCTAAATCAATTGCCGAAGCTTTAGATAGAAAGTTTATCCGGATTCCTTTTGGAGGCTTGGGAGACCCGTTATATTTACGGGGACAATCCCGGGTTCATCCTGAAGCAGAACCAGGACAGGTAATTAAGGGACTGCGTCAGGTTCAAGCTAAAAATCCGGTTATTTTATTAGATGAAATTGACCGTGTTGCTGACGACGCTTTAAATACTATTATGGGTGTTCTAGTAGAACTGCTAGATCCGGAACAGAATGACCGGTTCAGCGATTATTTTATTGATTATCCATTTGATTTGTCAGAAGCAATTTTTATTGCCACTGCCAATCATACCCGCCGCATAGCCACTGCCGTTATGGACCGGTTAGAAGTTTTGCAGATGCCTTCTTATACTGATGACGAAAAAATTGCTATTGGAAAAGATTATTTACTGCCCAAAGCGATAGAATCAACCGGCTTAAATTCAGATGAAATAAGCTTTGAAAAAAAAGTTTGGCCGAAAATTACTCGGCCGCTGGGCTACGATGCAGGAGTAAGAACTCTAAACCGTAATATTGAAAGTATCTGCCGTCGGGCAGCCCGCCAGATTGTTGAAAGAAAGAAAGAAGAAGTTAAAATAACAGTGGAAAACGTTGATGATTATTTACCACTATAGAAAGGAAAAATTTGATGAATAAATTAAGAATTTTATCTTTAAGCCATTTTATTGGTGTCACCGCCAATATGTACGTATATCATTATTTACCAAACGGTGAAGAAAAAAATGATCAGCTTTTAATAGTTGATTGCGGAATGGGTTTCCCTGAGCGTCAAACCTTAGGAGTAGACTTAATTATTCCGGATTTTGATTATGTATTAAAAAGAAAAAATAAAATCCAGGGGATTATTTTAACTCACGGCCATGAAGACCATATAGGCGCTTTGCCTTTTTTACTTCCGGATTTACCCAATAACATACCTGTTTATGGGCCAAGGTTAGCGGCAGCCTTAGTAAGAGATAAACTGGATGAAAAAAATATTTCAGCTCCAATTAAAGAATATAATGAAAACAAACAAGTCAGCCTCGGTTCGTTTAAAATTGATTCTGCCAGAGTCAGTCATTCTTTACCTGACAGCTATCATTTATTTATTCAAACCCCAATGGGTAATTTTTATCATGGAGCTGACTTTAAGCTTGATTTTACTCCACCGGATGGTGTTTTGCCTCAGATAAGCAAAATAGCAGAATTCGGTAAAAAGGGAGTAGCCTGTTTATTATCTGACTGCCTTGGGGCGGAAAAACGTGGTCATTCGCCGTCTGAAACAATATTGAATCAGCCTTTTAATGATGAAATCCATCGGGCTAAAGGAAGAGTTTTTATAACTGCAATTTCATCAAATATCTACCGATGGGAAGCGGCTGTTAAAGCTTCTAAAAAAGATGGGCGTAAAATTGCTTTAGTAGGTATGTCTATTCAAAAAAATGTTGAAACGGCTATAAAATTAGGTTATTTAAAAAATTTGCGGCGGGATGATTTAGTCAACTACCACCAAGCAATAAAAATGCCTGAAGATAAAGTTACATTTTTAATTGCTGGTAGTTTAGGCCAAACCGGGTCCAGTTTAGACCGGGTTGTTTTGGGAAAACACAAAATAAAAGTTAGAGAAGGAGATACTTTTATTTTTTCATCGCCTGATTATGTTCCCGGTACATCTGGAGCCGTTTTTCGATTGATTAATGACCTTTTTAAACAAGGTGCAGAAGTAGTTTATGAAGAATTAGGTGAAACTCTGCATGTTTCTGGGCATGGATATCAGCGGGAATTATCTCTTCTGGCCGATTTAGTTAAACCGGACTATTATATTCCAATCGGCGGAGAATGGCGGCATGCTCATAAATATCAAGAATTAATTGGTAAAATGGGTGTCGATATGAAAAAAGTGATTATCCCCAGGGAGGAAGTAGTTCCTACTTTTACCGATAATGGAGGCGTAGACTTGTCTTACCGTCATCAGAACCGCCGGGTGCTGATTGATGGTTTAGGTATCGGCGATGTTGGTAAAACCGTTCTTCGGGACAGAAGAAATTTAGCCGAAGACGGCATTTTAGTTATTATTTTGTTAGCTGATGGTCAGAACTATGAATTGGTTGACAAGCCCACTGTAGCTTCAAGAGGCTTTGTTTATCTTAAACAAAGTAAACAGTTATTGGGTCAGATTGAGAAAAAAGCCGGAAAAATTTATAATCAGGCTAGAAAACCAACCTTTGATTTTCAAACTGTCCGTCACGAAGTCCAAGCCAAGTTAGAAGAATTTATTAAAACAAAAACTGGGCGCGAGCCGATAATTCTACCGGTGATATTAGAAGTTTAACAAAATTAATGTAGGGAATGCAGATCTGCATTCCCTAGCAATAATACGTTTTGTAATAGCAAACTTTAGTTTGCGAAATAACCATGGCCAAGAAGAAAAAATCAAAATCAAAGTTAAAAAAGAAAGCCCTTTTGTCGGCGATGTCGATTATATTAGGTATTTTGTCTGCAATTACAACTTTTTCTTTTCTTCGTCAAGGTGAAGCCTTAATTAGATTTAATAATATTATTATTCAATATTTTGGTTTTACCGGTGTTTTACTGCCGGCGATTTTTTTAATTTTGGCCTTGATGCTCAGTCAGATGAAAACCCCGGTTGACCAGCCGACAGTAATAATTGGAGCATTAATTATATTTATTTCGGTTTTGGGAGTAAGCCGGTCCGGACAAGTCGGCAGATGGCTTTGGGAGCAGGCCGCCTATTTTATTACACCTGCCGGCAGTTTAATTGTATTTATCGGCGGTATTTTAATTGGATTAGTGGTTATGTTCAACAGTTCTTTAAAGGAGTTGTTTGAAGTGGTTGGAAACGGATTAAAAGTTATTAAAAAATATTTGGTTGGAGATGCTAAAAAGAAAGAGCCGACCTTTATTGATGAGCCCCGGGTAGAAACAAAGCCTAAACCAAAACCTCAGCCGAAATCAGAACCAGAACCAGCACCAACTGCTGGCTTAAAAGAAAAATCATCCCAGGATATTGAAATCGGCGCTTATTCTAAAGGACGCCAGTCAGGAGAGTGGACATATCCTTCTTTAGATATATTAAGGGACGACTTAGACAGTCAGGCAGACCGGGGTAATGTTCCAGCTAATGCCAATATAATTGAAGAAACTCTGGAATCTTTTGGAATTACAGCCAGAGTAAAAGAAGCAAATGAAGGCCCGGCTGTTACCCAATACGGTTTAAAGGTGGCTTTAGGGACGAAATTATCAAAAATTACTTCCCGTTCAGAGGATTTGGCTCTTGCTTTGGCGGCACCGACTGGTCAAATCCGGATTCAGGCGCCGATTCCCGGTCGGTCATTGGTTGGTATTGAAGTTCCGAATAAATCTTCAGCCATAGTTTCTTTAAAAGAAATGCTGACAATTAAAGAGATGGAGAAGCCGGCTTCGCCATTAACAGTTCCTTTAGGTTTAGATGTTTCTAATCAGCCGCGGGTAATTGATATTACCAAAATGCCGCATATGTTAATCGCCGGTCAGACCGGCTCAGGGAAAAGTGTTTTACTCAGCTCAATGATTTCAACTTTACTATTTAAAACCACGCCGGATGAAGTTAGGTTGATTCTGGTTGATCCAAAAAGAGTAGAGTTGACTCGTTTTGATGATATTCCACATTTATTGACCCCGGTTTTAACTGACCCTGAAAAAGTTGTTTCTTCTTTTAAATGGGCGATTAAAGAAATGGACCGCCGATACGAATTACTGGCTAAACAGGGAGCCAGGAATTTAGAACTATACAATCAAACAGTAGAGGAAGAAAATAAAATGCCCTATGTTTTAATTATTATAGATGAATTGGCCGATATTATGCTTTATGCTCCGTCTGAAGTTGAGGACAAAATCTGCCGTTTGGCTCAGATGGCCAGAGCAACAGGCATACATTTAGTTTTAGCTACTCAACGTCCCTCAGTTGATGTTATCACCGGTTTAATAAAAGCTAATATTCCCTGCCGTATTTCTTTTGCTGTTGCCAGTAATGCCGACTCCAGAGTGATTTTGGATATGCCTGGCGCCGAAAAATTATTAGGCAAAGGTGATATGCTTTTTATCCCTCCTGACCAGGCTAAACCTTCTAGAATACAAGGACCGTTTATTACTGATGCAGAAATTAAAGAGTTAATCAGCTTTTTAAAAGACCAGGGCCAGACAGATTATCAAAAAGAAGTAGTCAAACAACCGGTTTCAGTAACTGAAAGCACAGTGTTGGTTGATGGTGAAGAAAGAGACGAGCTTTTTGAAGAGGCTAAGCAGTTAGTTCTTGCCGCTGATAAAGGTTCCGCTTCATTAATTCAGCGTAAACTTCATGTTGGTTATGCCCGTGCGGCAAGAATTTTAGACCAACTTCATGCGGCCGGCATTGTTGGACCAGCCCGCGGCTCCAAAGCCAGAGAAATAATAAAATAACCGCTCGTCATTCTGAAGTCGAAACTTCGACTGAAGAATCCCCTTAACGGTAGTAAAACGTATTAGCAGACTTTAGTTACAAGCCTTTGGAGTTTACGTGCTAAAATGGGTATGCAGTGAAAAAAGCAGGAGAAATACTCAAATCAGCTCGGGTTGAAAGAAAATTGTCCATCAAAGATGTAATCAAAGGTACGAAAATTCCGGAAGAATATATACGGGCAATAGAAGCGGACAATTTTGAAAATTTACCAAATGGAATTTATGCCCAACTATATGTTAAAAAATATGCTGAATTTTTAAATCTTTCATCGCAAAAAGTGGCGGCAATTTTCCGCCGTGACTACCTCAAAAAAGAAGATACCTCCCGTTTTTCATTTCAAAACTTTAATTTTTTCTCCAGGTGGCAGGGATATATCTTAGCCGGATTATTAGTTCTTCTCTTTTTAGGCTATTTAATTTATCAATATTTAAACTTTGTCCGGCCGCCTAAAATTAAAATTAATGATGTAAGGATAACCTCACAGGGAAAATTAATCAGCGGAAGAACTCATCCTCAAGCAACATTAAAAATTGATGACCAAATAGTTAACTTAGATGAAGAGGGGAAATTTAATTACACGGCTGATCGACAAGATGACCAGCTGGAAATTGTTGTTCAGTCACCGGCCGGCCGGACAAGAGAAGTGATTAAAAAATTAGAGTAGCGACAAGTCGCGACTTGTCCCTACAAATACGAAGGAGGTCCGTTAATTGTAGGGAACGCAGATCTGCGTTCCCTACGGTGAGGTTTGAACTTTGTCTTGACAGCCGGCGATGAAAACTGGTACTTTATAAATAATGCAATCAACAATCCAAATTATATTAATCATCTGTGTTGTTTCACTGACAGCAATATTTGTTACTGCTGGAGTATGGGTAATTCTGATTCTTCGTGAATTTAGAAAGGCAGCTCAGAAAGTATCAAAAGTTGGTGATGACGTTGAAGAAACATCCCAGTTTGTCAAGCAGAAAATAAAGGATGGGTTTAGTATGATGGCTCTGATGGCCACTTTGTCAACCCTTTGGTCAAAACGAGAAGAAGTAGGGGATATTCTGCCGGAAATTAAGGATAAATTGGCTAAAGGCCAAAAGCAAAATGATGAAAACAAGAAAGAAAAAAGTAAAAAAGAAGAAAATAAAGAAGAAAAAGAGCAGAAAGATAAAACTAAGAAGAAAAAGCGTAAGTTTTTCTTTAGAAAGAAAAACTAGATTTTGACAAAAAAACTTTTTATGTTAAAGTAATAATTATGGATAAAGTAAAAACAACATTAATTCTCGTTCTTTTACTAGTTGCTGCTATTTTAACTCAAGGGTTTACTAAAAATCCATTTGGCGGTGGAAATACTGCTGAGGCAGAAGAAACAGCCAAAGATTTCATTGCCGAAAATTTGATGCAGGGGGCAGAAGACGGCTTTGAAATCAAAGAAGTTGTTGAAGAAAATGGTCTATATAAACTTACGGTGGATGTTCAGGGCCGGGATATTACTTCATATATGACTAAAGATCAAACTGTCTTTTTTCCGAGTGCAATGGAAATGACTCCGGGAGAGGAATCAGACCAGACAGCTCAGGAACAAGAAGAAATCCCTCAATCCGATAAACCAAAGATTTCTTTGTTTACCATGTCATTTTGCCCCTATGGTTCACAGGCAGAAGAAATGATATCACCGGTAGTTGATTTATTGGGCGATGCTATAGAGACTGAATTGAGGTATATATTTTATGAAAATTACCAGGGCGGCGGGCCGGAATATTGTCTTGATGAGGAAAGCACATATTGTGCTATGCATGGTATTCCAGAAGCTGAACAAAATATCCGTGAGCTTTGTGTATACAATAATCAAGAAGATAAGTTCTGGGACTATATTGACCAAGTCAATGAAGACTGTACAGCCGATGATATTGATACCTGTTGGAAGCAGGCGGCTCAAACAGTTGGTGTGAATACTGCCTCGGTAGAGAGTTGTTTTGAAGAAAATAAATTAGCTTATGCAGAGGAAGAGTTTAATACAACCGAAGAATTAAACATATCCGGGTCCCCAACACTTCTAATCAACGGGGCCACCTTTTCAGGTGACAGGACAGTAGAAGGCTATAAAAAAGCCATCTGCGGTGCTTTTAAAGAAGCCCCTGAAGAATGTGAAGAGGTTTTAGGAGATGAAGAAGCCGAGCCCGTAGAAGGCGGCTGTTAATTAATCTAACTAATCTCCGTATTTTATTCTTCTTTTTTTATCCTTAAATCTAGTTTTACTACAACGATTATATTTCCATGGATACCGCTCGCCTTCCACACGCTCGCTAGACCCTCGCTTCGCAAAAAGTGTTTTTAGACTTTTACCGCAAAGTAGCTTGCTCAAGACTCTATCCGGAAACATAAATCGTTGTATAAACTAATCATAAGGGAGTTTTTTAAAGGCAACAGAAACCTGCGAGGTTAAATCTTTAAAAACCTCGGAGGTTGTTGGTTAAGGTAATTATATACTTATACTTTGATATAATTTTCCATTGTTAAAACCCAACTTTCGATAATATTCTCTTGTCCCAACAGCCGAAATAACCTTAAGTTTTTGATAACCAGCTTTTTGGCTGATTTCTTTGGCCCGGTTAATTAAGTTTGTTCCCAATCCCCGATGCTGAACAGGCCCTTTTGATTGTTTCAAACCGGTGGCTTGGCCATAGACATGGACTTCGCGAATAATTGCTTTCTCACCTAAAACAAGCCGTAAAAATCCAAGAATTTTATTATCTGGGGTAACGTATTCTAGAAAATAGTTGTCAGAGTTTAGAGTTTGGTACCGGGTTTCTTTTAATTCCATATTTTCAACTTCAAACTCTCTACGCCGGATTTCCCGGGCACGGATATCCTTCATTTTTTCATCAGATTGTTTAATCTCTTCCTCAACCAACTCTCTTAAATTTGTTAGTTTGTTTCCGTCAACAATTTCCGGAGAAGGAATATCCCTAATCACCCGGTTAACCCGGCAGTATTTCGGTGTATGGGTTAAACAAAAGCTTAGCACTTCAACAAGGTCTTTTTGGCTGTACGGCTTCCATTTTTCTTGATGGTAAAGCTTCATTAACTCAGTGTTAGCTAATAAAGAGCAGGGATAAATTTTTAATTCATCCGGTTTAAACCGCCGGTCAGAAAAAATTTTCAAAAAATTTTCTTTATCTTTTTTTGGCGTTGAACCATAAAGGTTAACCATCCAGTGGGCTTGGATTTTAAATCCGGCTGAACGCAGGAGGTAAAAAGCTCTGCTGATTTCTTTGACTCCGTGTCCGCGTTTATTTAATTTTAAAATCCGGTCATCAAGAAACTGGATTCCTATTTGTACTTTAGTTGCTCCCAATTTTCGCAGATGGATTAACTCTTTTTTATCAATATAATCGGGCCGTGTTTCAACAACCAAACCGACATTACGGCTGTAAGCCGTTTCATTTTTATTTTGGGCTTTGATTAAGGTTTGCCAATCAGCTTTTTCAGATTTATCGCGCTGATAATCAATTGGCTTTAAGGTGGTTTGGCGGGGCTGAATATCGTTCATTGCCCGAAAGCATTGACGGACAAACCAAACTTGGTATTCTTTTGGATAAAATGACCAGGTGCCGCCTAAGATTATTAATTCAATTTTATCAACCGGGTGGCCCATATTAGCCAAAGTTTGAATGCGGTTGAATGTTTGTAAATAAGGGTCGAATTTGTTTCTTTCTGCTCTTTGACTGCCCGGTTCGCTAGGTAGATAACTTTTCGGCATATTATTTGGTTGAGGGCAAAAAATACAATTTCCCGGACAGGGATAAGGTTTGGTCAGCACGGTTACCGGTGTAACCCCGGAAGTTGTTCTGGCTGGCTTTTTTCTGATTTCGGCAACTAAGCCGGGATCATATTTTTCCAGGCCGCGACTGCCGGCAAATTTTTTGTAGGCGGTAATCATATCAACCTTGGAAAACAAATCACCGTTTTCTTTGGTATACTTTCGTTGAAGTTGATAAAGCTTTTGGTCACTAATCGGCCGGCTTTTTTCCAGCGCCTTTAGTAACGCAATCAAATTTTTGTTCATAATGTCAACGTCATTCTGAGGGTGAGTTTATCGAACCCGAAGAATCCCATTTAGTGAGGGGATCCTTCGTTTAATACTTCGACCTCAGGATGACAATGTAAACAATTATACCAATT
>CAYSLZ010000006.1:3979-9006 GCA_964432015.1 uncultured Gammaproteobacteria bacterium | reverse complement strand
TGTATGTTTGGTAAAATTAAAGAATGAGAAAATCAACAATAAAAAAATTAAACCAATTAAACAAAAACTTTTATCAAAAAACAGCTGAAGAATTCAGCCGGTCGCGGTCTTATTTTTGGTCAGGCTGGAAAAAACTCCTTCCTTATTTAAATATCTTAACTGCCCGGAAAAAAGAAATTAATGTTTTGGACGTTGGTTGTGGCAACGGCCGGTTTGGTTTATTTTTGGATGAAAATTCACCCGGGGCCGAAATAAATTATTTAGGAATTGATTTCAGCCAGAAGTTATTAGCCGAAGCTAAAAAAGACCTCCGTTCAACTAAAATTAATTATAATTTAGTTGAAAAAGATATTCTTCAAAAATTAAATTTAAAATCAAAAAAATTTGATTTAATTGTTTGTTTCGGCTTGATCCATCATCTGGCCTCATTTAAGCTTCGGCAGGAAAAATTAATGGAATTAGCCGATTATCTTAATACCGGTGGTTTACTGGTGGTAACCTTTTGGCAGTTTGGCAATAAACCGAGGTTTGAGGAAAAGACTGTTCGGCCTGATAAAGTGGGATTAGATTCCAGCCGGTTGGAAGAAAACGATTATATCTTAGGTTGGAAACAAAAAGAAAAGATTTATCGTTACTGCCATTATGTTGACTATCGGGAAGCGGAAAAATTAATAAAAGATTTAAAATTAAATTTAGTGGACAAATATTTAGCCGACGGTAAAACAAACAACCTTAATTTATATCTAATTTTAAAAAATTGACAACTCTCTCGTCATTCTGAGGTCGATATTCGACCGAAGAATCCCTATATAAACTGAGATCCCTCGCTAAGCTCAGGATGACGAAAGGGGAATTCGGGCTAAAAACAGTTTGACAAATAAGTTTATATTGACTATATTAAACATAATAATGAAAAAGTTTATTATTATCTTAATCGGTTTATTTACTCTTCCTTTTCAGGTTTATGCTGTTCAAAACATGAATATGGACAATCGGGTTGGGGTTGATAAAGAAGATTCAGCCGTTCAAAGAGGCAAAGAAGTTCAGCTTGACCAGGTAGAAGTTAGTGATGAAGCAACCGGAAGTGAACAGAATTTAGATGAGGATTTTATGGAAAATGAAAAAAAAGAAATTGAGGAAAAAAATCTTCAGATTCAAGTTGAAAACGAAGGTGAGGATGACCAAATTCAAACCAAAACAGAGGACCAAAAACAGCCAGGCCAGTCAGATGATAAAGGGATAGGCAAACAGGTCAGAGAAATGGCTATTCAACAAGCCGGCAAGGCAATCCAAAACACTTTCCAGCAAATGAATCAAAACATGGGTGAAGAAATGGGATTAGGTGAGCAGGTTCGCCAGTTGGCTAAAGAACAGACACAGGTGCAAGAGGATATAGACCAAAGTATAGAGAAAACTAAAAAGCGCGGCCGTTTTGTAAAATTATTGTTTGGGCCGGACAAAAAAGCTTTAGATGAAATAGAAGAACAAATCAGCCAGAATAAAGTCCTGATTGACGAACTGGAGCAGATGGCTGAAGAGGCAGATCAAACTGCTCAAAGCCAAATCCAAGCCGCTCAAGAAATGCTGGAGTCACAGAATAGTTATTTACAGGAAACTATCGAAGCCGAAAAAAATACTCCCGGAATTTTCTCCTTCTTATCAGGTTTATTTAATTAAGCTTATCGTATTTCTCTCATTCCTTCCTGCACAGCCAGCCGAATCAGTTCGGAAAAAATATTTGGATCAAGAATATAAATTAATGAAAAAGCTCCAACTAAATTAATTACTGCCAACCAGGTAGTATATTTTCCCCAGGTTTTGGTAATTAAGATTACTGACAAAATACCGAGTAGAGTAGGCGCCAAAACCTGCAAGTTACCAAAAGGAACAGTGTAGCCGGCAATAGTTCCTTGTGATTGTTGTAAAAATTCAGCAATGTTGATATCAATATTAAAAAGGATTAAAACTAATTCTCCGATTAAAGTGCCAACCATTCCCCAGGAAGCAGCTTTAGTTGTTTTACCTTCAGTCCGGTAAACTTCGTAAACAGCCGCCGGCAGCAAAGTAATAATTACAATTAATGCGCTGGATTGAGCTAAACCAATAATTATTCCAATTCCGGCAATAACGGATAGTATGGTGCAAATTTTTCCAGCCTTTTTATATGCTTTAGCCATAACTAATTTTCATAATACCAGAAAAATTTGACTAAGGGAAGTTTTACTTATAGAATTTATTATGGTGCTTAACCGGGAAAGAGAAGCCCAAATAGAAGAAAATTTGGATTATTGTTTGGAGATTATGCTTTCCGAACCAAGTCCCGACCGGGGATTTGAAAAAGCCAAACGTGAATCCAAATGTAGAACTGATCAAATACTGCCTCTGCTTCGGACAGCTTACCGAATAGTAAGCTTGCCGGATATAAAACCCCGATCAGAAATGGTTGAAAAAGGTAAAAAGAAAATGGTCAAGGCTTTAAAAGAAAAAAAATAATTCCAAAAATTCAGATTTCTTCAACAGAGTAGTCGTTTTCGGAAGAAGCACCAAGCCTAAGGTCAACCGCGTTTTTTATTTGAGCCAATTCCCAAACAGGCATATTTAGTTTATTTTTAGCCTTAAAAGATTTAAGGATTTTTACTGCTTCAACATCAATTGCTATTCTGTCAGTACCGGCAAGAACAATATTTGGTTTCTTTACTTTTCCTTTTTCCGGTCCTTTGGTCACAAAAGCCTTCCGGCCGTCAACAATAATTAAATCCGGCTGATAAATAGTGTTCAGTTCGGCGATTTTTGTTTCTAAATGTCGAAAATGCATGGGCATTCTTTGACGCGTTTTCATAAATCCAACGGCTAACTTTAAACTGACTGTAAACCGGGCATAACGATGGGTTTTTAAACAGGGTAATAAAATAATTTTGTCGGCTTTATCAATTATTCGGGGGACGGCCACTTTTTTTAAATGTTTGGTTCCGGCCAGCTTCTTTTTTGTCCATTCTCTTTCTTCAAAAACATAGACTTTGGCTTTTAGCTTTTTACACAAATCTATCACCCCGGCTTCTTCCAAAACTTCTCTGGTGTTTAAAGAATAAGTAGACGACTCGCCAACGATTACCGATTTTGCCCCTGCTTGATATACGGACTTGATAACCGCTTCTAAAAAATCAAGCGGCGTTGAGGCTGGAGATGGATCAGCGGTATTGTAATTAGGTTTAATTAATACTACCTCGCCCTTGTCAACAAAATTCTCAAATCCGCCCAGACCATCAACGACATCCTCAACCGCTTTGGAAATTGAATCCTCGCACTTTGTTTTAAAGACCATATTTTTATTTTTTGTCATATTCCTATTTTAACATTAGTGAGGAGTTATTAAACTTTAAAGCTTTTTGAAGCTGGCAGTAATTTCATCAAATAAATCTACGCCAGTATTATTATGGAAGGTAATGTATTTTCCATTTACTTCTTTAACAACCAGTTCCGATAATTGGTTTTGGTATTTATCCTTATATTCAGTTTCACTATCCCAGACCTCAACAGGAATGTCATGAGCTTGACCGCCTTCGTAAAGTAAAACTACCGCCTGCGGCCAACCGTAGAGATTGTTTTCATCGCTTAAAGCTTCAAAGCCTTCAGGAAATGAAAATTGGAAACCATATTCTTCGTTAACGTATACCTGCCAATCAGCATAAGCGTCTGGTGAAGGTTGTGGACTAATTTCTTCAGTTGTTTCTACCGGTTCGGCTGCTTCCGGGCTCGGTTCGGTTTCTGGAACATCAACCGTAGTTTCAGCCACATTAGGGGATTTTTCTTTTAGTAACTGCTGGTTTTGGTAAATAAAATAAGCAGTTATTCCGGCTAAAAACAAAAACATAAAAACAATAATAGCTGTCAAGCCTTTATTATTTGAACTGCTGTTTTCCATTTATCTAATATTAATATACCACCAACTAAAATTCATTTCAACAAATTGTTTTGGTTGTTTATCTTTTTTTGGATAATCTACTTTTGCCAGCCGAAAAATTATGTTAAGCTGAAGTTATTAATAAATTCCTTAAAGGAGGTGAAAAGAGGAATGGCTAAAGTTAGAAAAAAGGACGGTAGTTTAGAAGAATTCAGTCGTGACAAAGTTTACGATAGTCTTTTAGCCGCTGGGTTGACTCCAGTTGATGCTGAAGATTTGGTGAAACAAATTCAGGCTTGGGTGGAATCCAGTGACTCTACTATTTCCACCTTGGAGATTAGAGAAAGGTCAATTGATTTGATGGAGAACAAAGACGTTGCCGCCGCCCAAAGATACAAGACTTATCAAAAACCAGCCGAAACTACCAACGGATAACTTATTTTTGTTTAACCAATATGCTTATATCAGAGGTTAAGTTAGGTGGTATTCTTTGCAGGCCTGTCCACAATTCTTCGGCTGTTTGAGTGTCGTAGCCTTCTTTAAAACCAGCGTCAATGACCAGGAAACGATTATCATTTTTTAGGTCATTTCTCAATTCGGTTGATAATCTGTCAGTAGGTACTATTAGAGAAACATGGCCGACTAGTTTATTAGTTTCGCCAATAGCAACCGACCGCTTAACTTTGGGCTGATAACAAATTAGCAAGCCTTCAATTCGTTGATTTACCAATTCCGGCTCATTTGGTATTCCATGACGGAGAACACTTTTTGGCTTCTCAACCAGCTCTCGAAATTCTCTTAACGGCAGGTTTTCGCCTGGTCCGATTATTACTGCTTCTTTAAATCCGGATTTACCTAATGCAGCGCGGGAATTAGAGGGAAAACCTTTTTCTTGGTTTATTTCTCTAATCCAGTGGATATTGTATTTTTCTGATCCGGTAAGAGCAGTCATTACTACTGCTAAGCAATGTTTACCTAATCCTTCGTCAACACACTGCTGGTTTAAGACTATCGCTTTTTCAACACAGTTTTTTTGATATTCAACTCCCATTAATCACAGATTCTATAAAATTATAAGATAAACATCAAACTAAACAATTTTTTAGTAGTGTAAAATAAAATATTA
>CAYSLZ010000006.1:0-3879 GCA_964432015.1 uncultured Gammaproteobacteria bacterium | reverse complement strand
TAAAATAAACCAATGCCGGGAATAAAATTTTATATTGACTATGACGAGGATTTAGAAAATATTCTATTTAGAATAACTTCACATGACCCAGCCGGTTTAGATAATCGAATAAAAGAAAAAGGCTTAGACAAAGAGGTTGTGGAAAACATGTTGGCTGTTGAGGACTTCAGTAAACAAAAACAAATTCTGGATAAATATCTGCAGGAAATTTACAGAAATATCAGACCGGAGTTGGAAAAAATTGAATACCAATATGAAAATATCTGGCAGGAAAAAAGCGATCAGTTTTTTGAATTAACAACCAGCTTAATGGGGGATTTAGATTGGGATTACGGCCGCTATTATTTTTTAATTTCCGTTTTTTATTCAATGGCTTCCTGGGGCGGAACAAACAAACTGGCTGTTTGGTACAAGCGTGACCCTCAAAAATATTATCATATGAACGCCTACGAGCTGGTTCTCAGTCATTTTTTTGAAACAGTTGACCAAATTTATAAAAAGCGTCCGGTTTCCGACTGGCACCTTTGGGGTTTAGCCGAAATCACCGCTCAGATATTAGTTTATAAAGAAGAAAAAATGGTCTCTTCTCTCTGGCCGAAAACAAACAAACTACTTCAAACTCCAATTGGCGAAGATTTCAAATCCGGCAGTTACCCTCAACTAGCTCAACCGGCTGATAAGGTTTTCAAAATTTATAATAAAACTTCCGACTACGAAGATTATGTTAAAAAAAGCATTGCTTATATCAAAAAGTTTTCCAAAGAAGACATCTCTTCCCAAAACTCCTGAAAAGTAAATGCTCCATTTTCCTGATAATATTCCTTAATCAAGTTTCTTATTTGTTGTTCGCCTGGGTTATCCCAGCCGATATCAATTTCTTTACTTATATTAAATTCCGGCGTATTAAGCAGTTCGGCTAAAGCCTCTTTTAAATTATGGACTAATTGTTCATCTTTTAATTTTTCCAAACACTTGTCTTCCCAGTATAAATGAAACGGTTGGTGAAATAACTCGTGGCCGATGGTGTTTAATTGTTTTTTAGTTGATTTATCTAACGAAACGGCAAAAAATTTTTCCTCAGGTGAATAAGGGCAGATTCTTGACCGGATTAAATAAGCCGACCAGCCGTTGATTTCAAAATCACAATCATAAAACCAATTTAACCTTTCAATAAACTTATCTTCTTTCGGCGTCCAGAGTTTTCTTAATCTTCTAACAGTTTGCCCCGTTTTTTCCTTATCAGCTGATTTTTCAACATTTGGAATTTCTGCGCCAAATTTTTCAAAAGCATCTACATATTTATTAACAATATAAATTTCTTTGTTATGGGAGTAAGTAATATTCAGTTCCGCCATCTTCATATTTTAGCAGAATTTTTCCACCCCTGAATTCCAGATTTTTACCTGCGGCCGTTTTGTTTTGCGTTTTGTTAAACTTGAAAATTATTTTTCATTCTAAATTTCATGTTCTAGACTTTAGATTCTAGGAGTTCACTTTCTTCCTCTAAATATTGCCGTCTTCTTTCTTGACTTCGTTTTAAAAACATTTCAAATTCATTTTCTATATTTTCAAGTCTTTCTTGGTCGGGTTCATATCCTGTCATACTTACAGTATACGGTTTCATATCTTCTTCTTGGCGGTCTAAAACTAAATCATTAGGGACTCCTCGGGTATGTCGATAATAACTATCAATTTGCTTAATTAGTTTTTTACCCAGCCAACGGGCAACACCTTCTTCGTCAAGAGAAGGACCTTCTAAGTCAAGAAATGGATACTCTTCGTGAATCCGGTCTAATGTATCAATTACACTATTTTCATCGGGTTCTACTTGGCCCATTTGTTTAGCCAGGTAAAAAGTTCTGTCAAGCAGACGGTAAGTGTTTGGTTTGTTCATATATTTTCTGGTTAAAACAAGCCAGTAGATACCGAGATCAACTTGTTCGTTTAGAGGCGTAAACTCAAATTTTATTGCCTTACCCTCAGCAACGGTTTTTATTAGGCGCATCATTCCACGGTTTTTCAGTAAGCGTTCATCGTCATAGTAAAAATGCTCTGTACCATAAATTCCTCTTTTGGCTTCTTTAACTACAATTTTTCCGCTACTTGCCGCTTCAGCCGCTTCACTAGAAAAAATCAACGAGTTTTCCCCTACTACGCATCCGTTCATATCTAAATCTCTTTGTTGGAAAACTTTCTGCCAATCTTTTTCTTCTACGTATTCAACGCCATCTGGATCAATTCCCATTTCTTCTATTTTTCTTTTTATATTTCTAACGCCGTTTACAGCAATAATGTCAAAGTCATTTGGGGGCAGTTCAGTTTCAATTATTTCTTCCGGGGAATCCACAAAAAGTTTCAGCATAACCCTTGGGAAACCACCCTTATGTACAACATTGGGATTATCCGGCAGAGGGAATAAATGTTTTTGGCCAGACTTGTCTTCAATTGCAATCGCTTTTCTTTGTTGGTCATTTTGCCATTGGGTATAACTTACTCGGTCAAGCTGGTTTACGATTCTATCTATTGGTACTTGAGAAATTTCCAGTCTTTTTTCTTCTTCGAGCTTTGGTTCCATAAACCGTTTTGAAATTTCAAAAATTATATCATGAGCCCTATGTGTCGTTTCCTCTTCAACTTTTACTTCTCGGCGCAAAGTTTCTATTACTGGTCCAAGATTGTCAGAAAGAAAACCCCTTATTGCTGTTGGGTATTTTTCCGGTTTTTGTTCTAGGCTTCTTTCACTTCTTCTTAGCAAAAGCATTGTTCCAAACCACCAATGATCCACTGGCGCTTCCAGAATTTCTTCAGCCGGTTCAAAAATTCTATTTTTAAGCGGTTGATATTTTTCCTCTCGAACTTGTTCAATTTCCTCTAATCTTTCGCTCATAATTAAGATTTCATATTATAACATATCCTATATCAATAAATATTTGAGCTAAATTATATTTATACCTTAGACTCTTCGTGTCAGTCTTCAACTCTTAGTTGTTCTCTTTAGTATATCTAGCTAAAGTGGTAAAATATCTTATAGTGATGAAAGAAAATCCCGAATGTCTTAATTATAATCAACCTAGGGGGTGTGAGTTAGCGTTTAGTCATGGACTTTGTACACATGTTGATGTAGAAAGGGTATGGCTAAAAAATGGAGAATTATTATACACTTTCTGTCGGTGCAAGTTAATCGGCCTTCAGTTATGCGCTGGGTTTAATTTTGACAAAGACAAACTTCCCGAGTCGAGAAAACAAAAGCCATTACTAGAATTTTTTCGTCTCTAGACCCTAAATTCTAAGTTTTCGCTTTCAACATACCTTATTATCTCACCTTTTCCCTTAATCCCATTCAAAATTTGTTCCGACCCCTCAAAAATATTTTCCGGTAATCTATCTAAACTAAACCAGCCGAAATTCTGACATTTTTCCGGCTCCAAATTAACCGGTTTTAAATCTTCTTCAACCTTTACCCGAATCCCAATAATTACACAGTGAATACCTTCTTCAAGATAACGACGTTGGTTGCTTAAACTTATAACTTTCGGTTCCCGTCCGGTCAAACCGGTTTCTTCTCTTAATTCCCTTAATCCGGCTTCTTCAAAACTTTCTCCAAAATTAACTTTCCCGCCCGGCAAAGCCCATTCATTTTCCCCATGAGAATTTTTTCTTTTCTTCATCAAAATTTCTTTATTAGAGTTTTCAACAACCACTCCAACGCCAACAATGACCGAAGGTTCTTCTTTTCTCATAATCCAATTTTACCATTTTCCAGTTCCATAGCCCGACCTATAGAATCCAAATATAACCACAATACTCTAATGATTCGAATCATTGTACTGACTTATCGTTTTTACAGACCGACTTATTTTTAAGTGTTATCATAAACTA
>CAYSLZ010000005.1:0-30416 GCA_964432015.1 uncultured Gammaproteobacteria bacterium | reverse complement strand
ACTAACCACGGTACCATGTTAGGTACATGGCAAGAGTCTGCTAATACAAAAATAGTCCAACTTTTTAAGAATTCTTTTTTGTACGTTGCTTGGAAGATTATTTAAGTCGTCGACAGCACTTGGTTTAAAGAAGTAATTAAACATTACTTCTTTTTTATCATATTTTTTACTTCTTGTGAAGAATATTCTTTTCCTTCTTTTCTTGCTTTGGCGATAGATTTGATATAGCTAGGAGAGGAAAGGGCTTCTAAATCTTCTATTAAAGAAGACCAAACGTTGCTGGGGACTAAAACGCCAATAGGTTCATTGTTGCGTAAAACGCGGTAAAAATTGCCCTTTTTTTCTGCTTTTTCTAGTAATTTAGTTAAACCGGCTTGTGCTTCTTTAATGCTGGTGAAATCCTCGTTATTGATTAGTTGTTTGTACATAGTTATATAATTATTTAACAATTATTGAACAATTATAACCATAATTAATAAATTTGTCAACTTGATTGGAGACGCGGCCTAAAGACCGCTATTACGAAAGGCAATTAAGAAATGGAACAATTGAACAATCGAGCCATGGAGCAGTCGAATTACTATTTCTTTTTTCTTTTCTTTCTTTTTTTCTTACCGCGTTCCTCGCGAAGATAATTGAGTTTAGCTCGTCTAATTTTATGTCTGGATTTTTTAGTAACTTGAAGGTTTTGGATCCAGGGTGAATTTAAGGGAAATATTCTTTCTACGCCAATGTTATCAACCGCCTTTTTCCGGACAGTAAAAGTTTTACTGTCTCCGGCTCCGCGAATGCTGGTAACTACGCCCTCGTAAGGCTGAGTCCGCTCTTTTTTGCCTTCTTCAACAATTTTATAGTCAATACGGACTGTGTCGCCGACGTGGAATTCAACTTTGTCGTTCCATTTTGCTTTGATTGCCATAGTAAAGATTTTATCAAATACAGTTGAATAGAGCAACCACTATAAAGAAAAAAGTTTGAAATTAAATGCATTATCTTTTTCGTAACGTTCGCCTGCCGGTAATTTTTTACTAAGGTATATCAGGCTCTCTCCGCTACTCATACCCAAAAAATGTTTAGCTTCTTGGATCGCATAGTTGGGTATTCGTAGAGGCACCTTCAAAAGATAATACATTTAATTTTTAGATAAATGTAGGAATTAAGTGAATATCAGCGAGGAACGAGCGAATATCGAATATCAACCTGCTACTGCAGGTTTAATATCTTTCCAATTTTCTTTTTTAAATTTTCCGTCCATTCAACCCCAAATGAAAGCTTTACTTGGCGTCCATTGGGAAATTCCAGAATACCGTTATTTTTTCCATGGTGATTTTTTAGCAAAGAATTTAACTTTACTAATGCATCTCTGGTTGTCCCTTTTGGGATTTTAAGATGAAAATCAAACTCTGGTTTTTTTTCCGAACTATTATTGTTATTTGAATTTGAATTGGGATTTGAGTTTTTTCTTTTTTTCAAATATTTTTTGGCCGGTTCAATTTTTTCAGCAATTAGCGATTGTTCATCTTCCCGCATATCGACCTTAGCGGTTACAACAACCAGCTTTTCACCATTAAGTAAATGTTTATTTTTACTGAAAAGAGAAGGAAATACTACTAGTTCAGCTTTACCTGTTTCATCTTCTAAGTTGACAAAAGCCATTTCTTTACCGGATTTTCTGGTGGTTACAATTCTTTTATTAGAGATTATTCCAGCCAATTTGACTTTCCCGCTTTTTAAATCTTTTACTTGATGGCTTTTATGGCTTACTACCTTGGTTAATTTATCAAGTTTACTTTTTAAGGGGTGTTCGGTTAAATAAAATCCGAGCAGCTCTTTTTCCAACCTTAATAATTCTTCTTTTGAAAACTCTTCCATTTCAATTAGTCGGTCTTCGATTACTTTTTTTTCTTTAGTTCCTCCAAACAAGCCGACTTGGCCGTTACGTAAATTTCGCTGTTTTTTATCGGCTCTTTTTTTAATTTGCTCGACAGAAGCGAGCATTGAACTTCTATTACCGAAATCATCCATTGCTCCCGCCTTGATTAAACTTTCGATCACTTTTTTATTCACTTTGCGGGAACCAACGCGCAGGCAAAAATCAGTCAATGAAACGAATCTGCCGTCTTCCTCCCGGACATTAATAATTTCCTTGATTGCCGCTTCTCCAACATTTTTAATTGCTGTTAAACCGAATCTGATTGCCAGGTTTTCTACTGAGTCTTTATCCTTTTCTAGTGTAAAGCCGGTACATGAAGTATTAATATCCGGAGGCAAAATTTTAATTCCCATTTTCCGGCATTCGTCAATTGCTAAAGCAATTTTATCTTCGTTATTTGCTTCAGCCGTCATTAAAGCGGCCATAAACTCCACTGGATAATTGGCTTTCATCCAGGCTGTTTGATAAGCAATCAAAGCATAACAAGAAGCATGGCTTTTATTAAAGCCATAAGCTCCAAACGGCTCAATCAGTTTATATAGCTTTTCGGCTTTTTCTTGTTTTAGTCCGTTTTTAACACATCCCTTGACAAACTTTTGTTTGATTTTTTCCATATCCGGCCGATGTTTTTTAGAACTCATTGCGTGCCGTAGTTCATCTGCTTCTATCCATGTATAGCCGGCAACACTAACCGCTGTTAATAAAACGTCGTCTTGGTAAGTAATCAGTCCGTATGATTTATCAAGAATTGATTCTAATTTTGGATGCATATATTCAACCTGGTCCGGGTGATGTTTACGATGAATAAATTCATCAATAACCTGAATTGGGCCCGGTCGATAAAGAGCAAGCATGGCCATGACATCAAAGATTGAACTTGGCTCCAGCTTTTTAACATATCGCTGCATTCCAGACGATTCCATTTGAAAAATACCAATCGTGTCGCCGCTGGAGAGTAAGTCATATGTTTTTTTGTCATCCAGAGGCAGTTCCGAAAAATCAATTTCTACTCCTTGCGTTTCTTGTACAAATTTTTTGGCCTTTTCTAAAATCGTTAAATTTCTTAGTCCTAAAAAGTCAATTTTCAACAAACCTATGGCTTTTTTATTAGCATCAATATCAACGGAATACATGTCGTATTGGGTTACCCGCTTTTCTTTTGTTTTCGGTTCTAGTTGTAAGGGAACATAATTTGTTAAACTTTTGTCGCCGATAACCACTCCGGCGGCGTGGATTGAAGCGTGTCTGGCTTGACCTTCAAACTTTTTAGCCAAATCAATAAGCCGCTGGTATTTTGGTTCTTGGTATAATCGTTTTAATTCTGGATTATTTTCTAGAGCTTCGTTAATTGAATCTCCTTGAGGAATCAATTTGGCAACCTTATCTGGTTCAGAATAAGGCATACCCAAAGCCCGGCCGGTGTCTCTAATTGCTGAACGTGATTCCATGCGGCCAAAGCTGATGATGTGCGCCACGCGGTCATATCCATATTTTTCCATTACGTAGTGAATAACCTCGTCACGCCTGTCATCAGCAAAATCAATATCTATATCAGGGGTTGACGGCCGGTCAGGATGCATAAACCGTTCAAACGGAAGCTCAAAAAACATCGGGTCAACACTGGTAATTCTTAAGGCATAAGAAACAATTGAACCGGCCACCGATCCTCTTCCCGGCCCAACACGGATGCCCTTAGCTTTAGCCCAATTTACAATATCCTGAACGATTAAAAAATAAGTTTCATATCCTTTATTAATTATAGTATTTTTTTCATAATCAGCTCTTTTTCTTATTTTATTGGTAATTTTGTCATATCGTTTTTCCAGGCCTTTTTCAATTAAATGATCAAAATAATCCGCCGCCGAATCGTATTGGTCAGGAACCGAAAATGGTGGTACCCGCCATTCACCGCGGGGAATTTTTAAATTACATTGGTCAGCAATTTTTTTAGTATTAGCTACTGCTTCTGGGTGATCACTAAAAATTTCCTCCATTTCCTCCGGAGGTCGGATATAGAAACTGGGTGTTTCTGCCATTGACAACCGGTCAGAATCATCGACCGTCTTTTGCATTTGAATTGCCATTAGGGCATCTTGGGCCTCGGCATCTTCCGGTTCAATATAATGGTTATCATTTGTCGCCACCAAAGGTATCCCTAATTCTCTTGATAGTTTAATGATTCCCTGGTTAGCTTTTTTTTGTTTTTTAATTTTTGGGTGATGTTGAATTTCCAAATAAAAATCACTGCCGAAAATTTTCAACAACTCTTCGGCCCGACGCTTTGCTCCTTGATAATTATTTTGTAAAATCAACGCCGGAACTTCGCCTTCAATGCAGGCGGTTAAAGCGATTAAGCCTTGATGATGTTCCTTTAAAAGTTCTATATCCGCTCGGGGTTTGTAATAAAAACCTTCCAAGTGGGCTTTGGAAACTATTTTCATTAAATTTTGATAGCCTTGATAATTTTTAGCCAATAAAACTAAATGGTGTTGGTCAGCATCTACTTTTGGCTGTCTATCCAAACGTGAGCGGCGGGCCATATAAATCTCACAGCCAATAATCGGTTTAATATCTTTTTCTAAACAAGAATTATAAAAATCTATTACCCCATACATAACACCGTGGTCAGTAATAGCGATTGTATCCATTCCCAATTCTTTGGTTTTATCCAGCATTGGTTCAATTTGGCTCAAGCCGTCTAAAAGCGAATATTCAGTATGGTTATGCAGATGAACAAAATCAGTTTTTTTTGACATAATTTTTTATAAATGCGGAGCGAGGGGCAAACTCTCACGCCAATCATCAATCTCTTAATTCAGTATAACAAAAAATTACTAAAAGTTTATAGTGGAAAAGCGTTAAGTAGTTTTTTCCAAGATTTATAGAGTGGTAAATAAATCAACCTTAGAGGTTGATTACTACTACTTTTAACCATGAACCTTACATGGTTCATGGCTGGACCTTGAGTAAGTTACCTTAAATGGTCGGTGTAGTTTATTTTAATGACTTTGTAATCCGAATCGGCAGAGTGAATTTCGTTGATACAGCAGTTTGCTTGGTAGATTTGATAGTAGTCACGCACTGGAATTTTGCGGACAGCGCCTAAAATTACTTTATTTGTTCCGGAATGAGCAGCAATAACAATATTGTCTCCCTGATGTTTTTTAACTAATTCCTCAAATTTGCGCATTGCTCTTTCCCGGTGGTCAAAGGTGTTTTCTCCATTCGGCGCCCGGATTTCTTTTTCGTCAATCCCCTTCTCCATCATTTGATTAGTCAGCTCAATTGACTTTTGGCGAAGTTCTTCAAAGCTTGAACCCTGCCAATCTCCTAAACTCAGCTCCCGAAAAGCCGGAGTTGTTTTTACATCCAAGTTTAAATTTTCCGAAATAATTTCGGCTGTTTTAACTGCCCGGCCGAGATCGCTGGAATAAATCACATTAATATTTTTATTTTCTAAATATTTACCGGTTTTTACTGCCTGTCTTTTTCCATTGGCAGTGAGCGGTGAATCATTCTGCCCCAATGGAATTCCAGCAGCATTTGCTTTTGCCTCCCCATGCCTGATTAAAAATATTTTCGTCTTTTTCATAAATCAGTTTTCTCTCTGGTGATTATAACCATTAATTAATTGTAATGTTCATTCAAACTGCAACGATTTTTTCCATTATACGATCATGTTGATGAATTTCTATTAAAGGTTGTCCTTGATACTTTTCTTGACCTTGAACTACCCTAATTTTTTCACCTGTTAACAGTTCAATTCTTTTGATGGCCGGCGGGCAAGCAATAGCACAATTCGCAGCCACCTCCATTGGTGTGAAAGAGCATCTAAGATCATCTCTAATTTCTTTTCCAACGATTGAAGGATGTCTGCTGCATTTTCCATCCGAAGTTTTATGTTTACAACTATCTGGACAGCACGCCCCGTGAGCCGCGCATTCTATATTGTTATGTTCTCTGATTAAAAACTCCCGAAAAGTTTCTCTCATGAATCAATTTTAACATATTATAAGTTATTTATTTAGTGTTTTTGTGAGGAGTTTGCGGGTGGTGTTTGGGTCGGCGCGGCCGGAGGTAAGTTTCATTACCTGGCCGATTAAAAATCCAACGGCGGTTTTTTTCCCGGATTGATAATCTTCAACTGCCTGTGGATTATCAGCAATTGCTTTTTTTACTGCTTTTTCTATTTTATTTTCATCTAGATCAAATTTATTTTGTTCAGATTTAATTTTCTCAGCTAATTTTGCGGCCGTTACCCCCTTAGGTAAAGGATTATTAACGATGAAATTGGCAACTTCTTTCGCTTCAATGTTTTGATCAACTGTTTTCCAAAATAATTGAATTGTTTCCAAGTCGCGGGCGATAATTTCCGCCCATTTCCACCGGACACCGGCGTCAATAATTTTCTTTTCCTCTTCCCACGGCAGTGATTCAATTTTTAATTTATAATTTTTAATTTTAGAATTTTCTATTGTGAATGGTGGTATATCAGGTTCGGGAAAATAGCGGTAGTCTTTGGCGACTTCTTTACCCCGCTGAATAAAGGTTATTCCTCTATCTGAATCGAACCCCCGGGTTTCTTGTTTGGGTTGTTCACCTTTTTTTAAAAGTTCAATCTGCCGGTCAATTTCATATTCGATTGCTTTTTCAACAAACCGAAAAGAATTAAGGTTCTTAACTTCCACTCTATAATCAGGAAGAGAGCTTTTAGCTTTTAGCTTTGAGCTTTTAGAGCCAACGGATACGTTGGCCTCCAGCCTCATCGATCCTTTTTCCATATCACAGTCTGAAACATTCAGCCAGCGTAAGGTTTGCTGGATTCGTTTTAAATAAATCTTAGTTTGCTTAGCTGAATGTAAATCCGGAGCGGAAACAATTTCCACCAGAGGAACTCCACTACGGTTAAAATCAATCAACGTTTGATTATCTTCGTGAATTAATTTCCCGGTGTCTTCTTCCAAATGAACATTGTGGATGCCGATATCTAAAAACTCACTGTCAACTAAAATCGGTACAGACCCATCAACGCCGATCGGCGAAAAATGCTGAGAAATTTGGTATCCCTTAGGCAAATCCGGATAAAAATAATTTTTTCGGTCAAACCAAAACTTTTTGTTAATTGTACAACCCAAAGCCAAGCTGATTTTAATCGTATTGTTAATTGCTTCTTGATTTGGAACCGGTAATGCTCCAGGCAGTCCTAAACAAACCGGACATACATGTGTATTCGGTTCGACCTGAAAATGGTCATTAGCACACCGGCAGAACATTTTTGACTTCGTGTTTAGTTCGGCGTGAATTTCAACTCCGATGATTGGTTGCCAAGATGATTTCATTTCCTTTATTAATGATTATAACGCCTAGACTTGAGATCAATAAACCTACAACGATCATTAAAATTTTGATTCCCAAAATTTCAGCTAGAGAAGTCGCCAGTAATGAAGAGGGAATAACAGCCAGATTAACAAAAAACATTAAGTTTGAAAAAGTGTGCCCGCGGACCCGGTTGGGTGTATATTCGTGTAAAAAGGTTAAAGATGGCGCGAAAATAACGGAAGCCGATATGCCGATTAATATTAAATATGATAAATCCAACATCAGCTGGATAATATAATTACCCTGTCGTCCAAAAACAATTGCCAGGACCATCATTCCCATTAAACTAAAACCTGTTCCAATCCACTTGTTTTTCCGACTGTCGTCCTCTTCTTCTTTGTTTAAAATCAATGTTCCTAACAACAAGCCGACAGCGACCGGTAGAATAATAAAATATCCAGCGTCAAAAACAGAGATATTAAAAATGTTTTGAGCGATATTAGGAAGGAGCAAAACCGATAAGGAAGTCAATACGCGGAAAATTACCACTAAACCAAAAGAATATAAAACTAAAGTATTTTTTGACAAAAATTTGTATCCTGATTTTATTCTTTCCACCAAATTATCAATTTCTTTAGCTAGGGTTAACGGTGCAGATTTTCCATTTTTAACCGGTAATCCTGAAATTACCAAGCTGGCTGTTAAAGGCATTAAGCCGATTAAGGCCAACGTATAAGGTAGAGATATAAATTTTACTAATAATCCTGCTAAAGCTGAAGCAGTAATCATTGAGGCCTGATCAGTAAAGAATAATATATTGTTTGCCGCCAGCAGACTTTTTTTATCGCTGACTACATTCGGTAGTTGAGCCAGCTCAGCCGGGTCGTTGATTGTCGTTATTGTTGAAAATAAAAATAAAAGCAGGTATACCAAGTCGAATTGACCAAAAAAATAAGATAAGGCGGTAAAAGTTATAATAGAAAAATGGCTTAGGTAAGTAAAAATGAGTGTTTTCCTTTTCGGCCAGGCGTCGACTAAAGAACCGGCAAATGGTGAAACAAAAATCATTGGTAAAGAAAAAGAAATATAAAGAATTCCAGTAACTACACTGGAAGTTGTCAGTTCAAAAGTTTTAGAAATTACTAGAAATAAAAGACCATAGCTAGACAGCTGGGATAATATATGAGCTGTCCACAGTTTTAAAAAATCATGGTTTTTAAATAAAAGTTTATTTTTATTCATCGTTTTCAATTAATTCTGCAATTTGTAAAACCAATTTTTCTTTAAACTGTGGAGCAAAAATTTGTATGCCGACAGGCAAGCCTTTGGAAAATCCGGCATTAAGACTGACACCGGGCAACCCGGCTAAACTACTCGCTTCAACAAGAACATCCTGCATCTCTCCAAACATTGGGCTTTTATCACTTTCGCCGATTTTAAGCGCTGTTGTTGGCGAAGTCGGAGCAACAATTGCATCCACTTTTTGAAAGGCTTTGTTAAAATCTTCGATAATTAATGTTCGTACTTTTTGACCTTTAGCGTAGTACTCTTCATAATAACCCGATGAAAGAACATGAGTTCCAAGCATTACTCTCCGCTTGGCCTCATCGCCGAAAAAACTACGGTCATTGCCGTAGCGGATACCGTCATATCTTGCCAAATTAGATGATACTTCCGCCCGCTGGACAATAGTGTAAACGGCAATTGAATATTTGGGATCAAGCAGTGAAATTTTCTTTATTTTAAATCCCATTTTTTTAAATTCATCTATTTTACTAAGAACAATTTTCTTGACTTTCTTATCCATATTTTTTAAAAAATATTCTTCCGGTACGCCCAAAGTTATTTTTTCCGGTTTAGTTTTCAAATCTTTGTAATTTTCAACTTTAACTTTGGAGCTGGTTGCATCTTTAGGATCCTTGCCGGCTAAAACATTAAGCATAACTGCCGCATCTTCAACTGTTTTTGTAATTGGTCCTGGTGAATCGGTTGACGAAGCCATAGCAATTACGCCCCATCGGCTGACTCGGCCGTAAGTAGGTTTTAAGCCGACTACTCCACACCAGGAGGCTGGTTGACGGATTGACCCGGCGGTTTCTGAACCAATGGCGGCAATAACCTGATCAGCGGCGACAGCGGCAGTGCTTCCCCCTGAAGAACCACCTGGTGAATGTTTAGTATTATGTGGATTTTTTGTTGTTCCATAGTCGGAAGTTTCAGTTGAAGACCCATGGGCCCAGGCGTCCATATTTGTTTTACCAATGATAATTGCACCGGCTTCTTTTAATTTGGCAACAACAGCCGCCTCGTAAGGAGGAATAAAATTATCTAGAACTTTTGATCCGGCGGTTGTCCGTACACCTTGAGTACAAAAATTGTCTTTGATTGCAATGGGAATACCGAAAAGAGGCTGATGGCTGATTGCTGACGGCTTATTGCTTAGTTTTTGGTCTAACTCTTTGGCTTTGGCAAGCGATTCCTTTTCACAGACTGTTATAAATGAATTTAACTCGTCATTCGTCGACTTAATTTTGTCCAGACAATCTTTGACTAACTCGGTGACTGTAAAATCATTGTTTTCCAATCCTTTTCTTGCTTCAGTTATTGTTAATTGATTTAGTTTTTTCATATATTATCCCTATTTTCCAGTTACTAGTTACTAATTACTAATTTCCCCACTTAATTTTCTTAATAACAAAATAACCATTTTTTTTCCGCGGGGCGTTTTCAAGGGCTTTTTTTTGGCTTAAACAATCTTCAGACTCATCCTGCCGGGAGACATTAGTTTGGCCGGTAACTTGAAAAGTTGGCTCAGTTTGACTCGTTTCTAGTTCATCCAAAACTTCAATATAGTCAACCGTTTTTTCCAGTTGGTCAGTCAACTTTTCTTTTTCCTTTTCACTCACCGGCAGTTTTGCCAGTTTTGCCAAATGGTCAACATCAATTTGTTTTGTCATAATAATTTTCTCCTGCGAGGCCTGCCAAGTTTGACTTGGTGTCACGCTCCTCGGAGGTGAAACACTTTATTGATTCTTTCTAATTATAATACATCATTCCCAAAACTTCTTTAGATTTCTCTTTACTTGCGTTACAATAGAAGTATGATTTTGTATTTGATTCTTGGAGCATTGGGTGGAATTGTCATTGCTTTTTTGTTGTTTAATTTTAGGAACAAAAGGCAGGCGGATACATTGAATTCAAGTTTAGAACAAAAAGTCAACGAACTTTTTCCTAAAATTAATGAGCAATTGATAATGATGGCTGACCAAAAACTCGGCGCCGAAAAAAAGGAAATTAAAACCGACTTGGAAAACAAAAGAGACGCAATAAAGGATTTAGTTGAAAACCTGAAAAAAGAGCTTGAGAAAAGCAATAAAAAACTTGAAAATGCTGAAAAAGATAGAATCGGGTCATTTAGGGAATTAAAAAATAAAGTTGAGGAGCAAACAAAAATTACCAAGGACTTAAGCAGTACAACTGAAAATCTGAAAAGGGTTCTTTCCGACAATAGATTAAGAGGTCAGTTTGGCGAACAAGTTGCCGAAAATTTGTTAAAAATGACCGGGTTTGTCAAAGGAGTTGACTATGAATTCAACAAACAACAAAAAGAATCAAAAACCCGTCCGGACTTTTGTGTCTTCCTTCCCGACGGCATGCGGGTTAACGTTGATTCTAAATTTCCTTACTCAAACCTGCAGCGGGCGGTAGAAACTGATGACGAGGACGCAAAAGAAAGATATTTTAAAAAATTCAGTCGTGATGTTAAAGAAAAAATAAAACAGATTACCAGCCGCGATTATATTAATCCGGAAAGCAACACGGTAGACTTTGTCATCCTTTTTGTTCCCAACGAAATGATTTTTTCCTATATTTATGACAAAATGAATGAGGTTTGGTCGGAGGCGATGAAGAAAAAAGTGATTCTAGCCGGTCCATTTTCATTTACAGCCATTTTAAGAATGATTCGTCAGGCCTATGATAATTTCCGCTATCAAGAAAACATTTATCAAATTATTACTCAGATAAAAGAGTTTGAAAAACAGTTTAAAAAGTATAACGAGGCTTTTGAAAAAATCGGTTCTCGAATAGAATCTCTCACCCGTCAATACCGTAAAGTCGACTCAACTCGGACCAATCAACTTGTTCGGGCAATTGACAAAATCCAGCTTGACCAGCCCAAACAACTTCAACAACAAATCAGCGACGAAACTGAAAACTAGTCAAAAACCCAATATTGGTAGGTGGTGGTGTTAGGAGTAAATTCATATAAAACGCGGGCGGAATTAGATTGTTTTATCAACCGCGGTTGATTATTAGTTGACTTCATTGCTGAAATTAATAAAAAAACTGCTGCTGGTGAGTCAAGATAAGTTTCATCAAGATCAAACCAGCCGTTAGTTTGCATATTTTCGATCATTTGAAAACTGATTTGATCATTATATTCCGCCTGTTCAGGGGTTAGGTAATGGGAAAAATCCACCGATCCGACAATTATTGTTTGGCTGTTAATTTGGTCGATTAGCAGTTTTTCAAGTTGATTTAAATGATTTTCACTTGGATAGCGTTTCAATACCAGGGCTGTTAATCTGGCCTGGGGTAAATAATAGTTAATGTAATCAATAATATTGCCAATTGCATGTTCCTGCCGAATAATCTCTGGGTCATTTCCAATCCAGTTATACGTTTCTAGTTTAACTGCCCACTGGCTGGGGCATAAAGTTCCAAAACTAGTTTTAATTTCACTTGAGTTAACAACAAAATCGTGACTGCCGATATTTTGGTGATTAGGAGCGATTAAAATAACATGATTGATTCTTTCTGGTAGTTGAGAAAACAAATGAGCTGCAAAAAATTCAGCAATATTATGATGGGGAATAATTGCTCCTTGTATATTTTTGGTATTTATATTGTCAATTTCTTCAGCCAGTTTCAGATGTTCAACAAAGTCCAACGGCAATCGATTATTATTTAATTGATTATCCTGGTTTCGAAAAAAAAACCAACTGCTTAGCGCTGTGGTTATTCCTAATCCAAAAATAATAATCAGGGTTTTAAACTTATTGATTATCTTGATCATTCTTTTGATTCCGGATAGATGAAGCAGCAGAAATCTTTTTAAATCCCCAAAACCCTCCAGCTAGAATGCCAACAGCAGTCAATGTCCAAGCGGCAATTTTTATTAACGGCAGCTTGTCAGCAGTTACTACAGGGTCATTACTAGAAGCCGGTGCATAAATCATTTCTGAATCTTCGGTTATTTTAATTAAATCAGTTGTTGACCGTCCATAAACTGAAGGTGAATACATTAATTCCCCGGTTACCGGGGGAGTTCTAAATTCTCCGGAAAGTATGGCTCTAGCCAGGTATGTATATGTATTTGTACCCGATTTAATTTGGTAAAGCGAAATATTAGCTCCGTTAGGTGTTGTATGAAGCGCACTTCCCCAATGATGTCTGGCGTCTCTTCCGTGATATTGGGCGTTTTCCAAAGTGGTATTAATTGGAATCAGTCCTGCCGGCAGTTGGTCTGCAATCAAACCATAGTTCTGGTTATCGTTTAGGCCCTCAACAGTCAGTCTCACTTTTACCTTATCTCCAATCGCCAATGAATAATTTTCCCCCTTTTCACTGATATACTCTCTTTTGATTTTAACTCCCCGGCTGACTTCCGCTGCTTGGGGGTTGGTGCGGAATTGGTCAATTGTCAAAATTGAATAGACTTTTCCTTCACCGGTTTTCTTAATGGTGATTGTTTGTTTTTTATTTGAAATAAGTTTGGAAAAATCAATTTCGATGCTTTGGTCAGCCTGATTAATTACACCTTTTTTAACAATTTCGTCATCGAGATCAACCTGGTAATTATAATTAGGCTTAACGCCAGAATACTTATCGGCGTGGGTTGTAGCTGCCAAAACAACCTCAGCAGTTCCAAAAGTGTTTCCCCAATAACGTTGGTTTCGGTTATTAATCAGATAAAGCAGTCCATTAGCTGCCAGGTCTGATTCTCCAGCTTGAACTAAAGCCCGAATTGCCATTGCTGTTGAAGCTTCTATTGATCCAAAATTATCTTTTCCTCCTTTTTCCCAATAAATTTGGCTTCCTTGTTTTTGAGCCATAGATTTCAGTTTTTCGATACCTTTACTTCCGGAATACCCATTATTGAGATTAGCCATTGTTCCTAAAGCAACAATATCAGGAGTTAATCCTTCAAAATTAGTGATTTCAGGAAAATTATTTTCCGAGGTTAACAAAGACAAACCGTATTGGCTGGCTATCTTCTGATCGATGGCGGCATTGGTATATTGGTTAGTATTCTGGTTATAACTTTTTGGGTTTTCTAAAAATCTTCTTGCTCGGGTAAAAATTGCCTCATCAACATCATAACCTAGCTCTCTGGCCAAAAGCAGTTGTTCAACAACATAAGAGGTAACAAATGGTGAAGCGTATTTAGACTCCCACCAGCTCCAGCCGCCGCTCGGTTGTTGGCTGTTGTTTAGTTTTTGTATTGCCTTTTCAACCATTTCATCAACATTTTTATCAGTAAGGACTTCAGAAAAGAGTTCCGGATATTTTTTTGTAATCAAGCTTGGCACCAATCGGCTGGTTATTTGTTCAACACACCCCCAAGGATAATAAGCCAGGTACCTCATTGCCGAAGGAAGTGTTCCTAACATATTTGGGGCAAGATTCAAAATAACCGAGGTTTTATCAACATTGGCATCTTCAGCCAATTCCACCTCAAATGAGGTTGGTTCGGATTTAAACATAGCTGATTTTTCCCAAAACCCAACTTCTTCAATGGGGATTTCTTGAACAATAGTATCCTGCCATTTAAGCTTTCCTTGATCAGTTTTGGCGTTAAAAGTAAACTCGGCGTTTTTGGTCAACTCTTCAGCCTTAATTTTCCAAAAAACTTGCTTTCTATCACGGCTGTTAATTTCAAGATCCTGATGAGTCTTTCCGGTCAAAAACTTTGTTTCCGGACAGTCAAGCGAGATATCAACTATTTGGTTTTGATCAGTATAGTTATGAATTAAAGCAGAAATATTAAACTCATCTCCCTGTCTTAATAAATTGGGCATGATTGGCCTAACGATCAAATCTTTGGTAACTATAATTTCGGTCAACTCTTGGCCGACTTTAGTACCATTGGTTGATCCGACAGCTTGGATTACCCAAGTAGTTAAATTATCTGGTAGTTCAAAGCTCACCTGTGTTTTACCGTTATCCCCGGTTTTAACAACCGGGTTCCAGTAAGCGGTATCCTCAAAAGTATCCCGGTACCCGGCACCGCCTTTCTCGTTGTGTACCCAGACATTATCAGCGAAAAAAGTATTTGGTTTTTCCAAGTGGAGGTTATAAACATCAAACAGTCCTTTCTGCCATTCCAGGGTTTCAACTTCAATTAAATCACCTTGGCTGGAAATCAGTTGGTCGCCAACCTGGAGTTTACCAGCTTCCTTCCAGCTGTCGTCAGCAAAAACTAAATGTTCAGGTGTAATTTTTAAGTTTTGGTTGACAATTAAAATTCCACTGGTTTTTTTATGCTCTATAACTTCAATTACTTTTGCTTTAGTTATTTTGTTTTTTTTGTCCTTACTCATTACCAAATCACCGGGCACAATTTTTGATATTGGTTTAGTTTTTCCGTCAGCCATTAAAATTGGCGTTTCACTTGTAAAACAGCCGCCTCCGCCCTCTGCTCCTGATTTATGAATTCCTTGTAAAGAATGAGATTCTTGAGTGCGGTCATATCTTTCCTGCCAAAATTGCTCAAATACATCCTTGGGGTCAGTTGCCAATTCATAAATTGCTTTATCTACCGCCCAGACAGCTAAATCAACAGGAAGTGGGTTCCCGGAAATATCTTTAGTTTCAATCGTTAAATTAACATTCTCCCCCGGACCATAAGTTTGGCTGTTAGGTTTTATTTCAATATCCAGTCGTTGTTGTTCAGGCGAAACAATCAGTTCTTTTGACCCGGAATAAAAATTCTCCGTACCAAATCCGGAAACAACCGCATGCATATTAGGCATATCAGTTTCAATAATTGGAATCTCAACAACAGTGTTTTGTCCCTCCAGCCGGACAACCTCATACCTATTCAGCCGCTCGCGTTCAAAAGTCAGTAACACATCTCTATTTTCCAGTTCTTGGTCGGCAGCAATGGTCAGCTGGGCAGTATCACCGGGTAAATACTTTTCTTTATCTGGAAAAATTTGAATTTCATTTTCTCTGCCGTAGTAATAAGTTGGTTTGTTACGGCTGGTAATCCAAAAGCTGAAAGTTTTTTTAATTACATTTCCCCTCTTGTCTTTGGTCGATACATTTAACACATAGCGTCCAGTTTTTTCTGGTGTAAAACTGAAACTAGCCCTATTTTCATTATTGGTAACCGTTGTTAAGTCGGATAAATCTTCAGTTTTTTGTTCATAATCAGGATATTTTCTGTTTGGATTCGACTTTTTAACCCAATATTTACGTTTTAAATCAGCCGTCAACTCAATTCCCGAATCAAGCTTATTGTCCAGGTTGGGCACCAAAACCAACGGAAGTTCAACTTCTTCATTAATCCGGTAATGGTACCGGTATTCATCTGATCGGTAAAAACTAAATTCACCGGCATAAACCAAGACATTTCTTCGGTCATAAACCGGATTCCCAGTTTCATCCTTAAATTCCGTTTCAATTGAATAGACATTATTTTGGCCTTCATACTTTTCTGGTATAGCGGCATTTATTTTTACTTCTGCTTCTCCATTATCATCAAACTGAACAGTATCCTCTTTGATATCGGTGCCGAGATACCAGCCGTAATGATACCGGTCAGAAACATTATAATTACCTCTTGGTAGATATTGTGGATCATAAAAATCGTTAGCCGTGATTTTGTAGAGAGCTTTCTCTCCAGCAAGCGGTTGACCGAAAAAGTAATTACCCGAAATTGACAGACTAATTTCATCACCGGAAATATATTCGTTTCGATCAGTTTCCAGATCAATTGTGTACTCAGGTTTTCGATAATGTTCAACCTTAAAATCCGTTGTTGACTTACTGCTTTTTGGTCCGAACCAGCCTGAGCCGGTAACCGTTCCCGGTAATTCAACTGACAAATTTACGTTCCCTGTTTTCATATCCTCTTCTAATCTATATTCGTCATAAACAGTACCGGCAGGAGAAATCGGCAGATCCTTTTCATAAAAAATTGTTTTATCGTCTCCCCAACCCTGGTAAATAGTCACTTTGGCTTTACCGGTTGGAACAGTGTAGCGGACATCGTCATCATTACGGAGGATTGCTTTAAAATAAACCTTATCTCCCGGTTTGTAAATCGGCCGGTCAGTAAAAATAAAATATCGGGCATGGTCATTTTGAAAAAACCTGTTCCAACTACCGCCGAAGTTTAGATAATTTAAATTAATTGGAACGACACTGATTCCATTATTATGTTCTACTAGCCCGATGTCAGCTTCTTCAAAAAAGGGAGTTTTAGCAATTCCGTTTTGGTTGAAATTAGTGCTGTATAACTCCTTTGGCCGGCCTAAAAAGCTGTATAGCTTTACTGTTCCTGAGTCAATTCTTCGGCCGGAACTAAAATTTTGACCCCAAAAAACAAATTCATTATCTCCTTCTTTAACAACTGCCCCGGTTGTTGACCGGACAATTACTCCGGTATGAGTAGAACCATCCTTTTTAAGCCGAATAATATAAATACCTTGTTTATCCAAAGGCAGTGAAATTGTCCGACCGGCGGTGTTGATTTGTTCTTCTTCAGAACTGACCAGATTAAGACCTGATACGTCTATTTTTGGATTAACCTGATTATTCTCATTATCATGAAGCAAAAACTGGAAAAGTTCGTCTCTTCCGGCCTGATAAAGGTTGACTTGAACCGGTCCATTATACTTATAGCTTTCAATGCTAATTTGCGGGTCATCCTCAGAACTGATCGCTATTAATCCTCCCCGGCTGGACCCGCTATCAGGTTTATTAATGTAAAATCGATAATCGTTTTTGTCAGCACTATAAACCGGTTTTTGATTTTCGGTCAAAACTAAGTAGATTAATTTTCCAGTTGTCAGGAGTCCTAAAAAGACAAATACTAACCAATATTTTTTAAAAAATTTTAACATTAATAACAGATTACCATATTGTTTATTCTCTAGTAAAGAAAGAAGATTAATCAAAAATTTGCCATAAAATATTTTTTGTGCTATTAATATATTAATGAGACATTTTAAATATCTTTTATTTATATTAGTTCTTGGTTTATGTACAGCTTCTTCGGTTTTTGCTTCTGGTTTTAATTTAAAATCAATTGACGGGGTCAACACCGACGGTAAACTTTATTCCCAGTGGTACCACACTAGTTTACAGCCTAGTCTTTCCGGTGAAGCTCCAGCCGATTCAACAGTAACAATAAATATTGATGATAATGAATATACAACTACTGCTGATGACTCCGGCAGTTGGTCATGGACGCCGCCCGAATCTCTTTCCGGCGGTGATCATTCAGTTGCTCTAACTAACAATGAAAGTTCAATTGCTTTTACACTTACTCTGGGTGAAGAAAACATAAACTGGGATGAGGTTGGCTCAGGTGGGGATGGCGAGGAATTGCCGACAGTCGGTATTGCTTTTCCAACAATAATGCTTTTGACCAGCGGTATTGCTATCTCCGGCTTTTTCTTCAAAAAATTCGCCAGTCATTGATAAATTTTATGGGTGCCGATGTTCATAAAAACAACTTCTTTTTCGTTGATAAACTTAAAAATAATCCGGTATTCATAATTTACAGAAAAAGAGTAATAATTCTTTAGCTCTCCGTATAGTTTATGTGTTTTTAGAGTTGGATGAAATGGTGCTTGTTTGAATAATTCTATTTTTGTGTCCAACTTAGTGAGCAAATTTTTGGGGAATTTTTTTAAAGATTTGCGGTATTCTTTTGTTGTGTAGATATCAAGTTTCATTTTCTTGTAATTTTTCCCATAAGTCACTCATTGACCCATCTAGTTTTTCAATTGTCCCCTCCTCGATTTCTCTTTCCCCTTTTTTAACTGCTTGTAGAGTATTCGCCCACTCATAAACTTCTTGCATTTTTTTAATTTTTTCGTATTCTTCTACACTTAAAATAACTGCCTGCGGCTTGTTATTTCTAACGACTAAATAAGGTTCATTGGAGTCTTTAACAGCATCAATAATCTGGCCCGATTTTCTTTGTAGGTCAGATGTACTTACAATTTCCGGAATAGTTTTGTATGTTTTGGACTTTTTTTTAGTCATGATTATAAATTAGCATACTAAAAATAATATGTCAAATATTATATAAAGCATTAAGTAAAAGTTGTTAATTATTCAACCTTTAAGGTTGTTTAGGTACGCAACCTTGGGAAAAAATAAATTTTCACATTAAACCCTTTTCAGAAAAGCTGAAGTAGGTTGCTGGTGAAACAATAAGGTGGTCAATTATCGGGATATCAACCAATTGGCTGACTTGGTTTAATTTTGCCGTTAATTTTATATCACTATCACTTGGTTCAACATTTCCCGAAGGATGGTTGTGGCATAAAACTATTGCCGCCGCCCGGTGGTCAATAGCTGATTTAAAAATTTCCCGCGGGTGTGACAAACTGGAATTTAAAGTTCCCACAGAAATTGTTTCTAAAGAGGTTAATTTATTGCGTGAATTTAAGCATAAAAGTAAAAAGTGTTCTTTTTCCTTATCACCGATTTTATTTTTTACTAAATCAAAAACATCATCAGCCGATTTAATTTTTGGTTGATAATCAACCGGCTTGCTGCTGCCGACTTCACCCAACCGGAAACTGGTTTTAAGCTTACAAGCTGTTGCCGGGCCAATGCCTTTAACGGCAACCAACTGCTCAAAAGTTGCTTTCTTCAACTTAGCCAAAGAGCCAAATTCAGAAATCAGCCGTTGAGCTAACTGTAAAGCATTTTCACCGTGATTGCCTTTTTCAATAATAATTGCCAACAATTCCTGGTGGGAAAGGTTTTCTGGGCCGATTCGTTGAAGACGTTCACGGGGCCGTTCTTCTTTTGGCAAGTCATGGATAGTATAAGACTTTTTCCCCATAAATTAATACTACCACGACTAACTCTCCATTTTCTTTTTGCGCGATCGCGCATTTTAAAAAGTGAATAAGGTTCAAGTTAGGTGCGTTTAAAACGTTTTGATAGTTCGTTTAAACTAATTCTTATATATGTCGGTCGGCCGTGAGGGCAGGTCATTCCTTTAGCGCCAAGTTGGCCGATTTTATCAATAATTTGTTGACGTTTTGCTGGAGTTAACCTATCCCCTTGTTTAACTGCCGACCGGCAGGCAAGGTAAGCCAAACTGGTTAATGTATTTTGGTCAATGCCTGTATCACCCGCGTCAGGATTTAACTCCTCTTCCGGACTTTTTAATTCGTCGATATAATTACGAAAAAGAACACCAATATTTTTATCCTCCAAAATAATCGGTACTCCAGAAATAGTTACTGACTTTTCTTTAATTTCAAACTCAAATCCAATTGCTTCCAAGACTTCTTTTTGATTTTTCAAAATTTTTGTATCTTCCGGAATCAGGTCAATTTTTTCATCAAACATCAGCTCTTGTCTATCTCCTTGCTTAGCCAAAAAGTCTTTCTTAAACTGTTCAAACAAAACTTTCTCTTCTGCCGCATGTTGGTCATAAATAGTAATCGCCTCCTCGCTTTTAGTTACCAAATATAAATTACCAATTTGCCAAATCTCTCCCCTATCCATCCCATCGTAAGTTTTCTCTTCATCTTTAAACATTGACTGCATAAACTGCTTTTGTTGTTGATAATTCGGCTGGGATCGTTCAACCGGCGGTTGATAATCGCTTTTTAAAGATTTGTGGCTGACTCCTTGTTGGTGGGTTTGACTCGTGGATGCTTGATAAATGGTTTTTTCGCTTTCCGCTGCCTGGTTAAGTTTGGAATAAACCGCTTTTTTTAAAGAATCAAAAATTACTCCCGGTGAATTAAACTTAATTTCTTCTTTGCGCGGGTGAACGTTGACGTCAATTAAGTCTTGTCTGACATTAATTTTCAATATATAAGCTGGTTTTATTCCGGAAGGCAGTAGTCCGCTGTAAGCTTTGTAAATTGCTCCGGAAACAGTTTTATTGGTTAAGTATCGCTGGTTAATAAATAAATACTGAATCGACTGTCTCTTGCGGGCGACTTCCGGCAAGCCGATAAATCCTTTCAAAGTGAAATAATCTCCTTTTAGTTCAATTGGCAGATATTTTTCTAAATCCAAATTAAGTAGGTTTGTTAATCGATTCGACAATTTTTGATTTTCAGGAAGATGAAAAACTTCTCGACCGTTGTGGGTCAACCGAAAACCAATTTTGGGATGACAAATTGCCTGTGCGGTAATAAAATCCTTGATATGCTTAAATTCCGTTTGAGCGGTTTTCATAAATTTCTGTCGGGCTGGAACATTGTAAAATAAATCCGAAACAGTAACTGTTGTCCCGGTCGGGTGAGCGCAAACCTCAACTTTCGGCTTCTTAGTGCCTTCAACTATTATTTCTGTTCCTTCAACAGCCTCCGTCGCTTTAGTTTTTAAATTAAATTTAGATACCGAACCAATACTGGCCAATGCTTCACCGCGGAAGCCGAAAGTTTTAATTTGGTTTAAATCATCAACAGAATCAATTTTGCTTGTTGAATATCGTTTTACCGCCAGTTTGGCGTTTTTTCCGGTCATTCCGGCACCGTTGTCCCGGACCTGAATTTTTTCTGTTCCGCCCTTGTCAATATTAATCTCTAAAAAGGTTGCTTCGGCATCCAAAGCGTTTTCAACCAGCTCTTTGACCACCGACGCCGGCCGTTCCACCACTTCCCCGGCCGCAATCTGATTAACCAATTCTTCTGATAGGATTTTTATTTTAGACATACCAACATTCTATCAAATATCATCCGGCATGCTTATAGAAAGTTGTCATATTTCACTACGAGGAGCCTCTGTGAGCACTCAGCAGGTGTGTTTATGTTAATCAAAGAAATATTTTGAGTGCGAACAGCGGAGAGAACTAATGGTTTTGAATAAAAAACAGCTTCGCGGGTGAGTGAACGTCTTTGAGTAGTGAATGTGACAACTTTTGTTGCTAATTTTGCTAAAAAAGTTCTTCTTGTTTCTGATCATCTTTTTTCTTTCTTCCCCGGTAAACCTCACTTTGGCTTTGTTTAGTTTTCTGAAGAATTTTCTTAGCCCGGCGGATAACGGAATTAGGCAGTCCAGCCAGCCGGCCGACTTCAATACCGTAACTATGCCAAGATCGTCCTTCAACGACTTGATGAAGAAAAACAATCTTATCGCCTTCCCGTTTTACTGCCATCTGATAATTTTTTATCCGGTCATACTTGTCAGCCAGGTTGGTCAGTTCGTGGTAATGAGTTGCAAATAATGTTAATGCCCGCCGATCATCATTCTCGATTAAGTATTCAACCACTGCCCAGGCCAAACTCATTCCGTCAAATGTACTTGTCCCCCGCCCAATTTCATCAAAAATAATTAGACTTTGTGGTGTGCAGTTATTCAGTATGTTGGCTGTTTCAATCATTTCCACCAAAAACGTACTTTGACCTAAACTTATCCGGTCGGACGCCCCAACCCGGGTAAAAATCTGATCGCGTAAAGGTATTTGAGCTGATTGGGCCGGTACAAAACTTCCTACTTGGGCCATCAAGCAAATCAAAGCAACTTGTCGTAAATAAGTAGACTTACCGGCCATATTTGGACCGGTAATGACTAAAATTTGCTCACCGTCACTTTTCATTTTGGTGTCGTTGGTGACAAACGGGTTATTTTGAACCTTTTCAACAACCGGATGACGACCTTGTTTTATACCTAGACTATCCTCCTTTACTACCTGTGGGCGTGAGTAGCGGTTTTTTTGTGCGGATTCGGCTAAGCTGGCATACCCATCCAGTTTAGCACTCACGCTTGACGAGTGCTGAATGACTGAGGTATATCCAAGAGTTTCCTCCAAGATTGTCTGAAAAATCTCTCGTTCTAAAAGTTTACTTTTTTCCTCTGCTTCTAAAGCAGCCTCTTCACGCTCTTTCAGTTCCGGCAAAATATAACGCTCAGAATTGACCAACGTTTGCTTGCGAATATAGTCGTTTGGCACTTTATCAAGGTTAGATTTACTCACTTGAATGTAAAACCCATAAACTTTGTTTTGACCAATTTTTAAAGTATCGATGCCTGTTCGGTCTCTTTGCTTTTTTTCAAATTCCTTCAGCCAATTTTTATTCCCGGAAATAATTTCCCGATATTCATCCAGGCGTGAGTCAACACCGTCGGCAATATAACCGCCGTCAGTTAAGGTTGCCGGCGGTTCCGGCTTGATTTTTTTGTTCAAAATATCAATAATCGGCTTTATTTCTACAGCCGAATCATTGGGAAACAAATAAGCCAGTTTAGGAATTTCATTTTCCAAATATTCTTTTAATTCCAGCCATTTTTCTAAAGATGTTTTCAGCCCAACCAAATCCCTTGGATTAGCTGTTCCCACCGATACCCGGGAAATCAACCTTTCCATGTCCAAAATCTGGCTCAAAATATCTTGTACCTTTTTTCTTTTTGCTGGTTGGTTTTTAAGTATTTCTACCGCGTCCAGACGTTGATTTATTCTGTCAATGTTGGTCAGTGGATGAAGAAGCCAGTTGCGCAGTTTTCGTCCGCCGGCGGCTGTGTGAGTATTATCCAAAACCGAAATTAAGGTCGCCTCACTTTTTTCACCCCGGATAGTTGATAAAAGTTCTAAATTAGTAATCGTTGTTGGATCCAGCCGTAGGTAATTACCGGACTTAAAGGGGGTGATTTTATTAATATGTTTCAAACTGTTTTTTTGGGTTTCTTTTAAATAGCCTAATATTCCAGCCGCCGCTTTTAAACCAGCTTTTTCCTGGTCGGGTTGAATACCGAAACCCTCCAGCGTCTTAACCTGAAAATGGTCTTTTAAATTCCGCAAATAATCACGGGTGTATTTTTCCCAATTATCATTTGGATATATGTTTACATCTGGAGCAACGCGGAGAGCTCGTAAAATTTCCGGTCGATTGTAATTTTGGTGTGAGGAAACAATTTCCGCCGGTTTAATTCGGATGATTTCACCGCTGAGAGATTTTTCTAAATCTTTAAATTCGGTTTGTCTAATATACATTTCTCCGGTGCTCAAATCAGCGTAAGCTAATCCCAGTTTATTTTTGTCGATTTCAATACCAAGTGTAAAATTATTTTCTTTTTGAACCAAATTTTGGTCATCTAAAACCGTTCCCGGGGTAACCACTCGGACAACATCCCGTTCCACCATTCCATCCGCTTCCTCGGCTGTTTCCATTTGTTCACAAATTGCCGCTTTATATCCAGCCTTAATTAGTTTTCCGAGGTAAGAATCCAATGCGTGGTAAGGCACGCCGCACATTGGTATCCGGCCGTCACTTCCCCGCTTTCGGGTGGTTAAAGTAATCCCGAGGATTTCCGACCCGATTTTGGCGTCGTCCAAAAACAACTCATAAAAATCACCTAATCTAAATAAAACCAAACAGTCAGCATACTCTTTTTTGATGTTTAGGTACTGCTGCATCATCGGGGTTGAAAATTCCAACTCCTCCAGCTTGGCCAATTCCTCTTTTTTATCCAACTTCGCCATAACTCAATTATAACAAGAAAGACCCCTAGCGTATTAGCAGACTCTTTAGCCATGTACCCTGCGTGGTACTGTGGTCAGTCTGCGTGATAACGCAACCTAAAGATTGCTACGTGTTACAATATGATAATGAACGTATTTTTGTTTACGTTTTTGATTATTTTAGGCCTTCAAGTTCTCTTCTTTTTAATTGCCTCAACTTTTAAAACAGACAAAGTTACCGATCTTGCCTACGGGGTTAGTTTTGTTCTTGCCATTTGGTTGATTTTTTTGTCCTCAACTTATTCCTGGACAAAACTATTGGTTGTTTTAGCAGTAAGTCTTTGGGGAATGCGTTTAGCAGTGTATTTATTTATTCGGATTATCAAAATGGGCCGCGATAAGCGTTTTGATGATATTCGAGAAAAATTTTGGGATTTTGCCAGATTTTGGTTTTTACAGGCAGTTAGTATTTGGATGATTATTTTTCCTTATGTTTGGTTTGTTGACCAAACGGTAGTTGAACCAACCAATTTGTTTTATATTGGCTTGGGAATTTGGCTGGCCGGTTTAATAATTGAAACCATTGCTGACTGGCAAAAATTTCAATTCAAAAACAATCCGGAAAACAAAGGCAAATGGACTGATGTTGGTTTATGGAATTATTCGCGCCATCCGAATTATTTTGGCGAAATCCTTTGTTGGGTCGGCTTATTTATTAGTATATTTCCCTATTTATCCGGCTTAAAATACTTATTTATCATCAGCCCGGTTTACATTACCTCATTACTTCTCTTTATCTCCGGTATTCCGCCGCTTGAAGAACGTTATGATAAAAAATACGGCGGCAACCGCAAATATCAACAGTATAAAAAATCAACATCTCTCCTTATTCCCTGGTTTAAGAAAAACTAATTGCTTATTTGCAGCTGCCAGAATTTATAGTATTGGGAAGTTTTATCGGTTGATAAATTTTCATGTGTGCCGGTTTCAATAATTTCTCCTTCTTTCATGACAATAATCCGGTCTGCCCGGGTTATAGTTGACAGCCGGTGGGCAATAATAATTGTTGTTTTTCCTTCTGCCGCTTTCCAAAAAGCTTTTTGGATTTTTTCTTCCGATTCAGAATCCAGCTGGCTGGTTGCCTCATCAAAAATAATTATTTCCGGATTAGACAAAATCATTCTGGCAATTGCCATTCGCTGTTTTTGACCGCCGGAAAGTTTAATTCCCCTTTCTCCTACTTTTGATTCATATTTATTAGGCAGTGATTGAATAAACTTATCAAGCAAGGCCATTTTAGCCGCTTTTTCTATGTCTTTACGACCGGCATTTATCATTCCGTAGCCGATATTATATTGAATAGTATTATTAAAAAGTATTGGTTCCTGAGGTACTACTCCAATATGTTTTCTAAAATCACTTTTTTTGTATCGGCGTATATCAACTCCATCAATTGAAATAGTTCCCTGGTCAGGGTCGTAGTACCTTAATAACAGTTTAGTGACCGTGGTTTTACCAGCGCCTGATTCGCCGACTAGAGCAACAGATTTTCCAGGCTTAATTTTTAAATCAAAATTATAAAGAGCATCTTCTTTTCCTTCCGGATATGAAAAACCAACATTATTAAACTTAATTTTTCCTTGGACATTTTTTATCTCCACCGGATTTTCTGGATCCTTTATTTTTGTTTTTTCGTCTAAAATTTCAAAATATCTTTCCAAATCAGTTTTATCTTTAAGCAGGTCCCTAACTCTGAAAATTAAGTTTGACAATTTACCGTAAAAAGATCTAATAAAACCGACAACCATGATAAATTCTCCGGCGCTTAAAATTCCTTGTTTAACCTGATTAATGCCTAAAAGGACAGTAATAACCAATCCTACAAAACTTATTATTCCCATTGTTGTTCCAAAATAACGGAAAGTCCAAGCATAATTCCAGAGTTTGTCTTTCCAAGTAATAAACAATTTTTTCAATCTTTTAATTTCCCAATTTTCTTTGGCAAACAACTTAACCGTTTCAAAATTAATTAAATTGTCAGTAATAATTCCCGACAACTTATCTGCTTCTTTGTTAAATTCCCTTCTGGCTTGTAAATTTTTCTTCAATAAAAGTGGTCCAACTAAAACAAAAATTAAAGTACTCAGTGTCGGCAGTAAAAACAAAAGTGTTTCCAGTTGGGAAAGAAAAATCACCACCACAATAAATTCAACAATGATTCTTATAATTTCCCTTGAGTTATGAAACAATGACCAGAAAGCATTCTGGCCTCTTTTTACAGCCGATATCAAGCTTCCCGTACTCTTATTGACATGAAAAGCAAAATCCAGCTCTTGAATTTTTTTAAAAATAATTAGCCTGATGTCTTCCAAAACCGGAATCAACAGCCAATCACCAACTAAATAAGTAAGTTGTGAAAGCACAAGCCCCAAAATGCTGATTAAAATAAAAAATTGAAAAACTCGCCAAACTTCAGAAAAGTTTTGACTAGATAAAGTATCGATGAATAATTTATAAAAATAAGGTTCGATGCTTGACAAAGTTGACCAGACAATAAGTATGAAAAGGTAGAGAAAAAATCTCCACTTATATTTCCATAAAAAAACCAAAAATTTCCGGAGTATTTCAATCATAAGATAATACTAACACACGAAATTATCCGCTCCTGGAGCGGGTTATATATACCGATAGTGGAAAGTTAGATCAATTTAGTTTAGTAACAATCCCTTGGTAGGCATTAACTTCGATTATGTCGCCGTCTTTAAAAACTTTAGTTGCTTTTTTAGCTCCCACTACGCAAGGGATACCAAGTTCTCTTGAAACGATGGCAGCGTGGCAAAGTATACCTCCCAGATCTGTTACTAGTGCTCCAGCTTTAGAGATAGCGGATATCAATTTTGGATCAGTCATTGGAGAAATTAAAATATCTCCTCGGTTAACTTTTTTAATGTCTTCTACGCCTTTAACAATCTTTGCCTTACCCATTGCTCTTCCCTGGTTAGCAATATTTCCCGTTATTTTTATTTGATCTTCTTTTTCCTCTCCGACTAATGGTGTGTCGTTTCCGGAAAGCAGTTGAATTTTTGGACCTTTTTTGATTAGAGCATATTTATCTTTTCGTTTATCTAATTGCGTTTTTCCCGGTACCTTCTTCTCTTTTAGACCTTTAATAATTTCGTTACCGGTTAAGTAAAACAAGTCATCGGTATCGTAACGAAATTTTTTAGCAATAGCTTTTAATAAGGGGTAGGTGTGATAGTGGCCGATAAATAAAACATCCATTTTATAAGTCTGAAGATAAATAAGTTCTTGAGCATAATTGACCAGTTTGACTAATTTATTATTGTCTTTAATTTTACTGAACGCCTGATTATATTTCTTTTCTTTTTTCTGGGCGGTTTGTTTAATTTTTTCTAGTTTATCTCTCGGGCCTTCTTTAATAATTTCGTTAATTTCTTTTTCAATATCTTCTCTGGTCAAAAAGCCGCCGAGATAAAAATTTGAACCTGTCCAACTAAATTTTTGAACAAACTTTTGAATCTCGTTGTCAATATTTTTTCCCTTTGATTGTTTGACTGCCAGTTGGGTAAGCCGTTTATTTTTTTGGACGAAAAAACTTTCTTTCTTGGGGATAATTAATTGGCCGATTATTGTTTCCCTTTCGGCTTTTGACTGGATACCAATTTTTTCTTTTAAAAGCTGGTCTATGTTTTCTTCCAGGTAACGGTCAAAAATCATTGGTGTGCTCATAAACGGCATTGTTTCAAAAATTGTTGTTTGATATTTTTTATATCCCGAAACGAGGTTTTCAAAATTCCGGCCAATTTTTTTAGACTCTGCAGCTAGAGCTGATGTTTTTGAAGAATATTTTTTGATGTAATTTTCGATAAAGTTTTTATTTGCATTAATTTTATCAATAAAAATCTTTGAAAATTTTGCAAATTCATTGTTATCGTAGAATATTTTCCCGTCGACGTACTTGCCGTTTTCGAAACAAATGTCTAAATCCAAAACCTTTTTGAAGTATTTTTTCTTTTCCCCGGCAAAGATGTTCCATTGAAACAAAACCGGAACTTTTGCTTCAATAATCAACTGCCAGTCAATTCCCATAATTTATTTTAGCAGAAGAATCTTAAACTTATATTATTAAGTTAAATTACTTTACAGGCTGGATAGTTGTTTGGTTGTTTTTAAGCGTAAAGGAATAAAAAGTTTTATTTTCGTTTGTACTACCAATATTCACGAACAAAGTATTTTTATTTTGAACAATTCCTTCACTCTCATGAATATGTGAAAAAAGATGAAGTTTTGGTTTAAATTCACCAACTGTTTGTTTTAACCCAGTACTGCCAATATTTCCTTTAGATGCCCGCTTACCATAAGTATTAATTGCATAATTTAGCATTTCTTTTTTAACTTTATCTAAAATTTGGTAAGGGGGTGCGTGAGTGATCAAAATAGTTTTTTCGGCATCGACTTTCTTTAATAATTTACTTAAATCACTGTAAATTTCTTTTTCGGAAAATCCATTTTCATTTCTGTTTTCTTTCTCAAATTTATAAAGCGGACGACCGTTATAACCAACAAATGAAAAATCTCCAATTTTGATTATTTTATTATGAAGTTGCACAAATGGCCAATCAACAAAGTTGGAATAATACTGTAAATCAGCGTTACCTAAAATTCCGTAAACAGGTATTGGAGACTTTTGAAGCAGTTGGCTAACATCAATCACTTCTTGAGCTGCTTTTTTTAGAGCTTCAGGTGGGGTAGTCCCTTCCTGTGATAATTTCGTTTGGCGTAATTCCTTAAAAACAGAGGGATCCGCCATATCACCCAGATAAAGTAGGAAGTCATATTTCTTAAGAGGTAATTTTAAAAGACATTCAATTGTTGAAGTATCTCCTTCTAAATCTCCGAACGCTAAAAATTTCATTTGGAATAAACCTTTGATCTGACTACATTAATTAGGTCTAAAGCGATTGAAAACATTTCCTTGGCAATTTTTGGGTCATCTTTTACTTGAAGATAATTGCTTCTAACCTCTAAAATTCTAGATACTATGTTTGCGGTTTTTTGGTTATAACGTTCTTGGTAAAATTCAACCATTGTTTCTTTGTTTTCCATATATTTAACATACTCCTTATTGGCTAATTCCTCGTCAGTCATTGCCGCCTCAATGCCAAAATAAGCAGTGTTTTTAGCATTAACTAAAGCTTCATTAAGAAGGAGATTGCTTTCTTCCTTGGAATACTGTGCTGGGGCTCTTGATAACGGTAAATAAAAAAACATCAAACTGTTTTCCTTTAGGTCTTCTCTTTTTAGTGTGGGAACTTTGAGTGTCGATAAAAAGTCATTTCCTGTTATTAGTTTATTGGCGCTTATTAACCCTTGAGTAAACCATTTATTAAAAATAACATTGCCCATTTTTTTAATTTCAGCAGTGCTTGTTATGATTGGATTTACTGAAACTTCAAAGTCATTTTTGTATCTAGGCTTGATGTAACGAAAAGGGCGGAATTCAAATTTAACCGTTGCTTTCTTAGCAAATTCTTCCTCAACCTTTTTACAAATTTCTCCGATTTGAAAATAATTATCTGGGCTGGTGAAGTCCTCAAAGATTAACAAGTAATTTACGTCCGGGCGTTGTTCACTAGTTTTTTCAAAAGCGTAGCTGCCGACAATGTAAAAACTTGTTAACCGCTTGGAAAATTCATTTTTGATTCTTATTTGGAAGGAGTCTGCAATTTGGTCTACTAGTTGAAGTTTGCTCATTGCTTGCATTATAACACAGTCCTTTTACTCTTTTTCCCTAGCAAGTCTTTCTTGTTTTCTTTTCTGCGCCTTCAACCTTAATTCCGCTAATCTTTTACTTCTTTTTTCTTTATATTCTTCGGTTTGACAGAGGGGAGTGCATTCATCGTTAACAACTTCTACTTCATAATATAGTTTTCTTGTTGGGTCATATGCTGCGTAGTACGTGTCATTTTGATCTGGTAAAAAGCCGCTTGTATTGTGTTGAGGGTATGCCGTGCGTATCGCACCCTTGGTTGGACAACTAGGTTCAAGACATTCAAATTCACCTTCGATTTCAAGTCTTTCTGGTACATCTACTCCTCTAGGAAAAGTTAGTAGTTTTTTGGGGTTAACCAATTCTACCTCGTTTGGTACAACATTTGCTCCACGTTCAACTTGTCTATCTATCCATTCTCTGACCAATTGATCTCTTTTTCGAATTGCACCTTCTCTAAACCAGTAGCAGTCAATTTCTAGGTCTTTCATACCCGGATTTTACCATATAATATATTTGCTTAGCGCAGACTACTTGCCACGTACCCATGCGGTACTGTGGAAGTCTGCTATTACGAAAGGCTTTGCACCCCGTAACCCGAGAACCCGTAACGCAATAACTAATTAACTATGTTCCGACGATAATTAGCTCTTCTTCCGCTCTGGTAACGGCGGTGTAGAGCCATCGCCGCCAGTCGT
>CAYSLZ010000004.1:4027-33077 GCA_964432015.1 uncultured Gammaproteobacteria bacterium | reverse complement strand
TAGAGCGCCTGCCTTCTAAGCAGGAGGTCGAGGGTTCGAATCCTTCCGGGGACACCAGGTAAATTTTCAATTTTCGAATTTTCAAAATAATCTGAATATTAGATTTTTGAACATTGGAGATTTTACATTCGGAGGAATGCCGGAGTGGTTAAACGGGATGGTCTTGAAAACCATTGAGTCTTTTGACTCACGTGAGTTCGAATCTCACTTCCTCCGCCGAGTCTAACTCGGCTCTGCAGAACGGGGATTGGCGCAGTGGCTAGCGCGCGTGCATCGGGAGCACGAGGCCGCCGGTTCAAGTCCGGCATCCCCGACCAAGTTATGTCAGAAGTAGGGCATTCAGAAAAAACGCCGTCTCAAGAAATATCCCGCCGGGAATTTCTAAGCAAAGCTGGAGCTCTTTTGGCTACGGCTATGCTCGGTGTTGGCTGTAGTGCAGAAGAAGCTGAAGTCCAAAAAACAACTAGCCAAGAAGCATATCAGGAGGCTACATCTGGTTTAAAACAGCTCTCTGATCAGGAAAACATGCCAAACTTACCTGAAATAGTCGAAAGCGCCGACCAATTTATGGCTCTTCCGCCCCAAAACCAAGAAAGACAAAAATTAGAAATGGCGCTGGTTAATCAACTAAGTGAAAACTCAACTCCCAGTGATATCTTGGTCAGCCTGCAGACTTTAGCCAATCATGAAGCGCGTCGAAAAGCATTAGGCCTCTTATGGCAGAAAAGACAGGCTGGTGAGATGGAAAAATTCGGATTTAATCCCCTACCCCAAAAAAAAATTGATTGGGCCAAAGAAAACGAAATTGATCCGCTTACTTTAGCTATTGCAGAAGATTGTTTTATACCTAGTCTCGTCCTTTTTCAAGCCAACCCAGACAAATTTTTAGAAGCAGTTCCAGAAAAAGAAAGAAAAGAAATTTTTGAAGCTAATAAACTTCCCCATCGGATACCAAACCCGGGATTTATTGCCAAACTGCTGATGACAGAAACCAGCGGTTGGAAAAACATCGGCACCGCTCCTGCAATAAACGAAATTAACACTAACCCTGATTATTTCCCAACAGCAGTAAATGACCTAAAATCAATAACCAATAAATTTTCCCAAAATATTCCCTTCAAAAAACATTTGCAAAATATACCCGGCTCAGCTAGACATGAGGGGGCTTCCAGCGGCGGAGCGATCGGGCCGCAAATTATGCCCGATAATGCCTTACAATTTATCAAATGGTACGATGAAGCTAATCACAAACTAAGAAAAAAATACCCCTCACCCAATCCATTTGACATCTATACCGGAACAATACTGGCTTACCTTTTTGTTGCCTCAGAATTTAAAGCCAGGCACACAAAAGTTGATGAATACGGAACCCACCCTAAGGTTTACAACAACATAATCCGGCCCGGTTATGACCGGGAAAATAAACAGAAAATAAGAGAATCCACTGCCAAATGGAACCAAGACAAAGAACAAATTGAAAAGATAATTACCGCCGCCCAAAAATATGAAGAAAATTTTTAAAATTAGACTTTTTATATTTCGTCTTCGTAGCGGCTGTTTAGCGTATTTAAAAAGAAAACAAGGTCCTGAGAATTAACTTGACCGTTATAATTTAAATCTTCCGGGATATTCTCACCTTTCTGACCTAGGGCTTTTTTCAATTGACTAAAATCGTTGGAATTAACCACCCCGTCCTGGTTTAAATCACCAGGTTTAAGTTCATGGTCTGTCCAATCAAATACATTTTCACCTTTTTTTAAGGTAATATCTTCTTCCCCCAACCAGCAGTGACCGTCTTGTTTATCTGAACAATAGCGGTTAGCTAAATGTTTTGGACCTTTAATTAAAATAAGATAATTGTCACCTGGCGGAACATTGGTTAACACTAAATTTCCAGTACCTACCGCTTGTTCATCAAAGCTAACATTTGTTTGAAACTTTTTCTCAAAATCATCTTTTTTGACTACAACAACCACTTTTTCAGACGGAATTGTATCAATAGTCTTTTCCTCATCACCAACATTGTAGGTTGTTCCTCCAAGTTTAATTTTAAACGTCATTTCCGGATTATCCCCAGCGCCAACAACACTCCAGTTTATCTTTTTACCCTCTTTTAAACTTAAACCGGAATTGTCAGGGTTTTCAGCATTAAAACCGGAAATATCACTGCTGATTATTTCTAAATCAACTGGGCCAACAACCAAAGGAGTTAACCTAAGAGTAGCAAAATTAATTTTACTCTTGGCTAAACTTTCATCCCCGGCCCCAATACCCAAGTTTACTTCGCCTGACTGAGAATCAATTTCCTCTACAAAAACAAAAGGCTGATTTTGGTCATCGCCCCAATTGTTCTGATTTAAACTTGCTGAATCTACTCTTAACTTTTCCGGGTCATATTTTAAACTAAGTTCTGCAACATCAATTTTGTGTTCGGATTCTAAACGCAAATAAGCAAAAAAGGGTTTATCTAAAACTAATTGACTGCCGTTGCTTGGACTCCAGGTCAAATTTACACTACGCTGATGAACCTCATCCTCAGCTGGAATTACAGTGTAAACTCCATTGGAAGTTATATTTATTTCTAGTATGCCCTCCGGTCCGGAAACTTGGCCATCTTGACTATCAAAATTTACTTTTACTTCACCGTTTTTTTGACCAACCAAATTTATCTTGGCAATATCTAAAACACCAGATTTTAAATCCGCATTGTTTCGTGTGGCAACCGAAATAATCTTTAATTTCTGATTACACTCAGAATCACGGCAATTTACCTCACCAACTTCGGCCTTACTATTCTGGTCAAAAGCCTGATCAGCACCAGTTATTGGTACTAATTCTGTTTGCTGCCAGTCCAAAACATCTTCATCAGCAGAAATTGTTAAAACCAAGTCAACTACATCAACCTTGTTTTGACCACTATCCATTGTTATTTTAATCTGAGAAGCTTCATCAACGGTAACTTCCTTTTCCGACGGTAATACCGATAAACCAACCGTATCTCCAGCAGCACCTTTTTGATAATCAGCCACTTTTTGGGACACATAAACTGAGGCTGGTAAAAAAATTAAAAGGAGAGCTGCAATTAATAATTTTGCTTTTTTATTCATTTATATTTTAATATACTTTATTACTCCAAATTATTCAACCAAATACTGAAGTCATCGTTTTTAATAAATCCATCCCGATTAAAATCGCTCTGCCAATCACCCTTTGTTTCATCGGCTCCCTGGTCAAACTTTTCTTTCCGCCAGATAGAAAAATCGGCTGCATTGACAACCCCATTACAATCGGCGTCGCCTTGCGAACGCTGTGAACAAGTACTTTCTGCCGAATTGCCACCTTCACCTTCCTGTGGATTTCCGCCACTACTTTGACCACACCGAGCATTCAAACAATGACAAGGGGGATAAGTACAACTTACAGCACTGCAATCTGCTCTCTGGCATAGCTCATCATTAGCACACTTAAACCTTTCATAACTAGATCCGGTATCCCAGCAATCTTGGCCCGGTGTCCCACCAAACTTGTAATCCGCTGTATGCCAGCCCGAACAAGTACACTCAAAAGTTTCAGCTAGTTTTACATTTTTCATCACACTCGCTGGTAAAATTACCCCGGGCCGCGCATTTTGCCCACGGTCATTATAATAAGCCGTAACTGTAATTTGAGGAGCAATCCCTCTGGTTTTTTCAGTTCCATAACCAAAAGCAGTAGGATCATACCAACCATAAAACCAAGCACCTTCTCCAACTTCAAGTTTTATACCCCTTGTAGTATTACTCATATCCGAAGAAGCATGAACAAATCCCTTAATATTAAAATACAAACTACTGTTTGGTTCTGGCCGAGTACTTCTATTTTCAACAAAAAGCCTAACCCCAAGTCTAGTCTTTCCTTTATCATAAGCCGCTGCATCAATACTAATTGGTACAGATTTGTAAAGATCAGTATTTTCAGCTGCCTGGTAGGCTTTTCCAGGTAAAACCGCTTCAATTTTTGTAATAACCCCGTCATTCCAGTAAGTCAGCGGCCCAAAATCTAAAGAGTTCAAAGCGGCTTCTGCTATTTGCTTGTCCAAAACTGTTTGACTTCCGCAATCCTCAACCTCTTTCTCCACCCCTGAGCTGATAATAACCTGCCCAAAGGGATGATCTGGCTCCGATGCACCATGAACATAATCACTTAAACTCCAATCTTCAGCTGGAGGATTCTTTTGTTCCAAATGAACAATAACAACACAATAATCAACGTTTTCTTTTTCATCTAGGTAGTACAAACTGTGTTCTCCGTTTATTGTCCAGGTACCTTTTTTGCCCGTGCAAGGCCCTCCTGCTCCAATTTGATAATCCCTTGAAAGCCAATTAATTGGACTACCTCCACCTCGTTCAAGTATCGCCTTACCAAAACCCTCTTGGGTCACAACCTCATCGCTAAACGAATCATCAGGAATACTTTTACAACTGCCCTCCCCCGAATCAGGAACACGACACTGCTCTTCATATCCAGCACCACATTCTTCACCCGCAGTATTAATCCACTCACGTTGATACAGTTTCTTATCCTCCGTACAACCACACTCTCCACATCCACATAAACTATCGCCGTCCTTTTTTGAAAGCTGCCAACCACCGGCTTCACAATTTTCAGCATAATTATCACAAAAAACTTCAGTAGGTGCATCTGCAGGATGATTATTTTTGGTATATTCAACGCAATAAGTTTCTAATCCCATTTCTTCCAATGCTTGTCTCAAATAAGAATCATGAAGACGCGGGTCATCCAAACCCGGGGAACAACTACAATCATTGGTGGGAATACATATTTCCCCCCAACAACTTTTGGTATCATTACATCCTTGATAATGCCAATAACGGTGCTTTTGAACCTGGCTATTTTCACAACCTCCTTCACCACAATAATCAGCCAACGCAATATCCGTACCAAAACTACTCATTATATCCCAAGAATAAACTGATTTATCTTGGGGGACACATCCTGCTCTTGTTTTGCAAGTACCATATTTTACTCCGCTTTTATCTTCCGCACAAAATGAGCAAACCTCATTTTCTCCACTGCACGGATCATTTGATGTACAACAATTTTCACACTCACGAAGAACTTTTTGAACGTCATCTCTATTTACTCTACCGTCACCAGTAAAATCGTTGTTTTCAACCCATTCCCTCTTACGTTCCTCTTCAACTGTATCACTGTTGTCAATAAACTGTACCCAAATATGAACAGTTTCACACAAATCATCTCCCGAATAAGCATCCGCAGCCCCACGTCGTGTTTCCTGGTTTTGCTGGACCAACCTTAAACCAGCCGGCAAGGCAAAAGCGGTTAAAATTAAACCTAAAATTATCGGAACTGAAGCATTCCCTTTTTTGAAAAACTTATTTTTGTTATCCATTTTAAAGATATTAGTCCAAATTATTCAACCAAATACTAAAGTCGTCGTTTTTAACATAACCATCGCTGTTGAAATCTGCCTGCCACTCGCCCTTTGTTTCATCGGCTTTCTGGTCAAACTTTTCTTCCCGCCAGACAGAAAAATCAGCTACATTAACAACCCCGTCGCTGTTACCATCTCCTTTTAACTCCTCTTTTTTCTCAGAATCAGAAGAGGAAATAAACTCGGTCGGCGTCGGCATAGGTGTATTTGTTGATTCTGAAATTTTTACACTTTCTTCTCCTCCATGAGATTTGACATAAATATCGTCATAGCTTTGAATATACCCCTCCTTTTCACTTATTAAGGTATAGTGCTCTCCGTTACACTCTTTATCGTAAGGGTCAAAACACTCTGGTTCGTAAATACGATTATCTGTTGGATTCAAAATAATCCTACCCTTACTGTTCGTTATTCCCGTCCATTTATTACCACTATTATTATTTATCAAAGTCACTTTAACACCCTGCACATTCCCCGTAGAACAAAAAGTATTGAGAACAGGCCTTGACCAAACACGGATGGATATCGGACTTCCAAGTGCAGAAATAGCCGGATGAGTATCAACTAATTGCAATTTAGTACAAAGCGGCGTATTCTTTTCACATTGAATATCCGCTCCAGATTTATACAGTTCCCTATCTTTTAAATCACAATTTTCCCCATGTACTTGATATGGACCACAACTGCATTTATTATGCCTCCAACCCTTTTGATCTATCCAGTTAATATAAACATTTTGTCCTATCCATCTTTCAAAATCGTTTCTTCCTTCTACATAACTTTTATACCCTGAATCCTCGCTTGGATAATATGAACCTCGAGTACAACCTTGAGGCACCCCCTGACACCCCATTCTTTTATTATGAGGTCCATATCCATAACCACACTTCACTTTATCAATTTCCTGATAATCGCAATTTGGTCCCTCCCAACTGCTTTCTACTGGGGGTGAAGTAGGTCTTGGGGTGCTTGTTGGCCTTTCAGTTGGTATTCTTGTTGGCCTGGAAGTGCTTATCGGCCTTGACGTATTTGTCGGCGTTCTAGCGCACTCTTCTGAATACTCGCATTCATATTCTATCTGCTTGCCTAACTCCTCATCAGTACACGTACTATGCACTTTTCCTTCAGAATCTACCCACCTATAAGTACGAGCTTTTAACTGCTCATCATTATTACATTCACCACCGCCACAAGCCCCATAACTCCACTGCTCTGGCTGACATTCCCAATCCTCTCCAACTTCTTCGGAGTCAGTTTTGGTCGGATCCCGGCATTCTTCTCCAGGAGCAGGATCAACACATCTTTTTTTATCCTGACCTTCAAGTTCTGGCGGAATTTCACATCTGTCTTCAGGATTATAAAGAGGAAGTGACCTGTCTGTATAAGGAATTCCTATCCGTCCGGCGGGAGTTGCTCCTTTTTTTACATAAGACCTGACCGCATCTACTTTTCCTTCTCCTTGACAATCTTTTTTACACATTATCCCGGGTATCCAATCAGTCCACTCACAATCCTCGACCGCTGTTCTCCTAATTTCCTGCCTCTGCTGAACAAGTTTTAACCCAGCCGGCAAAGCAAGAGCAGTTAAAAGTAAACCCAAAATTACCGGAACTGAAGCTGAGCCCTTTTTTAAAAAATTATTTTTATTATCCATTATTTCAATATACTTTATTAGTCCAAATTATTCAACCAAATACTGAAATCATCGTTTTTAATAAATCCATCCCGATTAAAATCACTCTGCCAATCGCCTTTTGTTTCATCGGCTTTTTGATCAAACTTTTCTTTCCGCCAGACAGAAAAATCAGCTACATTGACAACCCCGTCGCCATTAGCATCTCCTCTCGGACGTTCTTTTTCAACAGGAGAGGGATAAAATTCGGTCGGCGGAGGCATAGATGTATTTGTTGGTTCCGGTGTACCTGTTAAAGATGAACCAACAACTGCACTAGGGATTACATAAGAGCCTTGACACTCGCCGTCAATATACCCGGATTTTTTTAAACTAACCCGATAATACTCGCCATCCTTTCTTCTACATTTAGTCCCAAAACATTCCTGCTTATAAACCTTATCATCTACCGGTCCCAAGCCTACCGAACCATAATGATCGGTTTTTCCAGTCCAGGTGTGACCGCTGTTCGGGTTAGTTAAAGTGACTTCAACATCGCTGATTCCTCTTAAAGGTTGACATTTTTCCAAAGGAGCATCTTTTTTAAAAGCAAAAACATTGACAGAATGAATTCCACCGGTATGAACAATTGCATTCATACCACGGCAATCCAAAAAGCATCTTATTGTTTCTTCACTACCACCACAATCCTCTGAAACAATACATTCGTGTTCTATTTCCGACCCGCAAGTTCCGTGAGTATCACCATTTTCATCAACCCATTTGTAAGATCGAACCCGAAGTTTTTCTGTTTCTGAACAATCTCCCTCCCCACAAACACCCCACTGCCATGATTGCGGCTCACATTGCCAATTCTCTCTATCCGGCTTTACTTTTTTGCCAGAACTAGCATCCCCATAAGGAACACATTCATCTAAACCGGCTGACTGCATTTCTGCTTTTGTTGCGCAAGTATGACCTATTTTAGGCTCTTGACATTCATCTGTCTGGTCAGGATTATAAAGCGGCATTCCTATACCAGCCGGCAGTCCAAACCAATTTGCCGGCTTTTCGCCTGGCTCATGCCAAGACCAAAGCTTATAACTCTTATCCCCTCCACATTGAGTCTGACAATAAGGAGAAATATAATCTAGGGCAACGCAGTTATCTGAAGTTCTGGTTCTGGAATCAGAAATAATCGGATAGGCATAATCACCGGCCGCTTCTCGACGAAATTCTTGTTCTTGTTGAACAAGTTTTAACCCAGCCGGCAAAGCAAGAGCAGTTAAAAGTAAACCCAAAATTACCGGAACTGAGGCCGTTCCCTTTTGAAAAAGCCTGGCTTTCTTACCCATATTTTAAAGATAACTCATTACTTATAATTTTTCAACTTAATCATATATTTCATCTTCTTTAAACCACAGCTTGCGTTCGAATTCTGCTTCCTCAACAGTTCCTGAAGCATGGACTAGATTATAAGAGGGGGTTTTATTCTCATTAGCCAAAGTGGCCGAATAATAGCCAAAGTCCCCTCTAATTGTTCCCGGGGCTGCCTCCTTTGGAAAAGTTGAGCCAACTTTTTTGCGAATGACATCAACTGCATGAGGACCGCGCCAGAGCATAGCAATAACCGGCCCCTCAGTTAAATAATTAATATTCTGCTGCATAACATATTCACCAATTTCACGAGGCGTATTAACACCCAAATCTTCTTCCGGGTCTTTACCAACCTTTTCATAAAACTTAATCACTTTTTTACCGACATTTTCATACCACTCTTCATTGACCTCGTAATGTTTCATTGCCAGTTCTTCTGGAACTTTAACCATCTTACAGCCAATTAATTCTAAACCGGTTTTTTCAAACCGGGAAATAATTTCACCGATAAGTTTTCTCCTTACCCCATCTGGTTTAACTAAAACTACAGAAATTTCTTTCATTTAATAATAATTAGTAAACAGTAATAAGTAATAAGTAATAAGTAATAAGTAATTCATAAAAATTTGAAAATTGAAAATTGCTAAATTGCTAAATTCTCCTCTGGAGAAATCGCCGCTAAATATAACTCTTCCGGCTGAAATAAATCCTCAGCCAAAGTTTTAACTTCATCCATTGTAACAGATTTTATCAGCTCCAGTGTTTCTTCAACTGTCCTAATTTTCCCCTCCTTCAACCAGCTACCGGCTGTCCATCCGGCCAGGCTGTTTGAGGATTCTACTGACAAAAGAATCCGGCCCCGAATCCCTTCTTTAGCATCATCTACTTCATCTTTTGTTATTGTTCGGCTGACGTTCACCAATTCATCTTTAATTATTTCTACTGCTTCCTGAGCCTTATCATTCCTTACTCCAGCATTAACCCCAAAAATTCCGGCTTCTGGATAATAACCGGCTGAAGCATAAACATAATAAGCCCAACCTCTTTTTTCTCTAATTTCGCTCCATAAACGTGAACTCATTCCGGTTCCCAAAACTGTTTTTAAAACCGCCATCGGCCAACGCCGGTCATCTTTTACTCCAAAAATCGGCCGGCCTAAAACTAAATGCGTTTGTTCAGTTTGTCTTTGTTCAATAAAACTATTTTCCGGCTTTGACTGCCAATCAATTTTTGATGGTTTTTGAAAAGAAACCTGATAATCTCCAAACCATTTTTCAGCTAAACGAAAAGCTTTTTCTTTGTTTGAATTCCCGGCTACCGCCAAAACCATGTTTTTAGGTGAAAATAATCTCTGCTTAAAATCCACGAAATTTCCGCGGTTAAATGAAACCACGCTTTTTTTAGTCCCCAACCCGCTTCTGCCTAATAAATTATCTCCCAAAGCCAGTTCCAGAAAAAGGTCATTAACCTTTACTTTAGGCGTATCTTCATACATATTAATCTCTTCCAAAATTACACCTTTCTCGCGGTCTATCTCCTCCTCAGCTAAACGAGCGTTGAAAACAATGTCACTGACAAAATCAAACATCAATTCTAAGTGTTTTGGCGTATTTTTAACCCAATAAGATATTCTGTCTTTACTGGTTGAGGCATTGTAAACGGCGCCAATTTTATCAAGCATCTTAGCCATAGTCAGCGGATCAGGTCTTTTTTCAGTTCCTTTAAAAGCCATGTGTTCAAAAAAATGAGCTAAACCGTGTTCATTCTTCTTTTCATATTTACCGCCGGCCCCAACATAAAGGTTGACAACTACCGAAGTCAAGTCCATCGGCACAAATACTACCCGCAGGCCATTGTTTAAAGTTTTTTGGTTATAATCAAACATAATTCTTAGTATATATTATCTAATATTTATTAACTAATATCTAGTATCAGGCCCGGCGAATAAAACTCACGATCGTGAACTATTCTCGCCGGTTAGGTAGCCTTTACAAGTTCACAAAAAGGACCGCCCCGATAAATTAATGCCTCTTTTTTCCATCTTTTCTCCTCTGCCGGACGGGGATCACCCTTAGCAGTCGAAATAATATTCACCGGCCTACCGCCGCTTTCCGGCCACAACCGACTGTTATGGGCCGTACTATAATCCCGATGACTAGGCTCAATAGAAACTATAAAACCTAAAGGAGGGCACTCATTTAAGGCCTGATTGATTCTTTCATCTACCACCAAATTGGGTTCTTTGGTGAACAACCTTAAATCCAAATCATTTGCCTCCCTAACTTCTCCCCAACGTCTTGATTCTTTTACCGAACTACCTACAGCCCAAATAGCCGTACTTTCGCCCACCTGCTCACTTAACCAATCAACTGCTGACACTAAATTTTTTAAATCACGCCGAGAAAGAGAGCTTAAATAATCCTGCCGTTCAACTTCTAAATCTGGAATTATCTTTTGGCGAAGTATTTCTAGCATATTAAAAAACAATAAATTCTGTAAAAATAATTGGAGCGGGAGACCGGATTTGAACCGGCGGCCTTCTCGTTGGCAACGAGACGTTCTGCCACTGAACTACTCCCGCAGTAATTTTAATTATAGCAAATTTTAAATTCTAATTCCCTTTTTAAACAATATTCACTTCAAAGTCTAACTCTACTCCAAATTGGTCCAAAACATCCTGGCGGATTTTTTCAGCGATATTTATAATTTCCTGACCACTCGCCTGTCGGCGGGTGACAATACATAAAGCGTGTTTTGCCGATACACCAACGTTATCTTGCCATCGACCTTTCCAACCCAGCTCGTCAATCAATTTTCCGGCCGGAATTTTCAGCCAATCATCCCCTTTGCCGCTCGGGTAGGAAACCAAATCCGGCATTTTCTTTTTCAATTCTTCAAATTTTTCTCTGGTGACAACCGGATTAGTAAAAAAACAGCCGCAAGTACCATATTTTTTAATATCCGGCAGGTTTTTTTGCCGCTGAGCGGCTACCGCCTCCATAACTTGTTTCAAGGAATAAGGTGGATTAGCCTGCTTTTTTAATTCCTGTTTTAAAGACTCATATTCATAATTCAGCTCATACCCGGCTGATACTGGAGTTAATTTAAACCAAACAAAGGTGATTAAAAACTTGTTTTTCAAATCTTCTTTAAATACACTTGACCGATATTTAAACAAACAGTCTTTTTTATCAAATATTTTTTTATCGCCAGTTTTTAAATTAACCGCTTCTACTTTTTCAACCCTATCAGAAACTTCCTGGCCGTAAGCACCGATGTTTTGGCTGACTGCCCCACCAACCGCCGCCGGAATTTCAACCAGATTCTCGATTCCACCCCAGCTGTTATCAACCGCCCAGCGAACAAGTTTATCCCAATTTTCTCCTGCCCCGACTTTAACTAAAACTTCATCTTCTTTTTCTTCAATTATTTTCTTTCCTTTTATCTCCGGTTTGATTACTAAGCCGTCAAAATCACCAATAAACAAAATATTATTCCCGCCGCCGAGAATTAACTTATTTTTAAATTCTTTTTTTCCAACCAAATCCTGTACTTCCCCTACTGTTTTTGGCTGAGCAAAATATTTTGGCTGAACATCAACCCCAAACTGGTTAAACGGTTTTAAAGAAATATTTTCCTGTATTTTCATATTATTTTAATGTTTACTTCTTTGTATTCCCCAAAGATAGATTAATACCCAAGGAAAAAATAAAGTGTTGTTGAAAAAACTATGAATAACTATCGGCAAAACCAGCCACCAAGGCCGGAGAGAAAAAACCAACCATACAAAAGTAATTAAACCGAAAGTCCCGGTTGTTGCCCAAACAAAAAGAAATGAGTTATCGGCTCCTGCAGCGGCATGATCAAATATCACGTCATTCTGAGGTCGAAACCTCGACTGAAGAATCCCCTGATTAGTCAAACTTTGTGTGGATCCTTCGCGATGCTCAGGATGACGGCTCTTATAGAGACGCATATTATTAAACCCAACGCCAAAAAGAGGATTTTTCTTTATAACCCCCCACACCTGCTGATACGACTCCAGCCGGCCTGAAATGGAAGCGGTTCTGGTTAAATCGCCTCCTTCTCCAGTCGGTCTGGGCATTAAAACAAAAATTATCGCTGATACCGCCAGCCAAAAGTAAACCGAATAAGCCGTTAATGATCTAAAAAATATTCTTGCCAGTTTCAAAATCCCTCCTTTTATCGGCTTAGCAAAAATCTTATTTATCCCCCAGCCAAAAAGAAGCACCAGCCAACTTAAATAAGAGGCCCGCGAATATGTAAAAGCCAAAGTTATCAAATAAAAAATTTTCTTAAATGATTTGAAAATTGAAAATTGAAAATTCGAAAATTCTAGTCCTATACCTAGGACTAGCAGTATTCCCATAAAGTTTGGGTCGAGTAATGTTCCGGTTAACCGAAAAAAATGATCGTCCCAACCAAAATATTTCATCCTCGTTAAGTCAGGAAAAATTAAATACTGCACCCAACCAAAAAGAGCTAAAAGAAAAATGGACTTTTTAAATAATTTTGTCATTCTGAGCTTTAGCGAAGAATCCCCCAAAACTTCTCTATTAACGGGATCCTTCGTTCGAAGACTCGAACTCAGGATGACAGTTAAAAATAACGGGGCGGACAATAATACCCAGCGGATCAAGTATCCTAAGCCAATTATGCTTTCTTGACCCCAGCGAGGGAGGTTAATCAGCCAAGACAACAAACCGATTGCTGTGAAAACAAAAAAACGCTTAACCCGCCCGTCATTCTGAGCCCCGTCGAAGAATCCCTTTTTAAACAGTTTCAAAAGGGATCCCTCCACTATGGTCGCGATGACAAAGCGAATTAAAATCCAAACCCACATTCCAACTAACACCAAATCATGGACATAAACGGAAACTCCGGCAATTCCCAAAGGTAACCGCTGTAACTGGCCTAAAGGCAAAAGAAGATACAAAATAATAATCAACCAACTACTGATATCCATATTTAATAATTTTAGCAGAAATTTTTCACTAATCAGAAGACTGAAACATATACTCTGGACTCATTCCTTTGCTTTTTAATTCTTCTTGCCGGGGGCAACTCAAATTCTGATAACAAGCATAAACTAAACCTCCCCAATAATCGTTATCTTCTCTAATTATATCTTGAATCCTACCGCCCTGGTTTAAGTGTTCCTTAAGACCTTTAATTTCAGGAACTATACTTTCCAGTACTTCCATTCGTGGTCCTTCAGCTTTAATAATTTCTTTAAAATTAACCGAAGGTATACCTGCTGCCTGACCAGCTAAAAATAAAAACCTATAGCTCTCTTCCAGCAATTCTTGGCTTTCGACACGGTTTTCTTTTAACCAATCGGCTAGATTATCTAAATGCCGGTTTGTGTCAGGGCCAAAAGTTACTTCTACTCCTTCACTTCTCGGTGTTAGACTAACAGCTGATTTTTCTAAAACATTTGCCGGTATTCCAAACATCAAAGCTGTTTCTGAAAAAGAATATTCTTTAGAAATTGTCAACCCGCTGTCAACTAATTTAACTATCCTCTTTTTATTTTCCGCTGCCTGACTAAGCTGATTTGTTTGATGCTCTTGTGACATTTTTATCTTAAAAAATCACCCTCACACTCAGGAAATTCAGGACAGTCTTTGACCATCATCCAAGCCCCCCTGACCGTTGTTTTTACCTGACAACCGCAAAGCAATTCTAATTGGAAACCAAAACCAAGTTCAGCTGCACCAATGTCTTGAGGCGGATTTTTTGAATTCCTAAGCTGCTCACCAATTTCATAAGCGTTAATCGGATTTACTTCTGCCTGACGATATTTTTGGGCCGCCTTTTGAATCTTGGCTTTAATCCAATTTTTCCTCCATTCCGGTCCGTCATCAAGTAAATTCACTGGCTCACCTTTACGATCAACTGCTACTCTTGACCGCCAAAGAATATAGTCATTAATTTCATCCTTTTTTCGCGATGGACGAATTAAAATTGACCTTTTTACCAAACCGGACTGTTCCAAAATATCTTCTCTTTTTTCCAGCCCCTGTCGATATTTAGGTCCCTTTTCTTCAACAACAATTACCGGCGATTTAGGGGGTAAAAGAGGAGTCATTGTTTGAAGATAATTTGCCACTGCCTCTAATCGCTTAAATTTGGTTTTAATTAACAACCCGGACAAGTTTTCTGGCGGCTGATGAGAATCAACTAAATCTGCCCGGTCGGCTTGCCAGGTTAACGGATTAAAATCTAAAGCTGTGCCCTGCTCAAAATCAACCGCAATACATCTTAAGTTTCGTTTATCTCTTTGATGAAGAAAGTGCTCACGCCACATTTTCTCCTGATTAAGAAACCTGGTTGCTGACTCATATTGTTCACTTGTATCTAATGAAGAAGGTGTTTCAAACCGCTCCCCACGGCTGAAATCACTTTGCACACCGGAGTTAAATCTTTCGCCATCAGTAGTCAACATAACTAATTATACCAAATCCAATAACAAAAAATACGGTTTTACATCCGGTCAAGGGTTTTTATCCCGAGTATTTCCAAGCCGGTTTTGAGAATTGAAGCGGTTGTTTGGGTCAGAAAAAGCCGAAAATTTCTATCCCCTTCTTCAGGATCAAGAATTCTATGCTTTTGATAAAAAAGATTAAACCTCTGGGCTAAGTCAAATAAATACTGGCAGACTAAATGCGGGGCGAAATTTTCCGCCGAGGAAATTATGACGCCAGGAAACCGATAAAAGAATCGAAGCAAAGCTTCTTCCTCTTCATTTATTTTATAGCTTTTAGCTTTTAGCTGATAGCTTTTAGCCTTCGCCAAAACGCTATTTGCTCTTGCGGCTGTATATTGAAGGTACGGCCCGGAATAACCGTTCATCGACAAAATCTGCTCCCAGTCAAAAATTATGTCTTTTTCCGGTTCTTGTTTTAAATCATTAAATTTAACTCCCCCGATACCAACCGCTTGGGCAATTTCTTTTTTTTCTTTATCAGGTAAATCCTCGCTGGTCTGACTAGCTTCAACTAATTGCTGCGCCCGCTTTATTGCTTCATCCAATACTTCTTCCAGGTGGATTGTTTTCCCTTTTCGGGTTGAAAACTTGCCTGTTTTCATCCTTAAAAGCCCGTGACCAACATGAACTAATTTATCTTTGGAAATATATCCCAACTTTTCAGCAACTGAAAAAACCTGTTGAAAATGCAAACGCTGAGGACTGCCGACCTCATAAACAATTAAATCCGGGTCCCATTTCTCTACTCTAAATTTTATTGTCGCCAAATCCCGCGTCAGATAAGTTGTTGTTCCATCAGATTTAACAACCATTGCCGGGGTATCAAACCGGTCAATTTCGACTACTTTGGCACCCCGGCTTTGGTTAATTAAATTCTTACTTTTTAAATCAGAAAGCACTTTATCCATCCAACCTTGGAAATGATAAAAGGCCTCCCCATAAGCTTGGTCAATTTCAACGTCTAACAGTTGATAAACGCGGTCAAATTCTTTTAAACTTATATCAACACAATACTGCCAGATTTTTTTGGCCTCCTCATCTCCTTCTTCCAGTTTTTTAAACCATTCTCTACCCTTATCAACAAAATCCGGGTTTTCTTCTGCTTTTTGGTGAAATTCAACATACAGCTGAAGCAAGTCCGAAATAGTTAAATCTTCCAAATCTTTATCCCACCACTTTTTAATCGCTACAATTAACTTGCCAAACTGCGTTCCCCAATCACCTAAATGGTTATCACCAATTGTTTCCCAACCTAAAACTGAATACAGGTTGTAAATCGCCTGGCCGATATTGGTTGAACGTAAATGACCAATGCCGAAAGGTTTGGCAATATTTGGGGCTGAATAATCTATAACCATTGTCTTTTTTCCTCCAACCACATTTTGAAGTTTGTTTTTAATTTTTTCTTCGCTGCTTAACTCAAGAGCTAACTTAACTAAATAATCTTTTTTCAGCCAGAAGTTAATAAAACCGGGAGGCGCAACCGCAATGCGGTCAATTGTTCGATTGTTCAATTGTTCAATTGTTCGATTAATTTTATCCGTAATTAATTCTGCGAGTTCCACTGGATTCTTACATTGTTGCCTTGTCGCTTTGTTGCCTTGCAGCTTTCCAAATTTGGCTAAAGCCAAATTTGTGGCGAAATCCCCATGCGATTCATCGGCTGGGTGCTCTAAATGTATTTCCTCCGCCGCAATTTCCACTCCCAAATCCCGAACAACCTGAGCAATCAATTTTTTAATTTTCTCACTGACCAGCCACTTCGGTTTCTGAATCTTTACTTCTACCATTTTATTATTCCTTTAGTGCTCGTTGACCGACTTTTTTACTTAATTTTAGAAAATAATCTTCAATGTCCTCTAGTTCAAGTTTTTGATCAATTAAAATCGGGTCGTCTTTGTGGTCTGAAACCCGGCTCAACCGCGTTCCAAACTGCACCCAGTCAATGTGCCAGTCAAATTTAGTTTGTGCTTTTACCAGCAAATCAAAAATATCCCACTTTTTCTTCCTTAAAATCATATAGAGATCAAAAAAGTCCCGGCCGCGGGGTTTCTGGTGAATTGTAAATACTTTATTAACAGCAACGTCAATTAAACTATCAACAAAAATGCCGTCTTTTTTAACTGGTTTTTCGATATTCGGAAAGGGAAAATAGGTAAATTCAACTTTCAGAAAATCATCCGGACTAAAAATTAACTGATAGATGTTACGATTGAAGGATTGTTCAAAATCAAACTTCTCAAACCCCAATTTTGACTGCGATTTTTTAATGAAGGGGGTAATTTCAGTTGGGTTAATTTCTTCTGAAGAAAAGAAATCCAAATCTTCTGAAAATCGATGGTGAAGGTAGTGTAAATTCAAGGCGGTTCCGCCGGTAAAATAGAAGTTGTTAACCAATTCCGGTTGACCAGAAAAATATTCCAGAAATTGTTTTTGTTTCGGGCTGATTATTTTTTTCCCCATAATAAAAATTTTAAATAACTTTTCTTGTCGGAGTCGATATCCAAATCCGGCCAGTATTTTTTCAATTTTTTCCGGGAAAGTTTCTCACCACCGAGACCAAAGTTTATCATCTGCTCCAGCTTCCATTTCTCCCATTTTTCTTGATCTTTCTCCAGCCTGGTTGTATCAACACTCCAATTGTACATACTTAATTTTACTATAAATATAGATTTATTTCCATTGGCCCCATTTGGATTCTTGGAGAACTTTCTGGAGTAAATATTCACCTAACCTATACACGTTTAATTCTATCTTCAATTACAAATTCCGCCAAATTAATTCCTCTTCCCATATTAGAGGCCTTTTTCAAAAACAACCAAAATTTTCTCCAATTAAACATAACTAAGTTTACCAAAAACTAAATCTAATTAAAAAATCAGTAAATGAAAAAATACTTTCTCGATCCAGAACGTATTTTGTAAATTCGTGCCTAATATACAACAAATATCACATAATACACGAATACGGTTGCGCTAGCCAACCACTCCGGTTTTTGAATTTTTGTTTGAGTCATTTTTTACAGTATACAACAAAAAAGCTATCATTTACTTCCTAATTCACATCCGGTTAACAGTAAGGGGAGGAAGAACTACGTGATAACTAAATTCGTGAGTATTAACGCGAACAATTTTTCCAATTACCAGCTCAGATCCGTCAAGTTCTTTTTTTCTTTGATTAATAATTATTCTTTCGCCAAAACCATTTAGGCGATGACAAACTCCGGCTTGACCTAACTGGCCGTCCTCATCTACCCAGCCACAAAAAGAACATCGTCTAGCTACTTCTGGAGTTTCAATACATTGACGACAACTTTCCGGCCCCATATTTTCATTTAAAACTAAAAGCTTGGTGATGTCAAATTGTTAATTTACCAACTGCCGCCGCCGCCACCGCCGAACCCTCCTCCAGATGATCCGCCGCCGGAAAAACCTGAACCGCCGGACCAGGAAGATTTTCCAGAAGGAGCAGAAGACAAACTGCTGGCGGCAACCGAATTAAATCCAGCTAAATTACGGTTTAAACTGGAAGTAGCCGCTCCTGCAAAATAATCCGGCGGCTGAACATCCAAATCAGCCATATCCTTTGCCAACTGTTTAACCACTCCCAAACTAACTGCCAAAGGCAGCATTTCTTCCAAAAACAAATGCTTTTCGGCAATTTCCTCCCGCCATTTTCCCTTACCCAAATAATATTTCAAACCCTTTGCTTGGCGGTGAAGTGAATATCCCCAGGCGGTTTTTCTGGGCATAAATCTAGCCAGAAAAACTGCAACCACACTAGAACCAATAACAATCAACAAAGGCCGAGAATTATTGGTCGAGGAGATAAAAGTAATTGTCAGCCAAAAACCAACGATAACTAATAAAATTGCCAGGCCGGTCCACCTTTGTCTGATTTTTTTTGGTGAAGCCGGAAAGGCCTTCATCTCAACCAGACTTTTGTTAAGTTTGTTTTTAAACTCGTCAAGATATTGGTAAAACTTATTTTTTAAAGATGAAATTTTTGTTTTCTTTTCAACATTAACAAATAATTTTTTAAACAAATACTCTTGATAATCATTTAGTTTTTCGTCTGCTTCTTTTTCCTTAATCAGCCAGTAATCATCTTTACCACTGAAAATCCCCTTCTTCTCTATCCGCTCAATTTTCAAATAACCTAAACGGGCAAGCTCAACAATTTCAGCAACCACATCTTGAATATCAACTTTTTCATCAATAATTGTCCCCACTTGAGCTGAAGTTAAATTATCAATCGGGTGATAAACCATCGGCAAGTGCGGCCGGTGAAAAGGAGACACCGTTTTTGATTGTTGATCTTCTGGTTTAAAATAAACGTTATCGCCTAAATAACGTTTATCGCGGCCTTTTTTCCACCAGAGTACAAACATAAACAAAGCCGGGAATAAGGCTACAGCGTAACCCCAATTATCTCTGACCGCCCAAAAAAGCCGCTGAAGCGGCCCCGGAAATTGAAACTGATTGTTTTTATTAAAACCAACAACAATAGTAAAATCTTCTCCGGGTCTGATTACATCAGCAGAATAGAAATCAACCGTTTTCATCTCTGCTTCGCCGGTACATTTTTTTTCCTTTTTCCCAACTCGACCGGCAAAACAATCAATTTGTTTAATGTTGGCATACTCAGTGGTTACCGTAGCTGTTGCCCGCTTAATTTCTGTCGGCCATTCAGACCCGGTCACATTCCAATAAAGTTCGTCGTGCTCGTCATACTCTTGAAGTATCCGGTTTACTTGATAAGTAATAACATAGGTCTGCTGACCGATAATCGTTTTGTCGGGATCGCCAATTTTAATTTTTCTACTCTGGTTCAACCGGCTGACCGTATAGGGAATCTGTTTGCCTTCTTTGTCAGTCACCGACTCAACTGACAAATCTGTTTTGATTGTTTTTCCATCTACGTTGTAAACAATTGGAATAACTCGAAAAATACCATGTCTATTTTCGTTAAATTCCACTTGAATTTCTTCTCTAACTGCCAGGGAAGTGTCCTGGTTCACCGTAATTTGGGTATCAAAATTATTAATAACAAAGTCTTCAACCGCTTTAGCCGGTAAAACAGCTAAACTAAAAGTTAAGAGGAAAAAAAACAAAAACTTTTTCATACTGAAATATTATCACTCTTTTTAAATTTTGTTAACAACCAGCCGGCGGCAAAACCGCCAACGTGGGCAAAAAAAGCAACCCCCCCCATATTTGATGACATAGTTGCCAAAGAAGTCAAACCAAATAAAAACTGATAAGCAAACCAATAAAAAAGCATAAAATAAGCCGGAAGCGTAATTTTACGAATAAAAAAACCGAAAATAAACAAAACGTCGATTTTTCTCTTGGGAAATAAAACTAAATAACCTCCCATCACCCCGGAAATTGCTCCGGAAGCGCCAAGCATGGGAACTTGAGAATTCGACATAAAAATAATCTGCAAGACGGCTCCTGCCAAACCACAAAAAAAATAAAAAATTAAAAACTTAAAATGGCCAAGTATGTCTTCCAGATTATCCCCAAAAATATGCAAAAAAAGCATATTAGAAAGAAGATGGCCAAAGCCTCCATGAAGAAACATCGACGTAAATATGGAAACTAAATTTTGACCGGAAATAATTTCGGCTGGGATTATTGAATATTGATATATAAATTCTTCCAGCCCAGCTGGTGACAAGCCGAGCATATAAAAAGCTACCAATACATTAAGGCTGATTAAAAGATAAGTAATGACCGGAAATCTCCCCGACGGATTATGGTCACGAATAGGAATCATAAATTATTATACCAGCCTAAACAACGAAATTTACTAATTCTCCGGAAATAAAGATGGTTTTTTTAATTTTTTTGCCTTCTAGATATTTCATTATATTTTTATTTTCTTTCGCTTTTTCAATTATTTCGCTTTTTACTGTTTGCTGTTCACTATTAACTTCGAGCACCGCTCGAACTTTTCCATTAACTTGAACCGGAATTTCAACTTTCTCAGCCTGTAGGTATTGGTCGTCATATTCCGGCCAATCAGCCCAATGAACTGACTCAACCTCGCAGGATGCCTGATCAGCAACCTCAGAGGTTTTTACACCCTGCAATTTATGCCATAATTCTTCAGCCAAATAAGGGGCATAAGGAGCAATCAACTTAACTAATTTTTTCTTATTTTCAGCACCGATTCGTATCACCTCAGAGGAGTCATTCTGACACCTCTCAGGAGATACTTCTCTTAAGTCATTAATCGCTTCCATCAGGGCGGCGATGGCAGTATTAAAACTAAACCGTTCAATATCCTCAGTTACTTTTTTAATGGTCTTGTTCAATATAATTCTAGTTTTTTCATTCGCTTGTCTCACCTCAGAGGAGTCATTCTGACACCTCTCAGGAGATACTACGCTCTCAAATTTATTTAAAAACCGCACTACTCCTTGAAAAGCGTTTTCATTCCAGGCCATTGTCCCGGTAAATGGTCCCATAAACATCAAATAGGTTCTTAATGCATCAACACCGTGCTTTTTCCATACCTCATCAGGGATAATGACATTTCCTCTTGATTTACTCATCCGCTGGTGGTCCGGGCCTAGAATTACTCCGTGGGAAACTCGCTGATAATACGGCTCTGGAATATCCTCTGGCACCTGGCCAATATCATCTAAAAACTGATATATAAACCGAGAATAAAGCAAATGCAAAGTATTATGTTCATCGCCGCCAATATAAACATCAACCGGCAGCCAGTAACTAAGAATATCTTGAGAAGCGGAAAAAATATTCTCATCCTCGACTTCAGGTCGGGACCAATTTTCAATTTTATCTTTAACAAGATATGCGAGGTAGTACCAATTGGAACCGGCCCAGTTAGGCATCGTATCCGTCTCTCTCCGAGCTGGACCGCCGCAGTTTGGACATTCTGTCTTAACCCAGTCTTCCATTTCCGCCAACGGAGACTCGCCGGTATCTGTTGGTTGATAATTTTCTACTTCTGGCAACACTACCGGCAAATTTTCCTCAGGAACCGTCTGCCAACCGCAATCTGGGCAGAAAACCATCGGTATCGGCTCTCCCCAATAATGCTGACGCGAAAAAATCCAGTCCCGCAGATGATAATCAACCGCTTCTTCTCCAGCCCCCATCTCTTCCAAAATTTCAACTGATTTTTCAATTGCCTGTTTAGGGGGCAAACCGTTAATTGGCCCAGAGTTAATTGCCGTTCCCTTGTCAACATTAACATAAGCCTCTTTATCAAAATCCCAATCTCCTTTTGGCGGTTTGACAACCGGCTTTATCGGCAAATCAAACTTTTTGGCAAATTCAAAATCACGTTTATCATGGGCTGGTACACCCATAATTGCTCCTGTTCCATAACTAGCTAAAACAAAATCTGAAATCCAAATCGGAATTTTCTCTTCAGTAGCCGGATTAATCGCATAAAGACCGGTAAAAACGCCGCTTTTTTCTTTTTGAAGCTCTGCCCGCTCCAATTCTGACTTCTTCCTCGCCTCCTTGATGTATTTCTTTATTTCTTTGATTTTGTCATCCTGAGCGTTGCGAAGGATCCCACTGGAATTTTTATCCTCGGAAGATTCTTCAACCGCTGTCGCGGCCTCAGAATGACGGGAGTTCAAAATCTTCTGCACCAAATCATGTTCTGGTGCAATAACCATAAAGGTTGCTCCCCAAAGCGTATCCGGCCGAGTGGTAAACACCTCTAATTGACTAATGTCATCCTGAGCAAAGCGAAGGATCCCCTCGGGAGATTCTTCGGTCGAAGTCTCGTCCTCAGAATGACGGTCAACTTTGAACTTTATTTTCGCTCCTTTTGACCGGCCAATCCAATTTATCTGAGCTGCTTCCACCTTTTTAACAAAATCTGTTTTTTCTAAACCCTCAATCAATTGGTCTGCATAATCGGTAATTTTTACAATCCACTGACTGATATTCCGGCGAGTTACTTCCACTCCACAGCGTTCACACTTACCGTCGATGACTTCTTCATTGGCCAAGCCGATTTTGCATGCAGGACACCAATTTATTGCTTTTTCTTCCTTATAAGCCAAACCGTGTTTAAAAAGCTGAATAAAAATCCACTGTGTCCAGCGATAATAGTCAGGATCAGTAGTATTGATTTCCCGCCTCCAGTCAAACGAAAAAGCCATTTTTTTCATCTGCCGGCGGTAATTACCAGTATTTTCCTTAGTTGCTTTTTGCGGCGGAACACTGGTTTTGATGGCATAATTTTCAGTTGGTAAACCAAAAGCATCCCATCCCATCGGAAATAATACGTTATAACCCTGCATTCGGTTGTGGCGGGCAAAGACATCGGCTCCAGTCATCGTAAAAGCGTGGCCAATATGTAACCCCTCGCCGGAAGGATATGGAAATTCAACGAGAATATATTTTTTCTCGGCGTCACCAAAATCCTCGGCTGGATACCAACCATTTTCCTCCCAAAATTTCTGCCACTTGGCTTCCCTTGCCCGTCTGCTTTCCACACTTTTGGCGGATTGCGTCGGGTCATTTTTTTTTAAATTCATATTTGATATTTAACGCGGACTGAAGTCCGCTACTACATTCTATAGAAAAACCCAGCTGCTCGCGAGCGGCTGGGCTAAACTAAACAAAGCCTTCGCCCCCATTTAACTGGTAAGGAGAAGACTTAGTTTTTCCATCTTAACTCTATTTATACCAAATAATCTTTGTTTCTTCAACTACTACCTCACCCACCATTTTTTTCCATCAGAAATAATTTCTATTGTTCCGTGTTCATCTGTCCGCTTAACTGGAATATTGTATTTTTCTAAAAGCTTAAGAACCTCATCAGCCGGATGGCCGAATGAATTTTCTCCAACCGAAATTACCGCCAATTGCGGATCAGCGGCCGAAAGGATTTCTTCCGTCGTCGAGGTCCCGGCTCCGTGATGAGCAATTTTTAAAACTTCTACCGGCTCTATTTCCTTACGCCAAACCAAAATTTTTTCAATTTCAGCCTCTATATCACCGGTCAAAAAAGCATCAAAATTATCAAAACTTAATCGCAAAACTATTGATTTATTATTTAAATTATCGGTCTTCTTTTCAAAATTTGCCGACGAACATTTTTTATTTTTGTCAAAAAAATCGTTTTGTAACTCTTCCGGCGCTTGATTTTTATTTGGGAAGGGAAAAATACTTTCAAAATACACCTTATCTATACTAAATGCCTCAACATGGGGGGTAATTTTTGAACAAACTTTTTTATCAATCAGGGCTTTTTGAAAATTTTCAAATCGCCAAGAATCCGAATTTAAATAACCGTTATGTAAAAAAGTGTCTATCCTATATCTTTTAACAACTTCCACTAATCCACCAAAATGGTCTTCGTCCGGATGGGTGTTAACTACGACCTCAATCCTCCGGTCCCAAAAAGGCATTGCCGAAGAAAGACAAGACAACAACTGACCGGATTTTTTTGGCGGTCCTCCATCAATCAAAACCTGCTTATTTTTATAATGGACAAGAATTGCATCTCCTTGACCAACATCACAAAAAACCAAATGTAAATTTTGATCGGGCAAATTAACAATAATAAAGACAATCAAAATTAAAATTGAGAAGCAAATTATTAACCGAAGTTTAAACCTGTCTTTTTGCCTATTCATTCAAACTAGCTTTTTTAGTAAAAATTGCCACTAACCTGTTTAAAGGCCAATCATCTGGTAAAAGAGCCAGCGGCAGTTTGGGATGATCGTCTATTATCTGCCAAAACTTCTTTTCTAAATCCCGAGTAATTTTGTCACTTTTATCAATAAGATCAGCTAAATCTTCTGCTTTATTTTTCCATCTATCTAGATTCCAAAGCCGTTTGACCAAATCTTTTGAAGACCAACCTTTTAGACGGCCGACTAAAATAACCAACTGTTCGGGGTCATCAAGTTTTCTCCCTATTTTTTCAATAAAACTGTCTACAGGTAAAGGTGTAACCCACAAAGAACGCTGTAAATTTTTTAACCCCAAATTTTTCAAACCATAACGAATTTTATTTCGTAATTTACGGTTTTTTTCCGGGATATCAAAACTCACCATCCGCCATTTTTCATCCCATGGCTCAACAATTAAACTATAAACACTTTTGTCGGATAAATCCAGAGAAAAATCGGGCATTAAAATATCTTTTTGACGTAGATATTTCTTACTTTCCACTTTTGCCTGGCGTGACAATCCGGAGTGGTGATAAACCCAGCTTGTTGACTTAAAATAATCGTCGAAAAAAAGTAAAAAATCCTCAGCTAAGCGTAAAACTCGAAGAAGACGACTTTTTCTGGCCATTTCTACTCTCAAACTACCACCCCCAACCCAATTTGTCAACTTTCATTAACGAACGTCGGAAAATAACTATAATATTATCGGATATTCGCCGCCGTTTAACGTCAATTTTTATTGACGATCGTCGGAAAATGACTGACTTACTATCGGATGTTGTAATTTGGCACTATTTGTAATTAAGCCTAGTAATCGGAAAATAGTTTTGGTTGAACTTTCTTGTTTTTTTGTTTTTTTCCAGTTGTTGATTTAATGTGGAAAACTGCAAAAATTATTAAATAGGCCGCTACTACTCCCCATAAAGGCAGAGAAAAACCAATTTCTGCAATCGAAAGACGGCTAAACCAATTAACCGCTTTTACCGACCACCACAAAACTGGGTATAAAAGAAACAATATCAACCTACCCAATAAAGGGAAAAAGCCCCCCAGCAAGGCGCTAACACCGCCGGCAGTGATATAAGGAACAAGAGGAAGAATTAGGGCATTAGTAACCGGGGCTAAAATAGATAATCGGCCAAAATGGTAAGCAATTATCGGCGCTACCAAAAGCTGAGCTGACAAAGTCTCGGCTAAATCTCCTCCGATTACCGGAATCGATTTTAATTTCCCAAATATTTTACCGCCTACCATTATGCCCAATAAAGCAGCAAAGCTTAATTGAAAACTAATACTGGTTGCCAAATCCGGTTTAAACATCAACATCAACCAAATAGTAAAAAATAATCCTCGGCTTTGCGAAAACTTGCGGCCGACAAGCTGGGCTGTGAAAATTACCGTCAGTAAAATTCCAGCACGGACAATCGGCGGCTGCCAACCAACTAAAGAAACATAAAACCAAATTAAAAATATTCCGGCAACAACTGCCGGCTTTCGGCCGATTAAATAGGCTAAATAACGGGTTGGCTTTTCGCCAGACACTGTTAAATTATAACCGCTAGCAACTACAATATGTAGGGTGCCAGTTTTTCTCAACTGATTATAAAATTGTTGATCAAGCTCTTTTTTCACGCCTAAAACTATTCCGGACAGCAGATCTGAGTAGGGATAAGCCAAGTTTTGGAGATAAAATTCCGCCAGTGATTCCCGTATTTGGCGCATTTTTTTTAAAAACCAAAACCTTAGCGGCGGCTGGTAGGTTGAAATAGCTGGATTTAGCAGACAATATTTTATATTGCTTGAAGAAGAACATGGGGAAATTTTACCTTTAATTTGCAAACAATCACCGTAGTCATATTTTTTATCTAAATTTGTCTTGATTTTTATTCGCTGGAAATGATTTTGGTAATAAAATACCTGACTGCTATACCCTAAGTAAGGCTGGTTAGTAAGGCAAAAGTTTAAGTTGAGTCCCTGCCCGACTTCAAATTTTCTGGATAATTTCACCTCCGTGAAAATCCGACCAGCAAGAAGAACAAACATTAAACCTAACAAAACTGTCTGCCGGTTAATGAGATTAGCATTTCGGTCTTTGTTAATCTTCATTGCTATCAGCCAGAGGCTGACCCCTCCGGGGCATTGTTACATTGTTGGATTGTTGGAATGTGAATGTAATAGTAATATAAAAACAATTTAGCAATTTAACAATTTAACAATTAAAATCAGATTGAAATCTGCTCTTTTATCTTCTGAAAAGTCTTTTCGCCAATACCAGAAACCGCCTGAATTTCTTCAATTGACTTAAAACCGTTATTCTCATCTCGATAATCAATTATCCGCTGGGCAAAACTCGGCCCGATCCCCGGCAGAGTTTCTAATTCCGCTTGACTGGCCGTATTCAAATTAATATATCTTTCAGATTTTATTGTTTCCTGATTTGTTTGTGAATTGGAATTTGAAAATTGAAAATTCTCGGGAGGATTATCCCGAGCTGGGATATAAATTTTTTCGCCGTCAGTAAGCTTACGAGCGTGGTTTAAATTTTTATCTACCCAATCTAAATCTGCCTGACCAGAATAACCGCCGGCCTTTGTCAAAGCTTGTTCTAATCTGCTATCCGAATCTAATTCATAAACACCGGGCTTTTTCACTGCTCCCCGAACATCAACTATCAGCCTGGACGGCGGTTTGCTAATTTCATCGCTGGTATAAAATTGAACATCACCGGCTTGATTTTGGAAACCGAATAACATCCAAAGGCTTCCCAAAATCATTAAACCCAAACCCATGCCAATTAAACCAAACCGTCCGCTTTTCTCCCACCAATCTAAAAGCTTGGCAGTTTCCATAATTTTATTCTACCATTGTTTAGCGAATTACTTGTTACTTGTTACTTTTTACTTATTACTTTATTATTAAACTATGTTTCTGCAATTAGCTTTTTTAACCATTGCCACATTTCTCACTTGGCTGTGGACAACTACAGAAAACCTCTCTTTTTACACTTTGCAGTTAGTTGGGCTATTAATTCTCATTTATTTTCTTAAAAATTCCCTAAAGCAGCAAAAGCCTACTACAACAAACCTAAGTAATATCAACAAAGTTCTTGATGTCTTAATACTTACCTCGGTTATTCTTCTACTTATTTTCTCTACCGGCGGTTTGTCCTCACCGCTCTTTTTCCTAACTTATTTTCTCCTTTTTGGAATATCTTTTTTGTTTGAACCAAAACTATCCATTGCCTACTCAATTATTATGATCGTCTTTTTTGGTTACCAAAGCGGAATTGGACCCTCGTCTTCACTAGGCGAATCTCCGCATAATCTCCTACGCCTATTTTCACTCCTTTTGGTCTCTCCCCTGGCCTTGTTTTTTGGCCAACAGTTCCTGCAAAACTTGGCTGACAAGAATAGAATAAAAATTTATCAGGAAAAATGGCTGTCTAATGAAAAATCTTTAGAAAATCAAGAAACGAATGCCCTTTTTTGGCTTTCTCTGAATTTTAAACAAACCCTTGCGGAGATTATTGAAATCAGCGCTAATTTAGCTTCCCGCTTCTCCTCATTATCTCCGCACCAGCAAAATTCTGTCCGAAAGATTAAAGAAAAAGCAGAAGAGCTAATGGCTGAAGGCGAAAGGCTAAAAGCAGAAATCGACAAGGAAACAGATGAAAAATAGGAATTTGCGAATTTACGAATTTACGAATCTAAAGATATTTTTTCTATTTTTGATATTCCAAATTCTTATATTCCTATATTCACAGATTCCTAGCCAAGCGGTGAACATGTCTTCTGATTCCTACAAAATCCAATGGGGCAATATCAATATCGGCGGCGGGCGAAAAACATCCGGCAGTTACACTGTTACGGACACCATCGGCCAAATGGCTCCCGGCCCTTACTCCTCTACCGGTTACAAGGTCCGAGCTGGCTTCCAATACATTTATACTATTATTCCTTTCTCATTTACTATTTCCGATTTGGAAATAGACTTGGGCAGTTTAACACCCGGAACAACGGCAACCGACACCAACCAGCTTACTGTTACAGCCGGCGGCGCCGGCGGATATCAGGTTCTAGCCTTTGAAGACCACCCTCTGCGCAATGAAAGCAGTATAGACATACCTGACACCACTTGTGACACCGGTACTTGTGACGAAACCGACGCTGACCCTTGGACTGAAAACGATAAATACGGTTTTGGGTTTAATATCAACGGCGATGATACCCCGTCCGACTTTGTTGACACTACTTACTACCGCCAATTTGCTGACGACGAATCCAATGAAACCCATCAGCCGGTAATGATAGGAACCTCAGTAACTGAATCCTCCCAGGCAACAGTGACTTATAAAGCTAATGTTTCCGCCACACAAGCAATGGGAACCTACGAAACAGGTATAGTATATATCGCGGTACC
>CAYSLZ010000004.1:0-3927 GCA_964432015.1 uncultured Gammaproteobacteria bacterium | reverse complement strand
GCCCAACAAGTTGGGCTCTCAATTAGCCCACCCCTACTTGAAGTAATGATTCAACCGGGAAAATCAATCACCCAGGCATACAAACTTACTAATAATTCCGACTTTGACCTTTATTTGACTGCCAAAATGGTCCCTTTTTCGCCAGCCGACCACTACGGCAATATTACACTTTCCACGTCTCCTTCCGTGTATCCTAATTTTCAGCATGAGTCCGTGTTTTCACTACAAAACAGCGATATCGGCCTTAATCAATCATTTAAATTATCTGCTGGCAAAAGCCAACAGCTGGTGCTAAAGATAAGTATGCCTGAGGGCAGCCCGGAAAAAGACTATTATTACACATTACTAATTGAACAAGCTGAACGCGGTGAACACATCAGCCAAGCCGGCAGCAGCCATCGGATTAAAATCGGAGCTAACCTTTTGATAACCGTTTCAGAAAGCGGCCAACCGAAAATTGATTTTCAGGTAGCAGAATTCAAGGCCCAACCAAAATTTGCCGACTTATTTGATACGGTGAAATTTAAATTGTTGATTCAAAACACCGGACAGGCCTTTTTTAAACCAAACGGAAAAATCGAAATCTATAATACTTTATTTAATAAAAAAATGGCCGAGCTGGATTTACTGCCGGAAAATGTTTTAATTGATTCCGCCCGGGAAATTAGGTGTGGCCGTCATTCTGAGGTCGAAACTTCGGCCGAAGAATCCCCTAGTGAGGAGGAAATTCAACCAACACCCTGCCAATTCTCCTCCTGGCTGCCGGGACCATACAAAGCCGTGATTGCAGGAGATGCCGTGAATGATCAATCAAACATTGTAGGGAACGCAGATCTGCGTTCCCTACCTACAATGACTACCTTTTACCTCATCCCCTATCGACTGATCCTGGCCTTGTTAGTTATCATTCTCATTATCTGGCAAATTAAGCAAAAACAACTACTTGACAATAATTAGAACTATGCATTATGATTGTTAATAAGTAGTAAGTAAAAAAATAAAAAATGAACAAAAATAACTCTTTCTATTATGCCGTTCCCGTTTTTCTGGGATTAATTTTTTGGCTGACCGCCAGCCTGATTTTTCCCCAACCAACCGACTCCGCTAATTTAACCGGCGTTAAAAACACACTCAGCAGTTCCCGGCTGTCTTTTGTTGGCGCAGTTGACGGAGCTAATACCAGCGAAGGAAGCTCAATCGTTACCGTTGATACCGGAACTACTGCCGGCTGGGCAACCTCGGTTAATAATTTTAATCTTTTCACCGGCGATAATTTAATGGTTGGTGAAACAACCGATTATACTGTTGTTGATATTATTAATGACGATGACGACAATAAAATCCAAGTCAGTCCTGCTTTAGCAGCCAGCGATGTTGACCAAAATGACCCAATAATTGCCACCCGCAGCGCCCAACACACCGTAAATTTTACCCCGGTTTCTCAAATTACCGACGGTTATTTCCGAATCCGAATTAAAGCAACCGGATCAGGCTCAAGCGCCGCTTCTATCGACGGTATTCCCGATTCTGACGGATTTGATTTTACTGAAAGCTTTGACCCCGGTTATTTAAGCTGTTCAACCGGAACAACCGCCCTTGAATACGGCGGTGACACTAACTGCCCTGACGGCTGGACCTGTATTTTTTGCGATTATTCCGGCAACAATGATTTAACCGAAAAAACGGTTACTATTGGAACCTCTAACTCCGGTGAACAGCCAATTAATCCGGCTCCTTCATCAACGACAAAAACCTTAGGCGATGCCGATACTTATTCCTTTTATGTTGACCACTTAGACAGCGGTTACAACACTATCGACCAAACTTGGGGTAAAATTGCTGTTGTTGAATCTGTCCGGGTAACGGCGGTTGTTGAACCGTCAATTGAGTTTGAAATTGACGGAGTCGACTCGACCACCACTGCCTGTGGAGTATCTACAGATGTCGGTACTTCTGCCCCTTATGTTGCCTTTGGTACACTGCAGATTTCCGATTTCATTGACGCCGCCCAAAAATTAAAAGTAGCCACTAATGCCGAGTCCGGATACAGTGTAACCACTCAAGAATCTACTGAAATGCAGTTAATCGGAGCAACCGGACCAATAAGCGGAACAACTATTCCTGACACCACCTGTGACGACGGTACTTGTACTGAAGCTGCCGGCGTCGGTTGGACCGACCCGGACGCTAATGGTTTGGGTTATTCACTCGATAATGTAACCGGTACCCCAGCCAGCTTTGAATATAATGACGATGCGTCCGGATTTTTAGCCCGTCAATTTCCAAACATCGGCAACGGCGAAACAGCTTATGAAATTATGAACAGCACCGGCCCTTCAAATACAGAAGAGGCTTATGTTTGTTACCGGATTACAATCAGTTCAGTTCAGCAAGCAGGAACTTATGAAAACGACGTTATGTATATTGCAACAGCCAATTTCTAGCAAAGTTAAAAGTTAAAAATTCAAAGTGAAAAGTGAAAAGTTATGAAATCTAAAACCAAATTAAAATTCTTACTATTTTTAATATTTAATTGTGCCTTTTTAACTCTCGCTGTAAACGCAAGGGCGCAGTCTGTTACCCGTCTTATTGCTCTTCCCCCCCGGGTAGAAGACCTTTCTGCCGCTCCTGGTGAAGTAGTAACTACCCAGATCAAGATAAAAAACGCCGGCAGTGACGAAATGGTAATCCGGCCGGAAATTAAAGACTTTATTGTTCAAAACAAACAGGGCCGGCCGACTTTTTTAAATGAAGAAGTAACTGAACACGAAAACCGATGGGCAATGTCCAGATGGATGACCGTTTCTCCAACCCAATTTATTGTTCAACCCGGAGAAACCAAAGTACTGGATTTAATTATTGTTGTTCCCGAAGACGCAATTGCCGGCGGTCATTACGCTGGTGTTATTTACCAACCAGATAGCGAAACTACTGCCGGTGGTGATACCAGCGGATCTAAAATCAACCCCAGTGTCGCCGCTTTAGTTTATTTAACTGTTGAAGGTGATATAACTGAAGATGCCCGGGCTACCCAGCTGGAAATTCCTAAATTCTCTGAATTCGGACCGATTGACATCGAAACTGAAATTACTAATTTTTCAGATGTCCACATTAAACCTAAAGCCTCAATCAATATTTATAATCAATTCAATCAGCTTAAAAAACACATTGAGCTAGAAGAACAAAACATCTTCCCCAACCAAGCTCGCATCTATACCAATACCTGGGATAAAAAATGGCTTTTAGGCCGGTTTAAAGCAGAGCTTTCCGGCAGTTACGGAACCCAAGGTCAAGCCCTACAGGCAGTCGCCTATTTCTGGGTTGTCCCCTGGAAAGTAATCTTAGCCGCTTTACTGGCCGTCATTTTAATTATATTGACGATTATCTACTGGAAAAAAAGACAGGGCTCCCAAGCTGTCCCCGACGATGATTTAACTCCGGAAGAATAGAGGTTAGTAAACAGTAAACAGTAAACAGTAATAAGTAATAAGTAATAAGTACAACAATTCCCCGGAAAAGAAGAATTTATTCTGGTTTAACTTGATGCTAACTTAAATCCGGCTCTGGCAAAGTGCTGATCAAAACTAACTACTCGTTTTATACCTAATCGTTCCATCATTGCAAACGAAACACAATCAGTAAACGAAAGCCGGCTCCACTTTTTTTTAAACCATTTCCAAGCCCCAGCCTCATCAGCGACAGTTACCCTATAAATAACCAATGATTTTTGACTTTCTCCTAATGCTTTTTTAAACCCAACAGCGCTGTCCAGTCCACACTTAGCGCGAAGTAAAGTAAAAGTTTCATCTAAAACATAATTAGAAGTTACCAACTCGGCCTCTTCTTCTTTTAAGGCCTGCCAAATTTTTACTACTTGAGAGTGAAAATCATCTTCTGGATCAATAACCGCCTTAAAACCGCTGGTGT
>CAYSLZ010000003.1:12298-33286 GCA_964432015.1 uncultured Gammaproteobacteria bacterium | reverse complement strand
AAATATCCCCTTGCGATATTATATCAAAAGGTATAAACTGTACCAGTAATATGATTAAGAAAATTTTTAAATTTTTTCTGGATTCAGTACAAGCACTGGTTCTGGCATTATCAGTATTTGTGCTTCTTTATTTATTCGTCGCCCAACCAAACCAGGTACATGGTCATTCAATGGACCCTAATTTTGACAATAAAGAATTTGTTTTGACTGAAAAAATTACTTACAAACGAAGAGATCCAGGTCGTGGAGAGGTTGTTGTCTTCAAAGCTCCACCCAGTGAACCCTGCGCAGCAGATTCATGTGAATATATTAAGCGGGTGGTTGGTCTTCCCGGCGAAATAATCAAGTTGAACGACGGCCAAGTTACAGTCGACGGTGAGGTTTTACATGAACCCTATATTCCGTCGGAATTCGAAACTACTCCCGGCAGTTATCTGCGTGAAGGACGGCCACTTATTGTTCCAGAGGGTGAATACTTACTGTTGGGAGATAACCGCCCCCATTCCAGGGATGGCCGTGAATTTGGGACAACCCCAAAGCAAGACATTGTTGGCAGGGCCTTTTTGCGTTACTGGCCGGTGGAAAACTTGGGTTTGATTAAGCATGCTGAATATTAATAAAAATGTCTAGGATGATAAATAGAGTTTGAGTGTAAGCTTCTTTGAATTTGTCTCGGATTCAATTTTGGTGATTTTTATGTCAAGTATTTTTTCAAGCCGTTCTTTTATTTTTTTGGCTTGTTTAGGGCTGATTTCAGAACCAATCTTTTTTTCCTTCTTGGCTTCCCTAACTAATTCCTCTGTTTCTCTAACATTGGCATGATTTTTTAAAACATTTTTATAGATAGAAATGCAGTCTCTGGTATTTTCTAAAGAGGCCAAAGCTCTTGCATGGCCTTCTGATATTACTCCGCCTAATAATCCATCTTTGATTGCAATTGGAAGTTCAGTTAAACGAACAGAATTAGCAGCAAAAGAAGCGCTTTTTCCAATTTTATCAGCAAGTTCTTTATAACTTAAATTTTGGTCTTCTTTAATACGTTTAAATAATTCTCCCCTTTCAAGGGGGTTAAGTTTTTCGTAGCTATTTAATTCAGACATGGATTAATAAACACAAACTTGTTTAGTCCCTTGCCTTTTTTCAAATTTGACTATGCCGTTTCTTAGAGCGTAGATAGTGAAATCCCTGCCCATCTTAGTCCCCGGACCAGCGTGGAATTTGCTTCCTACTTGACGGACAATAATATTTCCTTCTTTGGCAGTTTGTCCGCCAGATAATTTTATTCCGCGGTGTTTTCCTTTTCTTTTACGTTGGCTTTTCTGGTTTACTTTTCCTTTTGCTTTAGTTTTTGCCATTATTATACTTTAATATCTTCAATTTTAATTTTTGTTAAATATGGTCGAAATCCTTTAACTTTTCTATATTTATTTTTAGGCTTAAATTTAGCAACTCTGATTTTGTCTCCTTTGTAATGTTTAATAATTTTAGCTTTAACTGAACTATCTTCCACTGTTGGCTGTCCAATTAAAACTTTTTTACCATTTTTGATTAGTAAAACATTATCGATAGTAATTTTTTTATTTTCTTCCTTATCCAAACGATCAACAACCAACTCCTGGTTTGGTTTTACCTGATACTGGTGACCTTGAAAGTCAATAATTGCGTAATCCATTAACTAGGATTATATCAAAACAACCCAAGTCCTAGCAAGGTGGAGATTAACGATGACCCGCCGTAAGATAATAAAGGCAAGGGTAATCCGACAACCGGAAATAATTGTAAGTTCATGCCAATATTAAAACTAGTTTGTAAAAAAAGCAAAATAAAAATTCCTATTCTGTAGTTAAAATCAAAAAAACTATTTGTCTGTTTAATTTTTTTTATCATCGATGAAAAAAGATGATAGTAAAATCCTAAAGTAAAAATAATTCCTAAAAATCCTAATTCCTCTCCAATTGCGGCAAGAATAAAATCAGTTTGTCTTTCCGGCAGAAAAGCTAACTGCGTTTGCCGGCCTAAACCAAATCCCCGGCCAAACCATCTTCCGGCTCCGATAGCAATTTTAGCTTGAATTTGATTATATCCTTTACCTAGAGGGTCTTTTAGCGGATTGACAAAACCGGTAATTCTATCTATCTGGTATGGTTTAAGAACTTTATTCCAACTGAAAAGGATAGTAATCAGACCCAGAACAATGAGCGGAATCCACCATTTCAGTTTCGGTTTTCTGATAAATAAAACGATGATTAAAGTTAGAAAGATAACCGCCGCACTGCCTAAATCCGGTTGAAGCAAAATTAAAAAACAGGGCAGTGAAATTAAAAACAAATCTATTAAAAATTCAATAAAATTTCCAATTCCTGATTTAGCCAAATAAGAACTTAACCAGCCGATAATTATTGGTTTGGCTAATTCTGAAGGTTGAAAACTGAAACCGGCAATATTAACCCATCTTACCGAACCGCGGACTATTTGGCCAAAAACTAAAGGCAGGCTTAAAAAAATTATTAGACCAATATAAATATATTTATTCCACTTAAATATATTTTGACGTCCGATTTTCCTAACCGCAAAAAATATACCGCCCCCAACCAGCCAAAAAAGTAATTGCTTCCAAAATAAAGAATTTTCCAGCCCCCAAATCATTAGTAGATTGATAATCATCAACCCAATTATTGAAATCATTTATTTTGCTTTCTTAAAAATGAAGGAATATCAAATTTATCATTAATTTCTACTCCTTCTGGAAGATCTTCTTTGGCAAAGGGCAGTTCCTCCTTGTCATTGTCACTTGGTTCTTTTTTTTCAGTTTTTTCCTCCTCGGTATCCGTTTCTTGTTTAATGGTTTGTTCTTTGGGCTTATTTTTATCATTGACCATTTGTGATAAGACCTGTCTTGATTCATCAAACCCGGTTGCAATAACAGTAATTTTTATACCTTTGTGCTCGGGAACGATGTTGGCGCCGAAAATAATATTGGCATCGCCGCCTACCAGCTGACTTATTTCTTGAGCGGCTTCTTCGACTTCCATCATTGTTAAATCATTAGAGCCGCTGATATTAAAAAGAATTCCCCGGGCTCCGTCAATGCTGACGTCGAGAAGCGGTGAAGAAATTGCCGCCTTTACCGCTTCTTTGGCTCGATTTTCACCACTGGACTGACCTACTCCGAGTAATGCACTGCCGGCATTTTTCATGATTGATTTAATATCGGCAAAGTCGAGATTAATTAATCCCGGGGTTGTTATCAATTCCGAGATACCTTTTACACCTTGAGTTAAAACAGAATCAGCCATATTAAAGGCATCAACAAGTGTCATTTTTTCTTCAGCAATGTTAAGCAGTTTTTGGTTTGGAATGACAATAAGAGTATCAACCGCCTGATTCATTTTGTCAATTGCTTCCTCGGCGATTACCATTCGCCGCGTTCCTTCAAAGATAAATGGTTTGGTGACTACTCCAACGCTTAAAATACCCAATTCCTCCTTAGCAATTTTTCCAATTATTGGGGCGGCACCGCTAGCCGTTCCTCCTCCCATCCCGCCGGCAATAAAAACCATATCAGAACCTTTTAGCAAATCTTTTATCTCCTGAGTAGATTCTTCGGCTGCTTTACGGCCGATTTTAGGGTTTCCTCCCGCGCCTAATCCTCTAGTAATTTTTTTTCCCAGCTGAATTTTTGTATCAGTTTTTGAGGAAATAAGAGCTTGGGCATCAGTATTAGCAACCAAAAAGTCAACTCCCTTGATTTCATCCGACTCAATCATGTGGTTGACAACGTTTCCACCGCCGCCGCCGACACCAATCACCTTTATATTGGCTATTTGACTTGGTCTGGGTTCTACCAGCGCCATTTAACTTTTTACGGTAAAAGCGGTTTAAGAATTTCTCCTACCCGCTGAACCGCCCCTTTAATTGGTAATTTGCCTTTTAGTTTGCCTAAGTCAAACATTCGGTGTGGTAAAGTACCATGGGCTCTTTTTTGTTTGACTCCATAGAGAATTAAGCCGATAGACGAAGCAAAATTAGGAGTTAGCAGTTCATCAACAATACCGCCGACCTCCGCTGGTTGGGCAATTCTTACCGGCAGTCCCAACGTATGCTGACAATTATATTTAATTCTTGCTGTTTGAGCACCGCCGCCGGTTAAAACAACACCGGCTGGGGTTGCTCCCCCAAAACCGCTTTCTTTAATTTCATCGCGGATCATTTTAAAAATTTCTTCTAGCCGGGGAGCAACAATACCGTCAACAGCAGTTTTAATGGATACCTTCTGGCCGGATTGGCTGATCCCTAATTTTTTAAGACTAACTTCTTCTTCTGTGTCCATTTCTGTAGTTAAATTAAGTTTAAGTTTTTCGGCTTCATCCAAAGATAATCTTAATCCAATTGCCAAATCATTGGTAACATTTTTGGCGCCGACAGAAATAACGCCGGAGTAAGCCGGAGCGCCTTCGTGGTAAATAGTTAAAGAGGTTACGCTGGCTCCCATATCGATTAAAATTACTCCTAATTCTTTTTCTGTTGGTGTAAGGACTGATTCTGCTGAAGCAAAACCGGAAAAAACATAATCTAAAACTTTAATTCCCGACTCGTCCAAACACTTGCTTAAATTTCTTAATGCTGGAGTAGCGGCAGTAACAATATGGGATTGAACTTCTAAACGGACGCCCGCCATTCCAACCGGATCAACAATACCTGATTGTCCGTCAACAGAATAATGTCTTGGTATGACATGCAAAATTTCTTGGGATGAAGGCAGCGAAACCGCCTTTGCTCCTTCAATAACCCGCTCAACATCTTCTTGAGTAATTTCGCCGGTTGGGTCAGAAACGGCAACAACTCCTTGAGAATTTAAAGATTTGATGTGGGGAGCTGATAAACTGACGTATGCTTCAGAGATAGAATAATTAGCCATTCTTTCAGCCGCTTCAATGCTCTTAATCATCGACTGAGTGGCCTCATCAATGTCAATAATTTGTCCTTTGCGCATTCCTTGAGCAGGGAAGTTGGCAACGCCAATAATATTCAACCGTTCCTCTTCGGGATAGTATTGACCAACTAAAGTGACTATTTTACTACTCCCGATATCTAAACCAACAACTAAATCAGAACGAGACATATGGTTTTTCTCCAGTTAAATCAATTAATTGAGGAGCTATACCCTCCTCTAACTTCTCTTCTATTTTAGCCTCTTTTAAAATCAATTGTAAAGAGGCAAGTTGGTTTCTTGGTGCTCGAATGGTTGAAAAAATAATTTTCATTGGTAATCCCTTATGTTTTATAACAACTTCTATTCCATCAATTTCCGGTCTGGTTATTGGTCCGGATAAAATTTTAATATCTTTCTCTTTTAAGACCGTTACCAGTCTTCCTTTTACAATTTCTGTTTCTTGTATCGGCTGATAATTTTGTTTGTTCCAGCTTTTAACCTTGTCTATTAAATATGGTAATACTTTAAATTCAAAAAGCAAAATTAATCCTGAAACTAATACGGCAATTAATAATCGTCTTAATTTCATTGGACACTTTTTGCTAACTGCCACAATTTTTTACCTGCCTGTTTTGGGTTAACCGCTTCCCACCATTCAGGTAGATTTATATTTTTATCCAAAGGATAAAACTTTTTTATTGTATTGTATAAATTATTTTTGTTTAGTTTGCTTTGAACAATTATTTTGCCCAATCCAATTTTCTCCAGCCATAAGCCGTTTTTATATTGTTCATTTCCGGCCGACCAGGGAATTGGAATAACAATTCCCTTTTTCTTTAAGGCCGCCAAATATGTACAAATGTTGGCTCCGCTTCGACTGACAACCAAATCTGATTGGCGCAGTAACCAGCCGAACTCTTTATTGTCAACAAACCTGAAACTGTGATAATTTTTTTCGGTCAGTTCCTGACAGTTGTTATCAAGTCCTATTTGATGAACAATATAAAAGACTTCTGTTAATTTTTCTTTTATTTCCAACAGTGTTTGGTTAATAATTTTTGAACCGGTTTTGCCGCCGGTTACAAATAAAATTGGCTTTTCACTTTTTTTAATTAGGTTGTAAAAATTAGATTTCTCGGGGGGAGAGTAATTAAAAACTCCTGATTCCACCGGGTTGCCGGTTAAAACAGTTTTATCTTTAGGCAGTTTATCAACCACTTCAGGAAAAGAAACGGCGATTTTTTTTACAAACCAGCGGTTTATCTTTGTCCCCAAACCAACCGTCCGGGTTTGTTCGTGGGTAATTGAAGGAATTCCTAAAATCCATCCTGAAATGACCACTGGAACTGACAAATAACTGCCAAAGGAAATAATAATTTTCGGTTTAATTTTAATTAGGTAATAAAAAGCTTGGAAAAAACCAATCGGAATTTTAAAAAAACTTTTAATACTGTTGACACTAAACTTACGTTGAGCTCTCCCGGTTGTAATTGGGATAAATTTAATTTTGGGATTTTTATTTAAAGTTCGGAATTCAAAAGATTCTTTCTTCGCTGATTCCAGGGCGTATTTACGTCCAAAATAAAAAATTTTCCAATCTTCTTTATCCTTTTCAATTTCTTCAATCACGCCTAACGCCGGTGTTAAATGCCCTCCGGTAATTACAACCTTTTTCATGCTTAAGTTTAACATACTTAAATGGCCGCCGTTAGTTAGTTGAATATCGAGAGATGGAGACAAGGATGCCGGTAGCAATAAGAAGCGTAATTAATGATGATCCGCCGTAAGATACAAATGGAAAAGGCATTCCTGTTAAAGGCAGAAGTATTGCTACTGCCCCTAAATTTATTATTCCCTGAAAAGCAATTAAAGAAGTTATTCCTCCTGCCAAAACCTGACCAAACTTATCCGGGGCCTGACGGGCGATTTTTATTCCTCTGCCGATAAGGAGAAAGAAGAGGAATATAAAAAGTGTGATTCCAATAAATCCGAATTCTTCACCAATCAGGGCAACAATCGAGTCGGTTGTAACCTCAGGAAGATATTGAAATTTTTGATGAGAATTACCCATTCCGCGCCCGAAAATACCTCCGGAGCCTAAAGTTAGCGCTAATTGGTAGGCATGGTAAGACTTGCCTTGTGGATCATAAAAAGGATTGACCAATCCGGCTAATCTTTGTTTACGGTAGGGGGAAGAGAAAATCAGCAGACTGCCGAGTCCCAGTCCAATTATCCCCAGAGTAATCAGTTTGAACAAGCTTTTGCCGCTGAAAAACCAAATTGCGCCGGTTGTGCAAACCAAAAGAACCGCCGATCCAAAATCCGGCTGAATCAAAACTAGACCAACCGGAAAACTTAAAAAAATCAACTGCTGCCATAAAGGAAGTTCTTCCTGGCGGTCTGCTAAGGTAGAAAAAAAGAAAATTATTCCCAACTTCATCAGTTCCACCGGCTGTAAATTAATTATACCGAAGTTAAGCCATCTTTTTGCTCCATAAGCGGTAATACCTATTTCAGGCAAGAAAACAAAAATCAATAAGCCGAGTCCGGTTAAGAAAAATATTTTGGACAACTTTTTCCAAATATGATAATTAAGTTGGCTGATAAAAAAGGCCAGCGTTCCTCCCATCCCGAGCCAGATTAATTGGCGTTTAATAAAATAAAATTTGTCGTTAAATGTTGTCTCGGCCTGGACTATGGAAACATCGCCGATCATTACCAGACCGACAAAAACAAAAAATACGCTTAAACCGATAAACCCCCAATCCGGTTTATTTTTTGCAGTCTTTACACCCATTATTCTTATTACTGTTATTTAATTTTTAATTTTTAATTTTAAACTTTTAACTATTAACTATAAGCCCCAATAATATGATAACTTTTCAACTATATTAAACCAAACAGGCGCGGCAGTTTCCGAGCCCCAGGGTGAAGACTGCGGTTCCCGTAAACTAACCAGCATGACAAACTTTGGTTCTTTGGCTGGAGCATAACCGATAAAAGAGGCAATAGTTTTTTCTTTGTCGTAATGACCGGAAATTGGAATCTGGGCGGTGCCGGTTTTGCCGGCAACAACCAAATTCTCCAACTTAGTCCATTTAGCTGATCCTTTCTCAACCGCCGCAATCAACATATTAGTTATTTTTTCGGTGGTTTTCGGACTCAGCGGTTTGTTGACTATCTCTGTTTGAAAATCATAAATAACTTCATTTCCACTCCAAATTTGTTCAACCATCTGAGGTTTAACTAGTTTTCCCTGATTAGCTAAACCGGCAAAAGCTCGCGTTAATTGAATTGGAGTGACTGAAATTCCCTGACCAAAAGAGGCCGTTGCTACATCAATTGGGTACCAGTCCGCCGATGGTCTTATAGAAAGCTGGGCCTCTTCTTGCAGGTCAATTTCTGTTTTTTGTCCAAAACCGTAGTCATTTAAATAATTTATCAGCTTATTTTTGCCTATTTTTTGTCCGACCCAAGCCATACCTACATTATCAGAATTTACAATTACTTCAGTCATCGTTGACTGGGGCTGATATTTTTCATTCCACGTTTTAATAGTGTAATCCCCTATTGTCATTGGTTCGTCGCAGTTTGTGCATTTTGTTTCCGGTTCAACAATATTTTCTTCTATTGCTGCCGCCATAACTAGGGGTTTAAAAACAGAACCGGGTTCAAACCCTTGGGCAATTACCGGATTAGGGTAAAGTTCGTTCTCATACTCATTAAAATTGGCCGGGTCATATTGAGGAAAACTAGCCATGCCCAAAACTGCTCCGGTTTTCGGATTGATAATCACCGCCCAGCCGGATTTTGCCTGGTGTTTTTCTATTCCTTTTTTTAATTCTTCTTCTAAAATATACTGTACCGGTCTTTCTAAATATAAAGTTAGGTTCATTCCCGGTCGCATTTCTTCTTCAATCTTTTCTCCCGACAAAATAATTTGGCCAAAAGGGTTGTTTTCTCTGATTAATAAGCCGGGTTGACCGGATAACTGTTGGTGATAATAACCTTCCAGCCCGAAATAACCTTGCCGATTACCGTTTTCGTCAGAGCCGACAAAACCAATTAAATGGGCGGCCATACTTGCTTCCGGATATTCTCTGGTTTCGTTCTGCGAAAATTCAATTCCTTTCCAATTCATTTCTTCAATTACTTTTTTCTTTTCTTTACTCAAACCTCTACTTAAACTTAACCACTTCTTATTGGCAGACAGTTTGTCAAGAATGGCCGAACTTGTTGCTTCTACAACTGTTTCTTCTTCACTGTCAGCTAAAATTGGACCTATTTTTTCGGATAATTCTTTTTTGGAGACATTTAAATTTGGCAAATAGACATTTAAATTATATTTCGTTTTATTAATAACTAATGGGTATTTATCCTGACTGTAAATAATTCCTCTTGGGGATTGAGTTTCTTTGACATCTAACCGCTGGCGGACAGCCGTTGCTGATAATTGGTCTCCCTTTATAATCTGCCAATAGAAGAAGCGGCCTAAAATAATAAAATTAAATGCTCCAAAGATAATCAAAAACAGCTTAAACCTTGTTTGCTTCATTATGTTATCTTAATGCAGCATAGATATCTTTTTCAATGTAGACTAGCCGGTTGTTATTTTTTTCCAAACCAAGATTTTCAGCCGATCGGCTTATTCTTTGAAGTGAAGACAAGTGGGCAACTTGTTGAGAAAGCGTAGTATTTTCCGCCCTTAATTCCGCCTCCTTTTGTTTTAAATAAGTATAATCACTTTGTAAGCCTAAAAGTTGGCTGGAAACAAAAAGAGAAACTAAAATGTCAATAACAACCAAACCGGTTATTAAAAATATATATTTTTTCATTTTATTTTTTTCATAATTCTTAAAGTTGCGCTTCTTGCTAAGCGATTTTTATTTATTTCTTCTTTTGCCGGAAAAATACGTTTAGTTTTTATCATTCCTTTTTTTTCCAAATTACGGCTAAAAAGTTTGACTAACCTGTCTTCGCCGGAATGAAATGTAATTACCAGTATTTTTCCGCCTGACTTTAAAATCTCAAGACCTTGACTCAATCCTTTTTTTAAGTTTTCAAGTTCATTGTTGACTTCCATCCGCAGTGCCAAAAAAACCTTGGTTGCCGGATGTAAATCAGTTGTTTGTTGATTTTCGTTGTAAACTTGTTCAATCAAACCGGCTAATTGTTTTCCGCTTTTAATTGGTTGGCGCCGGCGGGCGCTGACCACAGTTTCAGCAATTGGCTCAGCCAGCTTTTCCTGAACCAATTTTGTAAATAGTTCATCTAGCTCCTTTAATGAATAATTATTAATAATTTCAGCTGCAGTTTGTCCCGTTTCTGGATTAATTCTCATGTCTAAAGATTGGTCATTAAACGAAAATCCGCGTTCTGCTTTTTTATAATGCCACCGGGAAACACCTAAATCAAATAAAATTCCATCGACATCTAGAAAATTTTCTTCTTCGGCAATTTTCTTCAATTCTCCAAAATTTCCCCTGACAATTTTCCAAGAAGCGTCAGGGCAGCAACTCGAAAGACGCTTCTTGACCTTAACAACTATTTGCGGATCCCACTCAATGCCGAGAACTTTACTTTTCTTTTTCAATAGTTCTTTAGTATGACCGCCGAATCCGACAGTTGCGTCAATAAACTTTTTTCCCGGTTTGGGATTAAACTCAGCTAAAACTTCTTTTAAAAGTACAGGAATATGTTCCCTTTTTTTAGTCATTTTCGGTACTCAATCGTTCCGAAATATGATCAATATTTTTACTCAAATATCTTTGATACTCTTGCCATTTATCTTCAGACCAAATTTCAACATATTTGCTTAATCCTAAAAAAACAGCTTTGGATTTTATTTCACTGTAATCTCGTAAATGGGCCGGAATAACAAACCGGCCTTGATCATCTAATTCAACTAAGGCGGCGTTTCCAAGTAAAAATCGAACAGTATCTCTTGCCGGCCCGGATACAAAAGGTTTTTTCTCAGTTGCCTCTGTTAAGGTCCGCCACTTTTTTTCAGAAACAGCGATTAAACATCCCTCATATCCTCTGGTGACAATTATTTTTGAGCCGAGATTTTGACGTAAATTTTTAGGAAATGCTAATCTTCCTTTTTGGCTGACATTAACCTGGTATTGACCTAAAAGTTGATTGGGCATTATTATTTATTCACCACTGTTCACCACTAATCACCACTTATCACCATTAAAGCATTAGAAACACCATTTTGTCAAGGGGGAAATAAGGTTTTCCTTAGCGTTAGGTTACTCTGAGAAGACGGCTTCGTAGCCGGAGTCAGTTTCTTCAATTACAAATTCTTTTTCAATTGCCCAGGACTGGTTGTCAGAGTTAATTAGTCTGACTATTAAAGTTCCCTGACTGACGTTTTCGTCTATTCGCTGGTGGCAGACACCGGTAGTACAACTTTCTGTTCCAAAAAGTAATTCTTGACTAACAGTTTTCGATTCCGGGATATCAACCGGGCCGCCGGCCACTCCCCGTTCAATTTCCTGACCATCATCTTCTGCTGAATAAATCAACTCATATTCCAGTTCAGTAAAATCGTCATCAATTTCAGAAACAGTCATTGTTCCTCCGCTTCGGTTTTGGTTGATATCCAAGTCAATTTTCGGCTTTTGTTTTTCAGATAAAGTTGGCTGGGCGCTTTGTGTTGGAGAAACATTATTTGGCCGAGGATTTGTTCGGCCTTGATTGCCTTTACCCCACCAAAACATCCAGCTTGCCCCGACGCCTAAAAATAGGATCAAACCACCAATGGTAATAATTATTTTTTGTTTTTTATTCATTTTTGTTCAATCTCCTTTTAAAATAACTGTTTAATTTTGAAATGTCAACCCTTTCTTGTTCCATTGTATCTCTATCCCGGACAGTAACCGTGTCGTCCTCAAGTGTATCAAAATCAATTGTAACACACCAGGGCGTGCCGATTTCGTCTTGCCGTCGGTATCGTTTGCCGATATTGCCGTGGTCATCCCAGTCTGCATGGAATTCAGAATTCAGTTTTTCATATATCTTCCGTGCTTTGTTGACCAGCCTTTCCTTATTTGCCAACAAAGGAAAAACAGCCATTTTAAATGGAGCAACCAGTGGTTTTAGTGCTAGCCAGGTGCGTTTTTCATCTTGACGATAAGCATCTAGCATCAAAGCTAGAAATGTTCTGTCCACTCCGCCTGAAGCTTCAATAATGTATGGATAATACTTATTGCCGTCCGGTTTTATAAAATGTAAATCAACGCCGCTGAACTTACTATGTTGTTTTAAATCATAATCTGAGCGGTCATGAAGCCCTTCCAGCTCATCCCAGCCGAACGGATATTTATATTCAATATCCCAGGCATCGCGGGCATAAAAAATCAGCTCATCCTTGGTGTGCTGACGCCAGCGCATTTTGTCTTCATTAATTCCCAATCGTTTAACAAACCAGTTCCACCGGATTTCTTTCCAGTCTTTATAAGCTTGGTCTGCCTGGTCCGGATGGACAAAGTATTCAACATCCCATTGTTCAAACTCGCGCAGTTTAAAAATAAATTTACCAAAAGTGATTTCATTACGGAAAGCCTTACCGATTTGAGCAATTCCAAAAGGTATTTTAGGAGATAAAGAGTCTAAAATAGGTTTAAAATTTAAGTAAGTATTTTGACAAGATTCTCCCTTTAAATATGCTTTAGTTTTTTCTCCGCTAACCGATCCGAGATAGGTTTCCATCATTAAATTAAACTGCTTGATTTCCGGAATCAGCCTGCCGTCGCAGTGTGGACAATCTAAATTTCCTTGTTTAATTATTTCCCAAACGCCCTGGTCATTCTTCTTTGCCCGCCAACCTTCCAGCTTATCAACACGGACACGTTTATGGCATTTTTCACACTCAATCAGTGGGTCGTCAAAACCTTCTACATGCCCGCTCGCCTGCCAGACCTTTGGATGTAAAATAATTGATCCGTCAATTCCGTATACATTGTCTTTTTGATGGACCATATCCTGCCACCAGAGATTTTTCAGGTTTCTAATTATTTCAGCTCCCAGCGGTCCGTAGTCATAAAAGCCGGATAATCCTCCGTAAATTTCGCTGGTTTGAAAAACAAATCCCCGCCTTTTACAAAGTGAGGCAACTTTATTTAATTTATCTTCGGTCATTTAAAAATTTTTAAACTTGTTAACTTGTGTTCGATAATTTCTTCAATTCTTGTTTTAAGTTCTAAATGCGCTTGATGGTAATTTTTTTTCTTAATCAGATTATTAGTTGATGATTTTACACCATAGCCCAGAATTTTCAATAAATCTGCTTCATATTGTACTATTCCGCTTAGATTTCCTTTTTTAACGTCTTTTCTTACTTTAAATAAACGTTGATAAACTTGTCTATTTTCTTCGGCTTCCGGAACAAGATGATTAGTTAGTTCGCAGATATACATCATTGAAGCTAATTTTGTTTCATCCTGGCGGAAATCAAGTTCCTTATCTAAGCTTTCAACTTCTGTAATTATATCAAAGGTTTTTCCTTGGTAAAAAAATACTTTAACCCAGTTGGCCAGTTCCAAGCTGCCCAGTCGGCGGCTGTTGATTTTTCTAATTCCTTTGGCTAGTCCTCTTAATTTGCCTTTGTATTCAGTCATCAAGTCAACAAATTTGTCAGTTTCTTTAAAATCCTGACGGCCGACAACAATAGCCTTGACAGTAAAATTTCTCGATGCCATAGATTTAAAACGAAAGACTTAATTCCTGGTCAGAAGTTAGTTCAAACTCTTCTCTTATATTTCCATTAACTAATATAGTATAGTTCGGGTTATCTGTTCCTGGTTGTTTTTGGATTAAAACCGGCAGGTTGTTTTTAACTTCAAAAGGCAGTTCGTAAGTTAAAGACATTTTTGTTGTTCCTTTTGGATAGAGGGGATACTTGTCTCCATAAAATCCTTCAAATACTGTTTTTCCAAGTTCAGAATAAGTTTTCGGTTCCACTTCCGAGCCTTTCATATCAATTAATTTACTCCCCTCGGGAACATAAAACCGGACCCAGTTTCTGTACAGCCCGTTAAGGCATAATTCTCCTGCCTCAAGGTTGCAGTTTGAAGCCGGAGCGGTATTCTTGTAAGTAACAGTGACCGTTTTAACAATCTTATTATTTTCCAATTTATAATCTTGTTCAACGACTTGATCAATAAATAAATTTGACTTTGCGCCGGCAAAATTAGCGTCGTTTAAGTGAAAATAATCTTGTTTGTCATTAGTTGAGTTTAATGTTCCGGCAATATTTAATTTTTCAGCCGCTTGCTGGAGTTCCTCATCCGGAAAATAAACTAAAATGTGTTTTTCTTTAAAATTATCCAGCACGGCTTGAGCTAATTTGGTTACTTGTTCTTTAGGTGAACCTAAAGCGTTAGCAATTATTGAGTGCATTAAAGGAGACAAAAAAGCCTTGCGGTTGGTTCTAATTGTTGATGTCGGTCTAGTAGCGTAATTCTCTAATTTGTAAATAACCTGCGGACAACCCCAGCATCGGTCGTCAGGTTCGGAGGTAAAATTACCCCACCCCGGAACGCCGATTCCACCAAGCGCATCAATTAAATCAACCAGTACCTGGGTATCCAGGGCAAAAACAGCGTCATATTCCACCGCGGTTGGTATTTCCTGATAATATTTAGTAAATGTTTCTATAGACTCCTTAAAGCTCGGCGATAAATTCATATCTCTTAAATGCCAATAATAAACGTTTTTATGATATTCCTCAATCGGCCTCGGCGGCTCCAGCCGGCTGTTGAATTGATTATCTAAACTATAGATATCCTCAGATATTTGGGGAATAACGTCTCCATCATCAACTTCCAAAATTCCATAAGCTGTCCAAAATCCACCGGTTGGGCGTAATTCGGCGTCATTTTGAAATAAGACTAAATAATTTCTTGGTTCTTCAACTCCCATCAGCCAATCAGCCTTTTCAATCAGCGGCCCGCCCTGATTGACCATTAAATTAACATCCTTAACTAATTTTTGGCCTCTAATTATTTGGGATTTAAGCTCCATTCCTCTAAAATTTTGCGGGTAGTCATCGGGATTGATTTCATTTAGGTCATTCTCAATTGCAGAAAGTTTCTGACTAAGTTCACCCAGTTTTGGTTTAATATTTGCTAAACCTTCTACAAAAAAGTCTATTCTATCTTCAGTTGTTTTTTCAGAGTCCGCCTCCTCGTCTGATGAAGCTGATTCCAGCCCCAAAAAATCCTGATATGGCTCTGCCGCTTCAATAACTAATTTTCCGGCGTCTATCCCTTTTTCAACAGCCTCAATGCCGTATTTGCCGTCCTGATAATATTTTTTGAAATAAGGCAGTTTTTTTATTAGAAATAATTTGTCATATCGACGCTTAAGCTCGGCAATTTCTGCTTGAGTATCATTAAGCTCATCCTTAATTTTTGTCAGGTTCTTCTCACTGACCGCCGCTCTTATTTCACCGAGTTTAGGTTTCAGTTCTCTAGTCTGCAGCCAAACGCTTCTTGCCGGTAGAAGTATCCCCAGGCTTAAAATAATTATTAAGCCAAAGATTAATCCTAAAACTACAGGAAGCCAATGTTCTTTAAACCAATTAATTACTATTCTGCCCCTCGACCGGTAATTACTACCCAAGGAGTTTTCATCAGTATCCATATGTCAAATAATAACGATTTTTTTTGTGCATAGCAAGCGTCAAGTTTAATTCGTTCATCAAAATCAATTTCATTCCGGCCGGATACCTGCCAAAGCCCGGTTACACCCGGTTTAACGCTTAAAACATCTTGGATTAAATCTCGAACGTGAGGGAATTTTTTCGGCTGGGCTTCAAGTTCGTCTGGATAATAAGCTCTCGGTCCAACCAAGCTCATTTCTCCTCTTATAACGTTGAGCAGTTGGGGGAATTCGTCTAAAGAATGTTTTCTAATAAACCTTCCAATTGGCGTAATTCTTGGGTCTTCTTCAATCGGCAGTTTATAACTGTTAGCTTTATATTTTTTATATAGTTCTGCATACTGGGGATCCTCCCGCAGAATATTGTGAGCGTTTTCAATCATTGAACGGAATTTAAACAAATGAAACTTTTTGCCGTCTTTGCCGACCCGGGGAGGAATATCAGCAAAAACAGGTCCTCCGTCATAAATTTTAATTAAAATCGCAATAATAGTCAGAACAGGCAAAAAAATTATTCCGATAATTACAGCTCCAGTCAAATCTATAATCCGTTTAATTATTTTGTATAACTTCTCGTTCATAAAAGTTTAATCTTTTCTTTCTTTTTAAGGTGGTCGACAACTTTGCCGACTTCGCCGGTTTTATCTTTGTGACAAACTAATAAAGCATCTCCGCTGTCAACAATAACCAAATCCTCAACCCCGATAGTTGCGCCGAACTTTCCTTTCGGCAGTTTCAAGAAACAGTTTTTAGAATCAATTTGAACACTTTCTTCAGGAAATAACTTTTTAGAATAATTCATTTGGAAATAATTAGTCAACGACTCCCAGGTGCCGAAATCTATCCATTTAAACGGTGCCTCAAATACAAAACCTTCTTCTAAAACATGTTTAGTAACTACTTCAATAGGGCCTTTTGGCATTTTATGATATTCCTGGTTAATGATTTTCTTTTCGTTATTTGTTCCCAAAGATTTAATAATTTTCATTAATGGTTGATGCCATTCCGGCTGGTGTTTTTTAATTGCCTTTAACATTAAATTTGGTGTCCAGGCATAATGGTTAGCATGTGTAAAAACAGCTTTATTATCTAAATATTTCTCTACTCCTTGTTTAGAGTCTCTTCCTAACCACTTTTCCATTTGAAAAAATTTAATGCCTTCTTTTTCTATTGCGTTTGGCTTGGCGATTAAATAATCAACACCCATAATTGCATACTCGGGCCGGATACCGCCGGTGACTAGTTTTTTTTCTTGCTTAATTAGATTTTCAACCTTTTCTATTGTATTAAGAAAGTTTTTTTCAGGCATTCGAAGTACATCCGCCTGGACAATTATAAACGGCTCATCCGGGTCTGTTTTGTAAAGTTTGGCAGCCAGAAATCCCGTAGCCGGACCGTGGTTGCGCAGTTCAGGTTCGATAAAAACATTTTTATCGGGTATTTCCGGAGCTTGTTTTTTGGCTAAACCTGCCTGTTCCTGGTTGGTTTGAATGTAAATGCTTTCCGGGGAAAACATTTCTTTTAAAGTTTTGACATTAAGTTGGAATAAAGATTTTCCTTCAAAAAGAGGGACAAAGTGTTTAGGTAGTTTTTTACGGCTCATCGGCCACATTTTAGTGCCAATTCCGCCGCACATAATAACCGGCTTCATTTTTATTATTCTTACTATACCATAAGATTAATTTCCAGAAAACCTCCCTCTCCAAAAGTAAAATAAGCTCAGCATATACTGAACTTATTTCGTTGACTTAGTTACAAATATGAATAATAATTAATCAATGATAAAGAGAAAATCAAAGCTAATTCAAACTCTTTATGCAATTGAAGACCTGCTTTTTATCTTTGACGATTACTTTTCTAAAGACAGAAGAAAATGTCCGGACATTGATGACTTTTTAAATATCGGAAATAGACCAACCTCAAATTATTTTATTAAAAAAGGAGTATTGAACCCTGACTTGACTTTTAAAGAAAAGCCAAGAACAATACTTAAATTAATTAAAGAACCTTGGGATAATTATTGGAGATTTGTCATCTTTGATATTCCAACCGAACACAATACAGACCGGGATTTAATTCGACGCCGATTAAAAGAATGGGGATTTAAATATTTTCAAAGGTCGGTCTGGTTTTCCCCAATGAAATTAACCAAGTGGGTGAAAGAATTGGATAAGCAAATTGGAGATACAGACTATTTAACGGTAATTAAAGGCAAAATTTATAGAATTGATCCTAAAAAAATTGTTAAAGAAAAATGGCGGGTATCAGATTGGCAGAAGCAAGCAAAAAATTGGATTTCAATAGTAAATAAAAATATGAGCTTAAGTGAAAAGAGCCAGGCGGAGTTTTGGGAATTAATTAATCAGCATCCGAAAGTTCCTCTAAATTTATTACCTCATAATTGGTTACTCGATAAAACCTTCGACACCTTTTGTAAATACAAATTTGAAAATTAGCTCAGCATATACTGAACTAATTTTTGGAGTTTATCTTTAAAGACGGATTGGGAGAATTTTTCAGCGTTGAGGCGGCAGTTTTTTGGTGAGTATTTATTGGGCTCGAAGTCTTGTAAAACTTTAATTAGCGCCTCTGCTGTTTGGGGATAAAAAAATTCACCGGTTTTGCCGGCGGCAACTGTTTCTAAAGCTCCCCCGTCTTTATAAGCGATAACCGGCCGACCGCAGGCTTGGGCCTCAATTGGTACCAAACCAAAATCCTCAACTTGAGGAAAAATTACTGCCCGGCATTTTTGATAAAGCTTTATTAGTTGATCGTCAGCTACCTGGCCTAAAAATTCAATATTATTTTTTGCCATCAGCTTAAGTTTTATTTGATTCCGGCCGGTGCCGGCAATTTTTAGTTTCCAACCAAGCTGGTTAAAAGCTTTAACCGCCAAATCAACTTTTTTATGATCAACCAGTCTGGAAACTAGTAGAAAGTAATTATCACTTTTTTGATTAGTAAAATCGAATTTATTTAAATCGACTCCCGGATAAATAACTTTTGACTTTCGTTTATAAAATTTACTTACCCGCTGAGCAACATTTTTACAGGTTGTCAAATAATAATCAGGTCTTTGTCCTAAAATAAAATCTTGTTTTTGAGCGAGGTTAAAAGGGAAACAATTTTTATTATAAATACGTCTCGGCGGAGTCAAGCAATAACAAATATGAGTAGTTTCCGGTTTGGTAATAATTGCTTTTGCCGGGCCGGTAGAGACAGAAATAACCAAATCAAATTCGTCAAAATTAAATTGTTCAAAACCCATAATCAGCAGTGGATAATACCAATAAGCTCTTTTTTTGGCCAAGGGTAGGTTGTTGACAAAACCGGTTTTTACTTCAGGAAATTTTTCAGCCCAAACAGCTTTTCTCGAATTATAGACGCTGGTAAAAAGCGGCGCCTTAGGCCAAATCTCGTGAAGGGAGGTTAAGACCCGTTCTGCTCCTCCCCGATTGCGATTAACCCAGTCGTAAACAATAGCAGCTTTCATTGATAATTAAAAATTAAAAATTTAAAAATTCTATAATACTTTCTTGTATCCTTCCAAAGTCAATTGGGCGGTTTTTTTCCAGGAATATTGACTGACTTGCTTTTTGCCTTTAGCAATTAAATTCCGACGCAAAGTTTTATTATTTTTTAAACGCCTAATCACTTTTATTAGGTCTTTACTGTCATTGGCATTAAAATAAAGACTTGCCTCACCGTAAACTTCAGGCAAACAAGAAGCATCCGCCGCAATAACCGGAGTATTTGCCGCCATTGCTTCCAGACCGGTTAAACCAAAACCCTCCATCAAAGAAGGCTGAATAAGCGCAACTGAATTTTGATAAAGCTCAATTAAATCCGGATCCGGTACAAAACCTAAAAATTTTACCCGGTTTTCTAGACCCATTTGGTTAGCCTTATTTTCCACTCTTTTGGTAAAAACATTTCTACTGCAGGCAATTCCCAGTTGAAAATCAGTCAACTCTTGTAAAGCCTGAAAAACAATATCAATATTTTTATGAGGATAAACACTGCCGGTATAAATTAAATAGGGCGGCTTTAATTTATATTTTGACTGCTCGTCTAAATCCGTTAGCTTTTGTTGGGCTTTTTTATTCTGAAGACCTTTTAAATAATTTTCATCAACTGCTTCCGGAGTAACCATAATTTTTTCTTTCAAAACATCAAAGTCATCAGCTAATCTTTGACGCCAAAACTCAGAAGGGACAAAAATTAAACTAGACTTATAAAGGGCGTGGTTGACTTGTAGTTTATAAGCCCAGTGTTTAAGCCGGTAAAGCCAGACAGATTTTGTTGTTGTTTCCCTGCCGGTGAAATAATGTTTAATCAAATCGTGAATGGTTACGACAAACTTACCACGCCAAAGTATCGGGGCATTAAAATGAGGAAAATGGACCAAGTCCGGTTTTAGTTTTCGCAGAATAAAGGGAATTTCAATCTGCTCAAAAAATGAATAATGTCTGGATTTAACCGGGTAATATTTAAACTGACTACCCAAATCTCCTTTTATTTCGTCTAATTTTTCCTTTTTAACTAATAAGGTTATTTGAAAATTGGAATTTGAAAATTGAAAATTCTTAAGTAAACTTAAGACATACCTTCCTATTCCAGCGTGTTTTAAACCGTACATCCGGGCGTCAAAGACAATCTTTTTCACAGCAGTTTATGTTTTAAAACTCTAAACCAACCTTTAAACTTAATTGCCAGAAGAATCAAACCAGTTACCCATCGCGGATATCTGTCTTTATAGAATTTTTTATAAAAAATTTCCATTGCCCGAATCGATTCCTTGGCTGTTTTAATCCTTGTTTTCTTGTCTGCCTTAACAACTCCCATTTGTTTAGATTCTTTTCGCAGACCCGAGCTGGCCCCTTTATAATGAGTGAGCAGTGGCTCTGGATAAAAAACAACTTTCCAGCCGTTTTCTTTTATTCGGTAAAAAAGGTCCAAATCTTCTCCATAGAAAAAATAATTTTCATCCCAGCCGCCTAGTTTGTCCATAATTTTTTTTCTGGTCAATAAATAAGTCCCGAACCCGGCACCAATTTCGTGAACTTTATCTAAATCTTTATATGTTTGGTGGTATTGACCGAAAAGCTTGCTTTTTGGAAAAAGTTTTTCCAGACCTAAAAAATAGGTCAACGAAGCCCAGGGAGTAGGAAACCCGCGGTGGCAGTCAGGGTCCATTCCGCCGCAAAAAAGGATTGTTTTTGGAGTCAGGGCACCAACTTTTGGATGGTTTTCCATAAAATCAACCGTCTTTTTGAAAGCATCCGGCTTAACCACAGTATCGGAGTTTAAGAAAATGATATATTCACCTTGAGCATGTTTTAAGCCGACATTATTCCCGCCTGAATAACCTAGATTACGATTATTAA
>CAYSLZ010000003.1:4175-12198 GCA_964432015.1 uncultured Gammaproteobacteria bacterium | reverse complement strand
TTAAGATATTCTTTACTTCCATCAGATGAATTATTATCAACAACAATGACTTCCATTTCATATTTGCCCAAATCGGAGGCCGATATAGATTTTAGGCATTCTTCTAGTAATTTCCGGGTATTGTAGCTGAGTATAATTACCGATAAATCCATTGTCAGGTAATCTCCCGATAAATTTTTAATAATTTTTTGGCGCTTTCTTCCCAGGAATATTTATCTTCAATTAAATTTCTTCCCCCTTGTCCGATTCTTTTTAACTTTTTTTTATTTTTTAGCAACTCTACCGTTTTATCTGCCAGCTGGTCAAAATCTTTTATCACTACCACTTGATGATTGTTTTCAGCGTCTATTCCCTCGATTCCAGAAGGGGTAGTTATTATCGGCAAACCGCAGGCCATTGCTTCAAAAAATTTGGTTCTGCTTCCTCCCCCGCTCCTGATTGGGGCAGCTAAAATCCAGCTTTTGGAATAAACTTCTTGGGCGTTTTTAACTTCGCCGTATTCAACTGACTGGTCATCCGGTTTTACCAAGCCGCTTGATTCAACAAACTGTTTTGAATACCTGCCGGCAATTTTCAGTTTTGCTTCCGGCATTTGTTCTTTAATTTTCGGCCAAACATACTTCAGTAAATTATAAGCTCCTTCCTTATTCTGCATCCATTTAAAATTAGCAACGCCGAACAAAATTGTCGGTTGTTTATATTTAGGAAAATTAGTTTTCCTAAGCAGTTTTTGGCTGACGGCATTAGGGACGATTTTCACTTTCCTGCCTGATTTTTCCTCCATCAATTGTTTGTCTTCGGGCGAAACTGCCACCAGGCAATCTGATTTTTTCCAGTAATAAAACTCCCAAAATTTCAATTTAAGCACATCAAGCCAAAGTAAAGGTTTAATCGGGAGAAATTTAAAAGGCATATTTTGTACGTAATGTTTGTAAACGGCAAATTCAATTGTCTGGTCGACTAAAAGAACCGGAATATCAGTTTTTGTGACATTAGGCATTAGATAAAAACATTCAACATGAATCAAATCGTATTCATCATTTTTCAACTCATTTTCTACTGAATTTCTGAATTTTGCTGAAAAATAATTACTAATCAAAAATGGATATAGACTGAAGCCGGTGAAAAGAATTTTTTTTAACTGCCAGGTATCGCCGCGCTCAACAGTAATAATCTTCCGGCAGTACTTCTCCAATTGTTTCTTGTGTTTTCTACTTTGATCGGGAAGCATAAAAGAAATTAAAGTTATTTGGCATTTTTTGGACAAATGCTTAATCAGGTTATAAGACCTTGTTTGGCCGCCGGAAAAACCGGGAATTGGCAAATATGGAGTGACCATTAAAATTTTCATTGTTATATTGCTATATTATTACATTGTTTAAGATTAATAATAATAAATCTGTCGTTTTCTTCTAACACTTGACATCTTTCCTTCAGCTCGGCGGTTGTTTGGTCAAAATTAACAGCAACGTAATATTCCGCTCCCATTTTAATCAATTCATTAATATCGCCGGTTACGGCCGGCCAGCCTCGACGGTTGGTTTGATAAAGAAAAGCGGTGTCACCCTGGTAAGGGGCAATAACCTTAGCATCTTCAGGCAGTAATTCATCCGCCTTTTTGCCGGCGGTAACGATTTCCGGATGATTAATTTTATAGTAGTTTTGAACCTGGTACCAGGAAAAAGCAATGCCAAACAAGAGACTGGTAATTAGTAGCAAGTAACTGGGGATAATAGAAATATTTTTGGGAGGGTGGAGTAAAAAATAGCTTCCTTTGGCCAGAAAAACAGCAACTACCGGAATGGTAATAATTTGATAATAGTCGTGTTGGACATTACCCCAGGCAAAAATAACCAGGTAGGCAAATATCCCTCCTAATAAAGCGTAAAAAAGCCGCTTGTATTTATCATTAATTTTGGTTATCAGACCAAGACCAAATAAAATAATACCCCAAGTTCCTAAGATTAGTTGGCCTAAACGTTCATCAAACAACCATCTCCACCATGCAGGCCGCAGTCGAATATTATTCTGATTTAAAAGCCACTGGTTGGCCGGTATTCCCTCGGGGAATTGTTTAATCCACAAACGCCAGCCAAAAAGCGGTAAAGTAATTATAAACCCGTAGCCCGCAGCCCGTAACAGACTTTTTAAATTAATTTTTTTAACACAAATAACGAGATAACCCGGTATTACCAAAAATAAAGCATAAGGTTTGGTTAACAAGGCCAACGCTCCAAAAATTAGGCTGAGATAAGTTTTGGATTTAGTTAGGAAATATATACTTCCCAAACTCAGTGCGACCATTAAAGAGTCCGGCAGAATTGTCCGTGAGTAAAAAATACTAAACGGCAAAAACAGGAAAAATCCGGCGGTTAAAACTCCTGTCAGCCAGTTTAGTTCTTTTTTAACAATTAAAAAAAGGAAATAAGCCGAAAACAAACTAGCAGTTATTGAAACTAATCTTCCGGCTGTTTCTAGTGAGACCCAATTTTTAGTTAACCGATAAAATAAACCGTGAATAAAATTATATATTGGAAATTCAACCATGCGATACCCTTCTAAATTATGTTGGCCGGATTGAATGTTTGACAAATCATGGTATTTGGGTTTAAGTAAATTAAATCCCTGTTTAATAAATTCCCGGCTTACACTGGCCGTGTCTGCTTGGCGGAAAGAATGCCAATCAGCCAAAGGTGCATTAATTCGGTATAACCGTGCAAAAAATCCTAAACCAAAAACTAAAATTAATACGAGTTTTTTCATTTTTGAAAATTTGAAAATTGTAAATTGGAAATTTTATACCCTATTCCCATTAACATCCAATAATAAAAGGCAACTTTGGAAGCTTCAAAAACATCAATATATAAACCGTTAGCTAAAATTCCGATTATAATTCCAATAAATCCGGCTGAATACTGCCAATTGTGCGATTTATTTCTTATCTTTTTCCAAAAGAAGACAAGTAGATGTAAATTAATTAAAATAAAACTTCCCAGACCGATTATGCCGGTTTCCCCAGCCGCTCTTAAATAATCATTATCAGTAGCCAAACCAAGTGAAGAATAACCGGTACCGGTCAGCGGGTTTTTTTGAAAGGCTTTTACAGCCCGCGGCCATTCAACGGCAAAACGGATATTTGATGACCGGGCGGCGGCCGCAGCCGCTTCTTCCGGTGTCGGCCATGTTCGAACTTCTTTATCAATTTTCTCTTTTTCCGGTTCCAAGAAAGCATCCTCGTCAGGCTGGACTGGAATTTGTTCATCTTCTTCTGGAGTTGGCTCAACCACCGAAACCTCGCTGGTTGGTGTTGGTTTTTTTCTTTTTAAACTTATTTCTTTAATCTTTTTACCAACCCTATTTGACTCGGTTTCCCATATTTCAGTTATTTGGGCAATTTTTTGGTCAACAGCCGGAAAACGTTTTAAACTTGTTCTTAATCTGGCATTAAGTTCTTTTGAAGTAAAAGCAAAAAATAAGCTGATTGTTAAAACTAAAATCAACCATCGGAATTTTTTTAGTAAAACTAAGGTTGCTGTAATTGCAATTAGATAAGCAATAAAAGAGACTCTTGAAGCGGTGAGTACTAGCAAATAGATACCCAAAATGCCTAAAATAAAGCTAATTACTTTTCCCAGCCATTTTTTGGCTGTTGCCGCTGTGGTGGGAATAATTGCTAAAAACATAACCAGCCAGCTTGCCAGATCGTAGTGGCCGGCAAAAGTTGAGCTAATTCTAGTCCACTTGTCAAGAAATAGAAGTCTTCCTTTGGAAAATTCTTCATTCATTGTTGAGATAACCGGCAGATGAAAAAACTTTTGGCCCATACTGTAGAGAAAAACAAATAAAAAGGCTAAACTGACAATTCTCTTTATATCTTTGATGTCCCTTTTGTTATTAACCGACTGGTAGGCAAGAAAAAATAAACTCATGTATTGAATTCGGCGGATCCAATGTAAAATTGCAAGCCGATAAGAGGGTAAGCCCGTGATACCAAAACCGGCAATGTTTGCGATCAAGCCGGCTGTCCAATAAAGAAGAAAAAGTTTAAAAATCCGTGATTTTAGTAATGGGAATCCTTTTAAAATTTGGCTGATTAGACAAAACAAAATTCCACCAGCCGTTAAAATGTCAACAACCCGGATAGCGACATAGGTTCCTTCTACCGCCTGCAAGGGAAATTTGGGGTAAATCGGGATAGCTAAAAGTAAAACCAGTGTTGCTACAAACGGTCCTCTGTTTTTAAACCAACCGATAAGCTTGTCCATATGTTTTTTTTAAATAATAACTGTTAGTTATTAATCCTAAACTCCAAGCAATGGCCGCCTTTAATTTAAGCATTGGTTTAACTAGTTTAATCTGCCATTTTGGCTTATGTTTTTTATAAAAATAAATTAAGCCCCGATAAATATTCAAAATTGGGCCGGTTTTTCCGCTTTTGGAACTTCCTCCCTTAATATGGGTAATTTCTACTGTTGGTATAAAGTAAGTTTTAAAACCGGCTTTTTTAGCCCGGTAGCACAATTCAACTTCCTCCATATACATAAATATATTTTCATCAAAACCGCCAATTTCATCAAAAACCTTTTTTCTAACCATCATAAACGCTCCCATAACCCAATCAACCTGGACTATTTTATGTGGAGACTGCATTGACCAACCGCCAGTAATAAAATCTAAAAATAACATTTTAAATACCTGGTCTAGATTAGGAAATTGGCCAACAGACGGTTGTTTACTGCCGTCAGGATTGAGGAGTCGGCAGCCAACAATGTCTGCCTGGTGATTCTTCTCCATCCAATCGATTGTTTTTGTAATTACCCCTTCTCTAACAATCGTGTCAGAGTTAAGTAAAAGAATATATTCACCTTGAGCACTTTTGATTCCCTGATTATTGGCTTTAGCAAAACCCAAATTACGATTATTGAAAATAGCTTTAATTACAGCGTCATCCTGAGGGTCGGAGTTTCGACCCGAAGGATCCCCATTATGGGATTCTTCGTCACTTTGTTCCTCAGAATGACGGCGGGATAATTTCTTTAGGTATTCTCTACTTCCGTCTTTTGAATTATTATCAACAATTATAATTTCTGTTTGAAAATTAGAAAATTGGAAATTGGAAATTAAGCTATTAAGACATTGTCTTAATAGCGTCTTCGTATTCCAGTTAACAATAATTATTGATAATTTAGGTTTCATTTTTATCTTTCGTAAATAACGTTATAAATTCCTGTTTATACTCTTTTCCAATCAGCCGAAACAAAATCCATGCCGCCCAGAAAACAAGTATCCTGACAAAAACATTTGAAGCAAACCAATTCAAAGTAACTTTGGCCCGCCAAATTTCTCCGTCAACTTTAATTTTATTTTTCTCCCGCGACTCCACCGGTGTAAAAACATCTTTTTCCCAGTCAAATCCGTTTATGAATAAAGATTCGCGGAAAGGATGGACTAATTCCTCAAAATAATAAGTTCTCATCGTGTCTTTGATTACCTGTTTAGCATATTCCGGCGGATGGTTAAGTTTTATAGTCGGCAAAGGTAGATTTAAAAAAGAAGACCGTGAAAAATAAGCTTGGTAAAAATCAATTACCTCCCGCCGATTTTTGTTAGTAAAATAGGCAGATAAATTGTCTATTTGGACTGTATCCCCTGGTTCAGTTGATTTTAAACTATCCGGTAATCCGGGAGGCGGCATTTCCGGCCCGGGAATAACTAAGTAAATAGTGAATAAAATGCCGACTGCCAGCCAAACTTTTTTCATTATACTAAACAATTTTACCATCAATCTCACCTCCTCCAAATTCCCGACTCTAATTACTACGATCGTAGGTTTAAGAGTCGAGGTAGTGTATGAAAAAATTTATGATATAAACATATTAGGATGGCTTATGGTTTAAATAAAAGAATTACTCTTAAAGATAATTTAGCTATCTGTCTTTTATTTTTAGTCGACTTTATTGAATATGGAAGTAAAAGTTATCACAGCAGTTGGATTTCTCATCCAACTAAATTTGTTCCTTTTGGGCGAACGCAGAAATATTGGGAGAAATTAACCAAAACCAAGTTAAGCAAAACTTCAACTTACTATCGTCTTAAACGGGAAAAAGTATTTTCAGTTAAAGCTGACAAAGTACAAATTGATTTGAATTCGTCTTGGTGGCAGGAATTTTTAAATTATCGCTTTCGTTTCTTTAAAGCGCCCAATAAGTGGAACCATAAATGGATTGTGATTTTTTATGATATACCAGAGAAAAACAGGTTTGTTAGAGACAATTTTAGACAAGTTATTGAAAATATTGGTTTTAAATGCTGGCAAAGGTCAGTTTGGTTAACTATTAATCCAGTTGAAAAATTGGTAGGAGAACTACTAGAAGATTGGGAATTAGACGATTTTGTTACTGTGTTTACTGCTCAAAACATGTTTGACAAAAAAGATTACACAATGATTAAAAAATTGTTTGAGCCCGATAAATTAGAAAGAAAATATAAAAACTTTATTAACGAAGCTAACTTGGCTTTAAGAACTAAAAATAAAAAACAAATAAAGTCAATGATTGATAATTATCCAAATTTAGTTTTTGAAGATTCGGGGCTACCTAGTGAATTCTTTAGTGAACCGAAAATAAGACAAAAAGTAGCTTCTAAATTTAATCAACTAATTAAAGCTCTCTAATTCCCGACTCTAATTACTACGATCGTAGCGCTAAGAGTCGGGGTATTAATGGGGTATAGTGAGAGTGAGGTTATTGAAAGGCGCGGGGGCGGCCGAGTCGATATTTCAGTTTTTCAATCTTCCTCTCCCCTATTTTTTCAGCCGGCACACCACCGACGATTGTTTTCGCCGGTACATCATTTGTGACCACTGCTCCGGCAGCAACTACGGCTCCTTTGCCGATTTTGACACCGGGAAGTATTATTGCCCGGGGTCCAATAAAAACATAATTTTCAATAATGACCGGTTCTTCAACAGCCTGAAAATCTTCTGACTCCAAATCATGTTCAGAATTATAAATCATTACTTCGGAGGCAATATCAACGTGTTTACCAATAACTAATTTATCACGACCGTCTAAAAATCCGCGGTAGCCGATAATTGTATCTTGTCCGATTTCAATATTTTTTGGCAGATAAAACTTAGTCCCGACGTGGATTTTACTGGCTTTGCCGATTGTAATTCCGGACATTTGAAAAAAGAATTTTCTAATCAGCCAAAATGGTATCCAGCTTATCCAAAGCAGACACATCAGCCAAAAATCCAAACAAAGATTATAAATTCGGTCAGCTATCTTTTTTAAACCGTCACTAAAACCAATTTTTCTTCCCATTTTATCTTTAAAGATTAATTTAGGCGGTAAAACTTGTATTTCTAAATTTCTATTAATTTTCACTTTTTTTTCTTTTGTAAGGACAAGTCGCGACTTGTCCCTACATGTTCCTACTTGTCCCTACGATAATTTAATAAAATATTTAATATTTTTTTACTGCTTTTTTTCCAAGAATACTTATTTAATTGCTTCTTTCCCGATTGTATCAAATTTTGACGTAATTTTTCATTTTTTAACACCATGGCTGTTTTTTGGGCAATATCCCCAGGTTTGTCCGGATTAACTAAAACTCCTGCTTTACCGATTACTTCAGGTAACGCGCCACGATCAGAACAAACTACCGGCGTGCCGGCCTCCATTGCTTCCAAAACCGGAATGCCGAACCCTTCCCAAAAAGAGGCCATAACAAAAACTTCTGCCTCAGCCATTAATGGTTGAACATACTCATCATCAACAAAGCCGGTAAAAACAACCTTATCCTCCAATCCCAATTTTTTAACCAGCTCAAATAATTCCTCATACATCCAGCCTTTTTTCCCGGCAATCACCAGTTTTAAATTTTTAAATTTATAATTTTTAATCAATAATTTATAACTCTTGATAAGTCCGTCGATATTTTTACTCGGTTTCAACGTCCCCAAATACAAAATATATTTTGTATTTATATTATATTTTTTCAATATTTCCAATTCACTTTT
>CAYSLZ010000003.1:0-4075 GCA_964432015.1 uncultured Gammaproteobacteria bacterium | reverse complement strand
CACTTTTAACTTTCTTATATCCCGGATAGGCCACCACCACTTTTTCCTCCGGTATATTGTAAGTTTCAACAATATCCTTTTTGCTGAATTTTGAAATGGTAATAATTTTATTTGCTCTTTTAGCCGACCATCTGGTCCAGTATTTCAACTGCCAGTAAATTGGTTTGGTAAATTGTTCAGGCCAACGTAAAAATCCCAAATCCATGATAGAAACAACCGACGGTATTGGTGAAAAAATCGGACCGTAGTGTGAAGGTGAAAAAATAACCTCCGGTTTTGGCCGTTTAAAATATAACCGCTTAATCAAACTTGTGCCGGTCCAAAACTTTTTTTGACCAAAAACCTTATACTGCCACCAGTCAGTTTCCGCCGGCAAGTCATCAAACGGTTTACTGTTCAAAAATATCCGAAAACTTGTCATCCTGAGGTCGAAGTTTCGACCGAAGGATCCCCTCTTTTGAGAGATTCTTCGGGCTTCGTTAAGCTTGCCCTCAGAATGACGGAGCTGCTTAGCTTTTTTCCGCTCCTCGATCGTCTTATATATACCGATAAGGGTTTGATAAGCAAATTGGTTGACCCCAACTCGTTTGTCAACATTTGCCTCATTGCCGTCAATTGCAATTAACATAATTTATTCTAACATTGATTTATTTATGCCGCGTAAAATTAATTTAAAAATGTTAAGAAACAACAATACGTTTATAAACTTCTAGAGTTTCTTTGGCTGTCTTCTGCCATGAAAAATTTTTCAGTCTTTCTTTTCCTTTTTTAATTAAATCATTTCGTAATTTTTTATTCTCAATAATCTTTTTAATCCCTTCGGCAATTGACTCAACCGACTTTGGGTCAACCAAAACAGCCGCTTTATCGGCAATTTCCGCCATACTTGAACAGTTGCTGGTAACCACCGGCGTTTTCAGCCCAAAAGCTTCTAATATCGGCAGACCAAACCCCTCGTACAAAGACGGATAAACAAAAGCCATTGCTTCACGCATCAATCCCAACAATTCTTCTCTATCCAAAAAACCGGTTGTAATCACACCATTTGGAAGTTTTTCCTTTGTTTTATACCTCCCAGCCACAACTAATTTTAAGTTTTTAGCAATTGAACCATTGGACAATTGAATCATTGAAAATGCTTTAATAAGCTTTTCAATATTTTTCCTCGGCGCCTGCGACCCCATCGCTAATATATACTTATTCTCAATATTATATTTCTTCTTAATTTTTGAAAATTGAAAATTTGAAAATTGAAAATTCCCGACGTCAGTCGGGAGCCCTTCATAAATAACAGTTATCTTAGCTTCTGGTATCTCAGTTAATTCAACAATTTCTTTCTTAGTCGCTTTAGAAATGGCAATTACGGCCTCAGCTTCTTTTTCAACCCATTTTAACCGCCCTTTTTGCGCTTTCAAGACTTTAGGGTGAACTGTTTCCGGCCACCGTAAAAAAGACAAGTCATGGATAGTGGTAACCAGTTTGGCATTTTTAGCCGGCGGTTGTGTCCAGTCGGAGCAGTGGAAGACGTCAACATCGCCGACAAAAGTTTCAACCGGAATTATGTGCAGTTTATTCCATAGAATATCTAATATCGTCGGCGGTATTTTTGAAGTCTTAAACGTTGTTACCTTGTTACCAATCTCTAATCTCCAGTCTCTGATATCTTGCCTTAAAGACGAAAAAAATAAAGTATATTTATTATTCTTGTCAATTTTAAGAAGATTCTCTATCAAATTTTTGGTATAGATACTGACACCAGTGCCGTAGACAATAGGAGAAACATCAATCCCGACCTTCATTTTTTTCTGGAGGTTCAAAGCCGGTTAATATTTTAAGTTGAGTCAGCGCTTTCATAACTTCTTTTTCGCCTATACGTTCGTTTTTCCTCTCTCTATCTTTTCTACCAACATATCTAAAAGACTGACTAATAGGATAATCCTGGTCTCTAGACTTTTGTTCCGGTGTTTTTGTCATTTCACTTTTCCCAAACTTCTATTCCAACTTTATTAAAACTTTCTCCTGCCTTCAGCTTTAAGCCTTCCGCCTTCAGCTGTTGTCTTATTTTATCGTCTGGGTCAAAGATTGGCAAGCTGTAAGAAACTAAGTAAACTTTGTCTTCGTTGTCAACAAGGTTTGAAACGGCACTGATTTGACCGTCATAATAATATTCTAAAGGAGATCGGACTTGATTAAGAACATAAACTTGAGGCTGGTTTTGTTGGTTCAGCCATTCGGCCAGGCCTTTCCAGTTTTCACGGTGAAAATTGGGGTTAAATAAGTAAAGAGCGGAAAAAATCAAATTAATTATCACTAGTCCGTATTTAAGTTTGCCGCTGACCGGACTTAATCCAATCAGCAGATACAAAAACGGCAGACAAAAAACAAACCGGAAATAGCTGAAAACCGGCAGTCGGAAACTGATTAAAAAACCAATGACTGGAGGAAAAATTAACAAGCCTAAAAACAAGTATTTATATCTAATTTTTTTATTTATAACGGTCATTACTGCTGTTCCCCAATAAACTAAAACAGACAAACCGGCAATAAGACCGTAAAGTCGAATTGGCCGGATGCTGATTCTCCCTAAAACAAATTTAACCGGAAGAAGCAGACCGGATTTTAAAGAAGCATTACCAATAACTTGACTCCACACGTGGGAAGTTTGCTTGATTGCAGTACCGGCCGTTAATTGTGACTTAAAAATTGGAAAATATAAAATCCAGCTTATAATCAGCATTAAAAAAGCAATTCCTGTTTGACGTCTGATTAATTTCTTCTGTCTCCAAAGAAAAAAAATAAAAACCGGCAAAGTCAGCAAAGTCAAATAATGTGACATTGACATTAAGATAAACCCGAACCCAACTAAAATTGCGTTTACAAACGAAGATTTGTCCAGATATTTAATAAACAGCCAACTGGTCAATAAAACACTAAAAACTGCTAAAGAATACATTCTGGCTTCCTGTGAGTAGTAAATATGTAAAGGTCCTGTTGCTAGTAGTAAAGTAGTAATCAATAACTCGTTGCTCGTCATCCGTAACTTCCTTAAAATTAAATAAAAAACAACTAGTGAAAGCGTTCCTAATATAACCGAAGTCATTCTAACCGCAGGTTCAGAATCACCAAAAAGTTTAATCCAGTAATGGGTAATTAAATAATAGCCGGGCGGATTAAAATCGGCGGGTAGATATTGACTAAAAAAATCATTCAACGGCATTCTGCTGGCCAAAACTTGAACTGCTTCATCCAACCACAGCGACTGATTTAAACCAATTAATCTCAAACCTAAACCCAGACCTAAAATTAAATATATCATTGCGGCAGTTGAAAATTTTCTTTTTCTGTCCAAATAGATTTAGTTAATTTTAACTGCACTTTAGCCTTCCGACCGTTGATGGTCAACAGGTGGACAAGAAAATTGATGGCAAAACTAATACTAAGCCCTAACTGGTAAAAAACAAGAGGAGCAGAATAATTTTTATCAATAAATTTAAGTAACGACAAATAATACTGCCGATAAAATTTGAACCTTTTCTTTTTTCTCCATGATTTCCAACTCGCCCCTCCCAAATGAACAATTCGCGAATTTGGGCAAACAATCAATTTTAAATTAGTTTTATTTTTAATTCGAAAACACCAGTCAACATCTTCAAAGAAAAAATTAAACTTTTCATCAAGCATGCCCACTTGGTCAATAACCTTTTTTCTAATCATTAAAGCGGCCCCGGGCAGTTGATCTACTTTAAACGGTTTTTTTTTCGGCTTACTGGCAAACAAGTATTTAAGCGGAGTCAGCATAGAAACTTTTCTTAACGGGTAATTGTGATAAAAAATAATCTGCCAAAGATTAGGAAATTTCATGTAGTAGTCGATTTGGGTTGATTTGTCGGGATTGACAAGCTGAGGGGAAACAGCGGCTGATTGACGATTTTTATCTAAATAATCTATTAAATTAGAAACTGATTTCGGTGGAACGGTAGTATCAGAATTAAGGAGCATAATGTATTCACCTTGAGCAATTTTAATTCCCTGATTATTGGCCTTAGCGAAACCCAAATTACGATTATTGAAAATA
>CAYSLZ010000002.1:42686-47735 GCA_964432015.1 uncultured Gammaproteobacteria bacterium | reverse complement strand
CCCACCATTTTAACTGCCGTCGGCAGTTGTCACAAAAAGAACGCCCCTGCCACCATTTCTTTTCTTTTCCAAACCTCCCCACAATTACATTGATAAAACTTCCTATTGCTAAGCCAATAATAAAGCTTATCATTAAAACTATGAAATCCACTTGTTTTTATTCAGGTACACAAAAGAAATATGAATCTGTCCGGTCCTCCCACGTTGCTGCTTCTATTTCCACGTCTGTAGCGTCACCATAACTACCTGGAACTCCATCAGCGGCAGAAATATCTAGATTAATCAACGGACTTGTTGTCTGCCGATTGGAATTAGCTTTCGGTATAAAACAAACCCATACTGAACTACTTTGTGCCGGCCGATATAAATATAGTCTATCTATATCAGTCATATTGGCATCTTCTTCAAACTGGTCCTTTTTGGCAAAAGACTCTTTTAGCTCATCAGTTTCAATTAACTGTCCTGCCGTATCATCACAATCGTCTACGATAGCATCGTAAGTTGCTCCACCTCCACATATCCCGACGCCAGACATTTTTGCAGTCAAGCCCAATGCTGAGCTGGTTGAAGCTCCATTTCCAGTTCCCCAGACATTATCACTCCATGGGAAAAACTGCTGAGTAGCATAATAACGTTCAATTGCTGCCAACAATTCGGCAGCGTCATTTTTATAACGGGCATCACGTGCCTTGTTAATTTGCTCAATTGGGTTTAAGGTGGCAACTAAGGCCACTGCTAATACACCAATTAAAGCAATAACAATAAGTAATTCGACTAATGTAAAACCAGCGTTAATTTTCAATTTCCAATTTTCAATTTTCAAAATTTTTCACCTCCTCTCAAAAATATGAATTTATGAATATACGAATTTAGGAATTTACGAATAAAATATTTCTTATCCATTCTTAGATTCATAGATTCCCAAATCCCTAAATTCCTATTTCTAAAATTGACTTGTTAAATTATATAACGGCAAAATAATTGAAATTACCAAAAATCCAACTCCAATTCCTAACACTATCATAATAAGTGGCTCGATAGCACTTGTCAAGCCCTTAACTTTTTCTTCAGATTGAACTTCAAAGTAGCGAGAAACTTTTGATAAAACTTCGTCTAGCTGACCTGTTTGCTCTCCAGTTGAAGCCATTTGATTCATAATTGGAGGAAAAATACCTACTTCTTCCCAAGCCTCTGAAAGCGTTACCCCTTTTTCAACCCTACTAGCCGCTGTTTCCAACGCATCAATATAAACCTCATTATCAGCGGTTTGAGCAACAATTTCTAAAGCTTCAACCAAAGATACTCCAGCGGCGAGTAAAATAGATAAAGTCCGGTTAATCTCAGCTAAATTAATTGTTTTATTCATCGGCCCAATAATTGGAATCTTTAATTTCAACTCATCAACTTTAAAGCGGTATTCCGGATTAGACATTAAATATTTATAAAATACAAAACCTATAATTACTAAAACAGGAAAAAGCCAAACGTTTGAAGATGCAAAATTCGACAACCCCATTAGTATTCTTGTCGGCAAAGGAAGTTCGGCGTCGAATTCCTCATATAAAGACATCATTTTTGGAATAACAAAAACCATCATTATAAAAGTAACAAGAATCATGCCGACAATAATAATAATTGGATAAACCATTGCCCCTTTAACCTTGCCTAAAAACTCTTTCTTTTTCTCTAAATTATCAGCTAGACGCTCTAATACTTCATCTAAAACGCCGCCCTCCTCACCAGCTCTGATAGAAGCTAAATAAACATCACCAAAAGCCCCCTCCTCTTCTGCCAGAGATTCAGCTAAAGTATCGCCCCCCTCTACTTTAACTAAAACTTTTCCAATAATTTCCGATAATCTTCCCTCGGTTTGTTCTTGGAGTAAACTCAAAGCTTCACTTAAAGGTAAGCCGGTATTTATCATTGTTGACAACTGACGAGTAAAAACTGCTAAATCCCCAATTCTAATCTTGTTAAAAAAGCTTGAAGTAAGCATATCGATTACATTTTCTTTTTTTTCTTTCAAACGGAGAAGCACGAGACCTTTTTCCTGAACCAATTGCACTGCCCCTTCCCGCGTCCTTGCTTCAACAGTGCCGGTTATTGTTTTACCCCGATTATTTTTAGCCTTGTAAGTAAACCTTTTAATCATCTTTATCTCTCTAACATACGATTAAATTTTTCTTGATCCAAAGCATACGATCTAGCTACCTCTTTTTCAACCAAACCTTTTTTAACCCAATCAGTCAAAGACCGCTCTAAGGGAACCATCCCAACATCAGACGAAGTTTGGATAATGTTATCAATCATCGTTGTTTTATTTTCACGAATAGAATTTCTAACCGCAGAATTCGATAATAGTATTTCAACTGCCGGAACTAAATTATTTTCGTTAGTCCTAATAAGACGCTGGGAAACAACAGCCCTCAGAGTATTCGCTAATTGTGTTCTAACCTGGTCTTTAATGCCCTTACCAAAAGCATCAATAATTCTGTCTATTGTTTCTGAAGCAGAATTAGTATGTAAAGTTGAAAAAACTAAGTGTCCAGTTTCTGCAATGCTCAAAACCATTTCAATTGACTCTAAATCACGCATCTCGCCGACAAAGATAACATCAGGATCTTCTCGCAAAGTAGATCTTAAAGCCCGCTTCCAGTCAAGTGTATCACGACCAATTTCTCGTTGTGAAATTATTGCTTCTTGTGGCTCAATAAAATATTCAATTGGATCTTCAATAGTTATTATATGCACGCCGCGTTTAGAATTAATTTCTTCTAAAATTGAAGCAACAGTTGTTGATTTACCATGACCTGCCGGACCAGTGACTAAAACTAAACCCTGACGCCATTCCACAAACTGGTGAAGAACAGAAGGTAAATTTAAATCCTCAATAGAAGGAATTTCTGCCGGAATAGAACGAAATGAAGCTGCTGGAGACCCTTTACTGTAATAGACATTAACCCTAAATCTTACTCCATTGGGTAAAGCATATGAAAAATCTATTTCTTTTTGGGACAAAAACTTTTTCTTATCTTCTTCTGTCAAAACCTGTCTGATTAACTCCTTCAAACCTTTTTCATCTAATTTCGGCTGATTAACTAAAGGCTCCAGTTCTCCGCTAATTCTTAAAGTCGGCCGAATACCGGTAATTAAATGTAAATCGGAAGCATTGTTTTTAGTTGTTAATTCCAATAATTCTTCTATATTCATTTTAAAACTCCGCCACTCTTAAAACTTCTTCAATAGTAGTAATTCCCTCTAAAGCTTTTAAATAGCCGTCTTGTTTCATCGTTAACATTCCCTCACTTCTGGATAACTTTTCTATTTCACTAGCGGCAGATTTTTCAACAATTAATTTAGCAATTTTATCAGTAATCGGCATCACTTCAAAAATACCTATTCGTTCACGATAACCTGTTCCCTCACAAGCATCACAACCCTTACCCCGCCACAAAGTCAAGTCTTTTTCTTTTGTCTCTTTTGTTTGGTTTTCAACTGTTGGTTGATACATATCTCCAAGAACAGCCTTGATATCATCTTTCATCTCCTGGTCCGGTTGAAAACTCTCTTTACAATCCGGACAGATACGCCGCAAAACACGCTGGGCAACAACTAGTGTCAACGAAGAAACCAATAAAAACGGCTCGGCACCCATATCAATTAAACGAGGTGGGGCGCCAGCAGCGCTGTTTGTATGAAGCGTAGAAAAAACTAAATGGCCGGTTAACGCAGCATGAATTGATAATTGTGTTGTTTCTTCATCTCTAATTTCTCCGACCATAATAATATCAGGGTCCTGGCGTAAAAAAGACCGTAACGCAGAGGAAAAAGTTAAACCCGCTTGGGGATTTACCTGAACTTGATTTACACCTTCTATCTGATATTCCACCGGATCTTCAATAGTCATCGTATTAACTTTAACAATGCTTACGTCATCCAGAGCTGAATATAAAGTTGTTGTTTTTCCGGAACCAGTCGGTCCGCAAACAATAATTAAACCCTGGGGATTATCTATTCCATTTTTAATATTCTGCAGTGCCCTGCCTCTTAAACCCAATTCCGGTAAAGAAGGAACTTTTTGTTCTTTTTTTAATAAACGCATAACTACTTTCTCTCCGTACACTGTCGGAGCAGTGGAAACCCGTAAGTCAACTTCTTCACCATTAGAAGTAAAACTAAAGCGACCGTCCTGGGGAACTCTGCGCTCATCAATTTTTAAACCTGCTAAAATCTTTATCCGAGAAACAACAGCTTCATGAATTTTTTTAGGTAAAACCAGCTTTTCCTGTAAAATACCATCAATACGGTATCTTACCCGCGTGTCATCTTCCATTGGTTCAATATGAACGTCAGAGGCGCGGGAACGCATGGCAAACTGAAGAATTGTCGAAACCACTTTGGCAATTGGTGCTTCCCGAATGACTTTTTCTAAATTATCTAAATCCGGAAGCTCCTCTTTTGTTTTTTTTGTTTCACCTAAAGCTTCCTTAACTTGACTTGTTAATTCCTGCTCATAATGAGTGGCTACCATTTGTTCAATCTGTTCAGGTAAACCAAAATGAGCTTCTATTCTCATTTCTGTCTTTTTTTCTAAAAATTCAATTGTTTCCAAATCCAAAGGATCAGCCATGGCAACACTTAATACTTTGTCATTCTCATCAACTTTAAAAGGAATTAAAGTGTATCGTTCAGCTACACTTTTTGGAACATAGGAAAGACTAACCGGTGAAAACCCTTCTTTTTCCAAGTCAACAAAAGGGATATTATATAATTCCGATTTAGCTTGAAAAATCTCTTTTTTACTAGCTAAATTATCTTTAAGTAGAACTTCTTCTAAAGATTTATCCGACTGCAGGTGTAATAATTTTACCTCTTTAGCTTGCTTTTCAGTAATTTTTCCTTTTTCTTGCAATACGTCTGCTAAAGTTTTTTGATTAACCATTGTTATACTCATCTTGGCATATTTAGACTACAAATTCAAGAGAATAATATCCATGTTAAAATTAAATATGAGTTTTTTAATAATCGGGGGAACAAAAAGCCGACAAC
>CAYSLZ010000002.1:0-42586 GCA_964432015.1 uncultured Gammaproteobacteria bacterium | reverse complement strand
ATGTTAAAATTAAATATGAGTTTTTTAATAATCGGGGGAACAAAAAGCCGACAACAAAAAAAAATTAAACAAATAGTAAAAAGTGAAAATATCGACTTTAATCTTAATAACCCTGACCTCCTTAAAATCCAACCGGATAAATCTATTGGTATTGACCAAATCAGAAAAATTAAATCCTTTTTAAGTAAAAAAAGCTGGCAAAGCACCAATAAAAAAATTGTCATTGTTTACCAGGGTGAAACAATGACACCTCCGGCACAAAATGCTTTTCTAAAAACTTTGGAAGAACCGCCACCTAACTCAATAATCATTGTTACCAGTTCTACAAAAAACGCTCTTTTACCGACAATTATTTCCAGATGTCAAATAATTCAACTCCGCCATGCAAAAAGGATTAAGAAAAAAGAAATAAAAAAATATTGGTCAAAATGGCAAAAATTAGTAGAAGTAAACATTGACGAAAAATTAAATCGATCAGCAAAAATTAATTCAGCAGAACTCGAAAAATATATTCAGGTCTTACATCACAAAATGGTGGAAAACCAAACAACCAAAAACCAAATAGGGGAGTGGTTGGAAAATTTAATAACCTGCCGACAAATGATTAACAATAATGTTAACCAAAAACACGCTGTTGATTGGTTGGTTTTAAAATTATAAAATTAAACTAATGTTCAACCCTAAATTCTCGATAAACGGCCAGATATTAAACAACATTTCACAAATCGAAAGCTCAAAAGCAATAATTGATGCTTCTCCGATTATTCCCGCTTATGAAAAGCAGTTTCAAGAAGAAGCAATTGTTAATGCGGTTCATTATGGTACAAAACTAGAGGGAAACGATCTTAGTTTTAATCAAGTAGCAAAAGTAATTGAAGGAAAACAGGTATATGCCGCTAAACGGGATATCCAGGAAGTAATCAACTATCGCGAAGTAATGAGCTTTCTTGAAGAAATTAGTCAACAAAAAGAAACAACCGATAATCTATACAGTAAACAAACACTTCTGGACATCCATCAAAAAACCGTTGGAGACATTGTTCCTGAAGAACAGACTGGTCAACTTCGTGACTTACAAGTAACTGTCCGCAATAGTGTTACTGATGAAGTTTTTTTCAGACCACCACCGCCGGCCGAGGTAGACTATTTAATCAAAGACTTTTTTTCATGGTTAAACAGCAGCTCTGCTAAACAAACTCATCCGGTTTTAAAAGCCGGAATCACTCACTATACTCTTGTTGCTATTCATCCTTTTACAGAAGGAAACGGACGCACAGCTAGAGCAATGACAACTTTAGTATTAATGCAGGAAGGATACAATATCCGAAGATTATTTGCCTTAGAAGAATATTTTGACCGTCATGCTGAAAAATATTATAACTCTTTACAAGCAGTTTCTTTGCAAAAAGGCGAAGTTGGCGACCGCGACCAAACACCCTGGTTGGAATTTTTTACAACCGCCCTGTCAACAGAATTGAAAAAAGTGGAGGAAAAAGTCCGCCAAATTTCCTCAGACATTACTTTAAAGAAAAAATTAGGTAATAAACAAATTCCCCTTAATAAAAGACAGATAAAACTAGTTGGATATATGCGTGAATATAATGCCCTAAGAATGGCTGATGCCCGTGAAATAATTCCCATGGTCTCTGATGACACTATTTGGCGCGATTTAAGAAAACTTATTGATGCCGGCATTGTTGAAAAAAAAGGAAGCACAAAAGGAGCTTACTACCGTTTAGTTTCTTAAAAATGAAAATATACGCTGATTTACATTTCCACTCCAAATACTCCCGGGCGGTCAGCCCTAAAATGCAATTAGAAAATATTGGTCAATGGGCAAACAAAAAAGGCTTGGATTTAGTTACTGTTACTGATTTTACTCATCCCTTATGGATTAGAAATATTAAAAATAAATTAGATGAAATCAGAAGCGGTATTTATCAACTTAAAAATAATTGTCAATCACCTAAATTTATAATCAACACTGAACTTTCATTTATTTACAACCAACACCGAATCCACATGTTAGTCTTTGCTCCCAATATCAAAACCGCTGAAGAAATCAACCAATTGTTAACAACCAAAGAGTTTAATCTTCTCTCAGACGGCCGGCCTATTTTAGGCATCCCGCCAAAACAATTTATCAAAATGAGTCAAAAAATAAATCCGAATATTCTTTATCTACCAGCCCACATCTGGACACCTTGGTTTTCTTTATTTGGATCAAAATCCGGTTATGATTCAATTGAAGCCTGTTTTGGCAAATACGCCAACCAAATTACCGCCGTTGAAACCGGTCTTTCCTCCGACCCATTAATGAACTGGCAGATTAAACAATTAGATAATAAAGTGATTGTCAGTTTTTCTGATGCCCACAGTCTACCTAATTTAGGCCGGGAAGTTACTATTTTCAAACTGCCAGAAAAATTTAATTACCAAGATATACTCACTGCTTTAAAAACAAAAACAAACCCCAAAGCAAAAGTTGTAATGACTCTGGAATTTTACCCGGAAGAGGGCAAATATCACTATACCGGCCACCGAAAATGTAAAGTTTGCCAGTCACCTGAAAAGACAAAAAAACTCGGAAGCAGCTGTCCGGTCTGTGGTAAACCGCTGACTGTCGGCGTAATGCATCGAGTATCCGAACTTTCCAGACAACAGAAAATTAAACCTGAAACAAAATTAAAAAAGGGTCTTAAACTAATTTCTCACCCCCAGAATACCCATCCACCTTTTATCCGCTTGATTCCTCTTCAAGAAATCATTGCTGAAGCAGAAAATGTCGGTGTAAAAACCAAAACAGTCAAAAAAAAATACCAATTGGCCGTAAACCATTTTAAAAACGAAATAAATCTTTTAATTAATGCCCCGATAAAAAAATTACAACCGGTATTAGGCAAAAAAATCAGCCGGGGGATTAAGAAAAATAGATTAGGTAAAATTTCTGTCCAGCCGGGGTATGACGGGCTTTACGGCAAAGTTAAAATATGGGATGATAATCAAAAGAGTAAAGGTGGCCAACAACAAAAATCCCTATTCTAATTACTGATTACTGATTACTGATTACTAACCTATGTTCAAAAACAGACTTGACGCTGCCAAACAGCTGACTGAAAAAATAAAAAAAGATGATATTAAAAACCTAAATATCATCGCCTTAACTCCTGGAGGTAGAAAAATCGCCAAATATTTAAAAAAATTATTATCACAAGCCACTAACCACAAACGCCGAGCATCTATCTTAATTGTCGACGACGGAAATATTTCCCCTAAAAAACTGGTTCATGCTGTAAAACTTTATCGCAGGAAAAACCCAAAAAAAATTCTTATTGGTTTGCCAATTTACAAACACGAAGAAGTTAGAAAATTGGAGAAAATTGCAGATGCGGTTTATACAATTATCGAACCCAAAAACTTTATTTCCATTACCGAGTTTTACAAAGACCTCTAGTTTCCAACCCCCTGTAACAGCAGACTTAAGTCTGCGTAATTATGATAAAATTAATTACCGGGCTTGTAGGTAAACGGTATACCACACCCTTCGCATGGGTGTATTCCGGGTTCAATTCCCGGCAAGTCCACTTATGGTTAAGAAAATTGGTGAATCAAACGCTTTTCAGCAAGTTTTAGATAAGCTTGATCAGCGTAAAAAATATGTCAAAAAAGAATTTCAGGCTTACGGCCTGGAATTGGCTGAAGAATTAAACGATTGGAAAAATAAATCACTTTATATCAAACTGGCCAAGGAAACACCCCGCCGTCTATTGGAAAAAGCGCTTAACTTTGTCAAGGACCAACCAAAAGGAGAAATCAAAAGCCGCGCCCGATTATTTATGTGGAAACTTAAACAACTCCGTGATGAAACCGAAGCCTAAAATTATTGGATTGAGCTTAATAACAGGGATAATAATTTATGCTTTTTTGTCAACCCGGCCGAAAAATACTAAAATTAATCACCAGCCAATGGATAAAATAGAAAACCAAAATCAAACCCAACTTCCACAACCAAATCAAAAAGGTGATTTATCGCTTGAAGAAGCAATTAGTCAACGCCGGTCTCAGCGCCAGTTTAAAAACCAATCCCTAGAATTAGACCAAATTTCACAATTAGTTTGGGCAGTTCAAGGAATTACCAACCAAACCAGCGGTTTTCGGTCAGCACCTTCGGCTGGGGCACTTTATCCGTTAGAAATTTATTTAGTTGTTGGAGAAAACGGAGTAAATAACCTTAATAGTGGCGTTTATCATTACCGGCCGAAATCACATTCCTTAGACTTAATAGTTAACCAAAACGTAAAATCAAAATTAAGCCAAATTTGTCTCGGCCAAGATTCAATTAATCAGGCGCCAATATCAATAATAATCACCGGCGTTTTTAAAAGAACACAAGATAAATACGGCAATCGGGGAGAAAGATATGTTTATATGGAAGCTGGTCATGCAGCTCAAAATGCTTATCTACAGTCTGAATCATTAAAATTAGGAATGGTTGTTATCGGAGCTTTTAATGACCAAAACTTAATTGATACTTTTCAATTACCTGATAATCATCAACCAATTTACGTTATCCCAATTGGACATCCAAAGTAAAAATTAAGGTGTGTTTTAACTATGATTCGAAAAGCAAGAAAAAGCGATGCTCAAAAAATCAGCCGTTTAATAAAAAAAAATCATCTCAACCAAAAAAAAGATAAAAAGCAAGGCTTTTTACGCTACAAAAGAAGTCCTAAAAAAGTAAAAAGGATTATTAATAATTCTTTGGTAGCGTTTGTTTATGTTAAAAACAATAAAATTATTGGTTTTATGAATGCTTATCCGCAGAAAAAACCAACAAAGAAAAAGATTAAGTGGAAAAAAGAAAAATTTAAAAAGCTTTATTTTGATAAAAAAAAGTCAGCTACTGCTTATTTAGGAGTCATTGACCCTAACCACCTACACCAAGGAATTGGTTCCCAATTATTTGAAAAAATAGTTGACCAACTTCAAAAACAAGGTTATGAAAATTTATTTGCTTCAGCAACATCAAAACCAATAGCCAATAAAGCTTCTTTAAACTTCCTCAAAAACTATGGTTTTAAAAAAGTCGCTAGTGCAAAAATTAAAAAAAAGCCGAATACACAAACAGCTATGTTTCTAAAAAAGCTCTAAAAATGATGTTAGGATATTTTTCAACGGTGTCAGCTATTTGCAACAAGGCCAGCTTCATTATAAAATAGACATACCAAGTCAAACTTGGTCTAACACCAGGGGTGCCAGAGTGGTCAAATGGAACGGTCTGTAAAACCGTCGGGTTTTCCCTGCGTAGGTTCGAATCCTACCCCCTGGACAAAAAAAACTCTTCCTTGCAAATCAAATTCAAAATATGCTAATCTGTATCTAATGACACCAGCTCAAAACAAAGATACTAGCCGCAGTCGTTTTTTCCTATCTGGTTTAGGTGTGGCAAAACTTGAAAATAAAGCTGTTCTTTTTTATTCAACAAAAAAAAATTATCCGTTTAATATTGCACTTTCTGATAAAAATGGATTAAATTTTCGACCAATAAATGATAAACTTTCCTTTCCACCACGTTGGCCATGGTTTAATAAAAAGCCAAAAATAAAAGATTTCCGAGTTAGTAGAATCAAAAATAAATATCTACTGACTTTTCTGGAGAAAGATAAAGACCGATACTATTTAAAATATCGTCAATCACCGGATTTAATAAAATGGTCAGAAGATGAAAAAGTTGACTCTATTCATGAGGCAGGAATGCTTATTCCCTTCCCCAAAAAAGAAAAAAGATTAATATTCGGCAGAAAAAAAATTGATTTAGGATATTTTAAAAAACTTACCCGTCAACCTCAAAAAAGAAAAACAATTTTTCAACCTAAAGAAAAGATTTTAGGCCAAACCAATCTTAAAATTTGTCAAATTTTCAATCATCAGCAAGGAATATTAATCCTTCTTTACCGTTATCAAGATCCGGATATCTGGGAAGATTACTCCTGGCAGTTACTGCTGGTTGATAAGGATAATCCTCAACAAATTATTTGGTCGAAGCAAATACCAATCAGTGCCTCTATACCAACCACAACTGAAACAAAAATTAACCCTCTTGGGGCGGTTAAATTAAAAAATAAATTAATTTCTTATTGGCAAATCGGCAGTGAAAATATCTATGCTTTAACTCAACCGTTTTTTGAAATCAGAGATTCAACCGGGCCATCTCCTTTTCCTTACCTTGAAAAACTTAAAAGGCATAAGAAAAACCCGATTTTAGAGCCAAAACCAGAAAATAAATGGGAGTCAAAATTAGTCTTTAATCCTGCTGCTGTTAACATCGACGATAAAATTCACTTGATATACCGGGCGGTAGGTGAAAATGATATTTCCGTTTTTGGCTACGCTAACACAAAAAGCGGATTTGAAATAGACTACCGTTCAAATAAGCCCGCTTACATTCCCAGAGAAAAATTTGAAATAAACCGCCAAGCTCCAAAAGCAACCTATCATTATACCTCTGGATGGGGATGCGGCGGCTGTGAGGACCCAAAATTAACTAAAATAAAAGATACTATTTACATGACTTATACTGCCTGGAACGGCGTCGAACCACCCGGGGTCGCACTTACTTCAATAAAAGTAAATGATTTTAAAAATCAAAATTGGAACTGGTCGGAACCAACCAGACTCTCACCAAAGGGAGAAATCCATAAAAATTGGGCATTATTTCCAGACAAAATTAACGGTAAATATGCTGTTTTACACAGTTTATCGCCCAAAATTTTGGTTGATTATTTTGATGATTTAAACTTTGACAAAAACGGGCCAATCAAAAGTTATTATTCTCCTTCTGGAAGAAAAAATCACTGGGACAACTGGATGAGGGGAGTCGGCCCGACACCAATAAAAACAAATGACGGCTGGCTGATTTTTTATCACGCCATGGATAACCACGACCCGGGAAGATATAAAGTAGGGGCAATGATTTTAGAGAGTAATGACCCAACTAAAATAAAATATCGAACTAATTATCCACTCCTTGAGCCGGATATGGACTATGAAAACGTAGGCTTTAAAAGCGGCGTGGTTTATGCTTGCGGTGCAGCAGTTAAAGATAAAAAACTGCTTGTTTATTACGGAGGAGCAGATACAGTCAGTTGTGTTGCTTACACAAAAATAGAAAGCCTGGTCAGTTCACTTAAAAAACAAAACAGCCGTTGCCTTAACCAATGGAATACGATAAACTAAAACAATGATTGACGTAAACCGACATCCAAATAACCCGATTTTATCACCTAACCCCGACCACGATTGGGAAGCAAAAGGAGCTTACAACGGGTGTGCTGTGAAAAAGGGACAAAATATTTATCTTGTCTACCGTGGTTTATCTCATCCTCAAGAATATCAGGGCAAAACAGTTGAATTATCGACTATTGGAATCGCTTCTGGTCAATGTGGAACTAAACTCAACCACCGGCGTCAATTTATTAAACCGGAACAAGAATGGGAAAAGTTCGGTTGTGAAGATCCAAGAGTAACTTATTTTAATAACAACTACTACATTTTTTACACCGCCATATCAGATCATCCCCCTAATCGCTACACTATTAAAGTTGGTTTAGCAATATCACCTGACCTAAAAAAAATCACTGATAAACGGTTAGTTACTCCTTTTAATGCTAAAGCAATGGCTTTATTCCCGGAAAAAATAAACGGCAAAATATTTGCTATCTTAAGCGCCCAAACTGATCAACCCCCGGTAAATGTTGCAACGGCGGAATTTAAACAAATCAGTGATATTTGGAACAAAGATTATTGGGATAATTGGCTGGATGAACTAGAAACCCATACCTTGCGTTTAATCAGAAGACCTCAGGACCACGTGGAGGTTGGAGCCCCACCAATCAAAACTAATAAAGGATGGCTGTTAATTTATTCCTACATCAATAATTATTTTAATGAACAAAAAAGAATATTTAATATTGAGGCGGCTCTTTTAGACCCCAAAAAGCCAAAACAAGTAATCGGCCGCTCTAATTTTCCCTTATTAATCCCTGAAAAAAAATACGAAAGAGAAGGTATTATTCCTGAAGTTGTTTTTCCAAGCGGGGAATTAGTTGAAAATGACAGACTCCATATTTACTACGGAGGAACCGATACCTATTGCTGTTTGGCAACTTGTTCATTAAAAGATTTACTTAACGAACTAACCAATGATTAGACTAAAAAGGTACGTCAGAAACCCGATAATTACACCGATTCCAGAACACGAGTGGGAGGCGAAACTAACCTTTAATCCAGCCGCCATATATTTGGACAATAAAGTTCATATTCTTTATCGGGCAACAGCAAAAAACAATACTTCTACTTTAGGCTACGCGATTAGTGAGGATGGATTTACAATATCAGAGAGATACCCACGGCCAATTTATGTTCCGAGAATTAAAGAAGAAAAAAAGAAAAAACAAGGTGCATATTCTGGTTGTGAAGACCCGCGGATAACCCAAATTGGCGATCGACTTTATATTTGCTACACAGCTTATGATGGGGTCGGCCCAACCAGAATCGCTATGTCATCAATAAAAATTGATGATTTTTTAAACCGCAGATGGAAATGGGCTAAACCAAAATTAATCTCGCCTCCCGGAATTGATGACAAAAACTCTTGTATTGTTCCCAATATGAAGGACGGTAAATACGGAATTTTTCACCGCATTTATCCGGGTATTTGGTTAGACTTTGTTGACGACTTGGAGTTTAAAAAAGAAAAAAAATGGATTAAAGGTAGCCTTTGGTTTAAAACCGGAGCTAACAGTTGGGATGACCGAAAAATCGGTATTGCCGCCCCGCCAATAAAAACAGAAGCCGGCTGGCTGCTTTTGTACCACGGAATTGCCAATAAAGACCGGCATTATCGGGTAGGGGCAATGCTCCTTGACCTTGATAACCCAACTCAAGTAATTGCCCGGTCAAAATATCCCTTGCTTGAGCCAAGAATGCAATTTGAACTGGAAGGAGAGGTCAATAATGTGGTCTATCCCTGCGGAGCAGTTGTCATAAACGGTACACTCTACGTGTATTACGGTGGAGCCGACCAGGCAGTCGGCGTCGCCGCCGTTAGATTAAACAAACTTATCACTGACTTAATTGAAGATAAAGCCGAATAAGATTGATACGCACGCTAAAGCGTACTAGTACAAAAGCGAACCCCACCCCCAACCTTTGTAATAGCAGGGTTTACCCTGCGTTTTTCGACATTTTAAAATAGGGTAGGGGAGTGGTAAAATAAAAATAATGGATATTAATAAGCAAATTGATTTAATCACCAGAAACTGCCAAGAAATAATGACGGAAGAAGATTTAAAGAAGTTAATTAAGTCCAAAACCCCGTTAAACCACTACATCGGTTTCGAAATTTCCGGTATGGTTCATCTGGGAACCGGCTTAATGAGTATGGGCAAAATTGCCGACTTTCTAGAAGCCGGCGTTAAATGCACTATTTTATTGGCTGATTTTCATTCTTACTTAAATAACAAACTTGGCGGTAACTGGGAAAACATCAGAAAAGCAACTAACTCTTATTTTAAACAAGGGCTAATTGCCTCACTGAAATGCTTTAACGTAAATACTGACAAAGAAGTTAAAAAAGGCAGCTTAAAATTTGTAATCGGAAAAAATTTGTACAAAGATAATCTAATCCACTGGGAAACGTTTATGGAAGTCGGCAAACATATCACGCTTGCTCGAAATTTAAGGTCAATTTCAATTATGGGCAAAAAAGAGGGAAAAAGCGTCGATATGGCAACTCTTTTTTACCCACCACTGCAAGTAGCCGATATTTTTACTCTTCAAGCTAATTTGGTCCATGCCGGAATTGACCAACGCAAGGCCCATGCCAATGCCCGTGACGTTGCCTCCAAAATAACTATTAATCCCCTTAAAGATAAACAGGGAAATATAATTTCACCGGTGGCCGTTCATCAAAATACAATTGCCGGCCTAGAGGGACCAAAGTCAAAGAACGATTCTTCGGAAGAACTAAAAATGAGTAAATCTAAACCTAAATCGGCAATTTTTATTCATGATTCACCAAAAATAATTAAACAAAAAATCCACGATGCTTACTGTCCGCCAAAAGAAATTAAATTTAATCCAATTATTAATTGGGTAGAAATGTTAGTTTTCTGGGGCGAAGAAAAAGTGGACAAAGGCTTAAAAATTGAAAGAGCCGAAAAACACGGCGGTAACATAGAATACAAAAATATAAATAAATTAAAAGAAGATTATAAAATCGGAAATCTTCATCCGCTGGATTTAAAAAATGGAATATCCGACTGGCTGATTGAAAAGTTAAAACCAGCTCGGAGCCATTTTCAGTCAGGAACAGCGAAAGAAGGATTAAGGCTCATGAAAGGCCTAGTTAATAGTTAATAGTTAATAGTTAATAGCGAACAGCGAATAGTGATTGAAAATATTAAATCGAAAATTAAGAATTTGCCGGAAACGATACTTTACGGTGGGGTTGTCTTAATCATCTGGGAAATAATTTTAATTTGGCAGGATACTCAGTGGACGAATTATTTTTTATTAATCTCCGGGGCAGTTGTCGGTTATTTAATTATGGAAGTTGACTGGGTTTTTCCTAAAAAAGAAATCAGGCAACTCTTACCAATCATCCTTTTACCCCTAACTATATTTATACTGACTTCAACAAGTGGTATACTCGGCAAGTCGATCATTGTTTTTTTAAATTTACGCTTAATACTCAAAAATGAAAATAAAAATTGACGAAGAAAAATGCATTGGCTGCGGCTTGTGTGCCACGTTAGACCCAAATATTTTTTCGATTGACTATAAAAAAGGAAAAGCTCAAGTAAAAAATCAGCCCGAGGAAATTACTAAAGAAATCAAATCTACTATTGACAACTGCCCTGTTTCAGCAATAAACATAGAAAAAAATGACTAAAAATATAAAGCTTCCTTGGCCTGTTTTTATACTTTTGATTATATCTGCCTTTTTAGCCGGCTCCATCCGTAAAAAAGTAAATTTAGAAACCCAATGCCCGCCGGAAACTAAAAACTCCCGAGCTAAAAACATCCTCTTTCAACCCTCACAAACAAATACACCAAACATAGTAATGTTTCAAGAAAGCTTTGGAAATAAAGATAAATTATTAAGAACAAATTTACAAAAAGCGGTCCAATTTTTTAACCAAAAAGTAAATTGGCAGCCCCATTATTATTTTTATACTACAAAAAACGGCCCCAAAACAGAAAATCAATGTATTGCCGCCAAAAACAATAAATATTACTGTTCACCAAAAGGTAAACGACAACTAAATCAAAATATTCGGGAAATTTGCGCTTGGAGATTAACCAATAATCCACTAGACTGGTGGGAATTTGTTAATAATGTGGAAGAAAACTGCTCATTAGAAAACGTTGACCATTGTTGGCAAGAACAAGCTAAAAAGGTAAATTTGCCGACAAATCAAATACAAGACTGTTTTAGTACTCAAAGTATTGAAATTTTGGAAAATGAAATAAAATTTTTAGAAAATAAAAATATTCGTCAAACTCCGCAAATTTTTATCAACGACAGTCAACTGCCGATTAATTCTCAACAAGGAGGCAGTAAAATAATAGTAAAAATCAACAACAGCTACTTTCAAAATAATCAAATTGCTTCTTCTGAATATCTAATCACTGCCCTTTGCTCCGCTTTTAATAACCCGCCTAAAATATGCGATTAATCGGATAAAGTAATAACTTGAATACCGTATATAAATAGACTATAATGTACTTAGTGCAAATGAGCTGACCTGCTTTTTTATACTGCAGGAAATTCTGCTAAGCAGAATTTTTTTTTGCTCCCGAAAAGCTGATTAAAATGGCAAAAAAGAAGAAAAAACTGGATACTATTGATAAATATACCGGAGAACAAATAGTCGTTCTAGAAGGACTAGCTCCGGTTCGTAAACGGCCGGCAATGTATATAGGCTCAACCAATGAAACCGGTCTGCACCACTGTGTGTATGAAATTGTTGATAATGCCATTGATGAAGCTTTGGCTGGAGCGGCTGAAAACGTCTGGGTCAGTTTAAACCAAAACGGTTCAGTAACTGTTGTTGACGACGGCCGGGGAATTCCCGTTGATGAACACCCGAAATATAAAAAATCCACTTTAGAAATTGTAATGACCAAACTTCATGCCGGAGGAAAATTTGAAGGTGAGGCTTATAAAATTTCGGGCGGACTGCACGGTGTCGGGTCAAGTGTAGTTAATGCTTTATCCACGTCTATGGAAGTAGAAGTTCACCGTGACGATAAAATTTATTACCAAAAATATAAAAGAGGTAATCCAGAAACAAAGGTAAAGGAAATAAAAGAAACTAAGTTTACGGAATCAAAAGAATTTTTAAAAGGAAAAACCGGAACAATTGTAAATTTCACACCTGACCCCAAAATTTTTACTGAAACAACCGAATTTAACCCCAAAACAATTAAAAATTCTCTCCGCGATCGAGCTTTTTTAATCTCCGGCTTATTCTTTCATTTTAATAATAAAATTAAAGACAAAGAATATCATTTTTATTTTGAAGGCGGTATCCGTTCACTGCTTGATCAAATAAACCAAGGTAAGGATACTTTTCATCAACCAATATATATTAATGGACAAGAAGATGATAAAGAGGTTGAAATTGCTATTCAATACACTGACAGCAATAGAACAAACATTATTTCCTACGTTAACGTTATAAATACACAAGAAGGCGGAACCCACGAATCTGGTTTTAAAAGCGCCTTAACTAGGTCAATTAAAAAATATGCTCAAAAAAATGACTTGTTGAAAAAAATTAAAAACGGTACTATTCGCGGCCGGGACACCCGCGAAGGCCTAACAGCAATAATTTCTGTAAAAATGCCATCCAAAGACCTTCAGTTTGAAGGGCAAACTAAGGGCAAACTGGGTAACAGTGAAATTCGCCCCTTAGTGGCTAAAATTGCCAGGGAAGGGCTGGAAACTTTTTTTGAGGAACATCCTTCTGACACTAATGCCATACTGGAAAAAGTCATGTTGACTGTCAGAGCCAGAAAAGCGGCTAAAGCAGCCCGCGACGCTATATCAAGAAAAGGTGTCTTTGACTCATTAGGTTTGCCGGGAAAACTAGCTGATTGCCAAACTAAAGAACCAAAAAAATCAGAGTTATTTATTGTTGAGGGAGACTCTGCCGGAGGTTCAGCTAAGCAAGGCAGAGACCGCAAATTTCAAGCTATTTTACCTTTAAGAGGTAAAGTTTTAAATACTGAAAAAGCAGCTTTGGATAGAATCGTTGAATTTCCGGAGCTCAAAGACCTGATTGTCGCTTTAGGCGTTGGTATTGGTGAGGAAATTGATATGGAGCAACTTCGTTACCACCGAGTTATTATTATGACTGACGCTGATGTTGACGGCGCCCATATTGCCACTTTACTGCTGACTTTTTTCTTTAGATATCTGCCGCAGATAATTAAACAGGGCAATTTATATATTGCCCAACCGCCTTTATTCAAAGTAAAAGCAGGCAAGAATGAGCAATATGCTTATTCTGAAAAGGAAAAAGACAAACTAGTCGCTAAATACAGTAAGGATTATAAAAACATCAATATTCAACGTTACAAAGGGCTTGGAGAAATGAACCCGAACCAGTTATGGGAAACAACTATGAATCCGGAAAACCGGATATTAAAACTAGTCAACATTGATGACGCTGAAAAAGCCGATGAAACATTTTCAATTTTAATGGGTAAAAAAGTACCGCCAAGAAGGCACTTTATTCAAACACACGCTAAAATGGCGACCTTGGATATATGAATAAAAAAATACCTTGTGGACCAAATTCACCGAAAACAGTCTACTGTCGAGTGGAAATTCCTAAAGGGGGGACTAATAAATATGAGTTTCACCACCAATTAAACCAGCTTATTTTAGATCGAGTTTTACCGGGCTCGGTTTTTTATCCAACTGAATACGGATACATTCCCTCCACACTAGCAGAGGATAATGACCCGTTAGATATAATGGTTTTAGTTTCGTCACCAACTATTCCCGGTTGTTTAATTCGGTCTCGTGTTATTGGAGGTTTAGAACTTCATGACACTGGTGAAAAAGACACTAAAATTATTGCCGCTGCCAAAAATGACCCGAGAATGGATCATTTTAAAAGCTTAAAAGATTTAAGCACAGCAACTAAAAACGAGATTGTTGATTTCTGGGAGAGTTACGCCAAATTAGAACTTAACAAAGAAATTAAAGTCGGCGAATGGTTAACTAAAAAAGAGGCTTATCAAGTAATTAAAAAAAGTAAACAAAGATGGCAAAGAAAACAAAAATAGCCCCAAAGGCTGATCAAATAAAACCAGTAAAAATTACCGACGAAATGCGACAAGCGTACTTAGACTACGCAATGAGTGTTATTGTTTCACGAGCTTTACCTGATGTCCGTGACGGTCTAAAACCGGTACAAAGAAGAATACTTTACGCCATGCACCAAATGCATTTAACCAGCGGTGCCAGCTACAGCAAATCAGCCAAGATAGTTGGAGAAGTTTTAGGAAAATATCATCCTCATGGTGACAGTTCAAGCTATGGAGCTCTCGTTCATATGGCCCAGGACTTTGCTATGCGTTATTGTTTAATTAACGGACAAGGTAATTTCGGGTCAATTGACGGTGACCCGCCAGCTGCTATGCGTTATACCGAAGCAAAGATGGCCAAAATTGCCCAAGAAATGCTTCGAGACATTAACAAGGAAACAGTAGACTTTACTGATAATTTTGATAGAACTTTAAAAGAACCGGTTGTTTTACCAACAAAAATTCCCAACCTTCTTATCAACGGAGGAGACGGAATTGCTGTTGGCATGGCAACAAAAATTCCTCCTCATAACCTAACCGAGGTAATTAACGCCATAATTCACATGATTGACGAAGGCAAGCTTAAGAAAAAGGAAAATGAGGAAAAAATTGAATTTAAAAAACTAACCGAAAACAAAAAAAAGACTGCTGAATACGTAATTATGCAAGAGGTTAAAAAATTAGCTGACTGGCAGTTTGAATTTGAATCAAAATTATCAAGTACAGATCTTTTAGAATTTATTAAAGGACCTGATTTCCCAACATCAGGAGAAATATTTGACCAAGAATCAATCAATAAAACCTACACTACTGGAAAAGGTAAAATTCTCATGCGCGGTAAAGCAGAAATAAAAGAAGCCAATATGGGAAAACACAACATTATTATCAGTGAATTGCCATATCAGGTCAACAAGGCTAAACTAGTGGCAAAAATTGCTAAACTGGCTAAAGATGAAAAGATTACCGGCATATCAGATTTGCGAGATGAATCCGACCGGGATGGAATTAGAGTTGTAGTTGAATTAAAACGAACAGCTCGACCAAAATCAATTCTTAACAAGCTTTATAAATACACCTATCTTCAAAAAAACTATCCGGCAAACATAGTTGCCTTGGTTGATGGAGTTCCACAAACCTTAAATTTACGCCAAATTCTGCTTCTTTTCATCCGCCATCGACATGAAATTATCAGACGAAGAACCCTTTATGAATTTAGAGAAGCAAAATTCAGAGCCCACATTTTAGAAGGTCTAAAAATAGCTCTTGATAATCTTGATGAAATAATTGAAACAATTAAAAAATCCAAAGACACTGAAACAGCTAAATCCAACTTAATGAACAAATTTGAATTAACTGACATTCAGGCTCAAGCAATTTTAGATATGCAGTTAAAAAGATTAGCTGCTTTGGAACGCCAAAAAATAGAAGCCGAATATGAGGAAATTAAGGAAACATTGGAAAAACTAGAAACGCTTCTCACCAAGCCAAAAATTATGCTAAAAGAAATAAAAAACGAGCTTAAAGAGATAAAAGAAAAATACGGAGACAAAAGAAAAACCAAGATATATAAACGAAAAGTTGGTGAGTTAAGTGAGGAGGATTTAATTGCTAAAGAAGAAGTTATTGTCACTATTACTAAAACTGGTTATATCAAAAGGGTGGGCCGCGGAACTTACCGAAGTCAAAGACGAGGTGGTAAAGGCGTTCAGGGAATGACAACTAAAGAAGAAGATTCAATTAAAAACTTATTTTCATGTACAACCCACGACATAATCTATTTCTTTACCGATCAAGGTAAAGTTTATGAAAAACGTGTTTGGGAAATACCGGAGGGTTCAAGAAAATCTAAAGGCCAAGCAATAATTAACTTAATTAACATTGAACAAGGCGAAAAAGTACAGGCGTTTCTTAAACTTTCTGCCAAAAAAACGCCGGAGGAAAAATACATACTTTTAGCCACTGACCAAGGTCAAGTTAAACGAACAAAAATTGAAGATTTTGAAAATATTAGGAAAACCGGAATTATTGCAATAAGTCTAAAGGATAATGATCAATTAGTTGATGCGAAATTAACTAATGGTAGGAAACATGCTTTCTTAATTACTAAAAAAGGCAAATGTATCCGCTTTAAAGAAACAGATGTCAGGACAATGGGTAGAACAGCTCAGGGAGTTAAAGGAATTGAACTTAAAAAGGGAGACCATGTTATTTCTCTCGATACCATTCCAGACAAGAAACCGGTTCCGGAAGATAAACGGCGGAAATTATTCCGCCACCTTTTGGTAGTTACCGAAAGGGGACTGGGTAAACGCACAAACGCCTATAAATATCCTCTTCAAAAAAGAGCCGGCGTAGGCGTAAAAGTAGCTAACATCAATAAAAAAACCGGCTTAGTTGCTGAAGCTCAAATTGTCGACCAAAATACGGATAAAGTAATTTTAACTTCATTAAAAGGTAAAATTATTAAACTGCCTCTTAAAAATATTCCCGTTTTAGGCAGAACCACTCAAGGTGTTATTTTAATGCGCTTCAAAACAAAATCCGAAAAGGTTTCTGCCATGACCTGCCTCCGTGATAATGGAAATTAACTAAGCGAGATGTAAATAAAGTGTAAAGGCAGAACTTATCCCCACCATAATTATATTTAATTATTAAAGATAGCAATACGATCGTAACACTATCTTTAAAACTTTCTCAAGTCAAATTGTTTCACTAAATCTTTTAAGGGCCAATTTTTAGGAAGAAGATCCAGAGGAACCTTTGGATGGTCCAAAACTAAATTCCAAAAGGTTTTTTGGTTTATTTCACTAAGTTTTCTCTTGTCTTGAATTAAATTCTTCCAGTTTAGTACACGTTGCCTCCAATCATCAATTTCCCATTTATTTCTAACAATCCTTTTTGGATCATCACGATATATCTTACCTTCTATTACAGTCAAGTAATTGTAATCATCGACTCGTTTATCCATTTTTTTCACAACTTTGCGTAAGGGGTAAGGGTGAAAACCAAACAGAACGCTGCAACTGCCTAAAGTCCAATTCTTTCAAGCGTCGTCTAATAATATTTCTGAAATTAACCTCTTTCTGAGGAATATCAAAAATAACAAATCTCCATTTACCATCCCATGGTTTTTTTATTAATCTTAAAATCGAATTTGGTTTTTCCTTAAATGTCAAATCCGGGTTTAATACACCCTTTTTGACAAAATAATATGTGGTCGCCCGCGTGCCAATACTTAACCACTCAGCTAAGTCAGTTCCTTTTCTCCTATCTCGGCTAAAATAGTCTCCAAAATTAAGCATAAGATCTTCAGCCGCAGCAAGTATTTGTAGTGTCTTTGATCTCTTCTTCCTCATTAACTATTTCTACACCAAAATATATTCAATTGTCAAAATAGCAATACGATCGTAACACTATCTTTAAAAAGGTTTTAGGATTCTTTATTGCCAGAGTGGTACTTTTTGTGAGTTTCGTGGAGATGGCGGTCGGTAACGTGGGTATAAATTTGAGTTGTGGAAATGTTTTTATGCCCAAGCAGTTCCTGAACAGACCGAAGATCGGCTCCCTGACGAAGAAGATCAGTAGCAAATGAATGACGCAAAACATGCGGAGTCACCTTGATTGGTATTTTTGCTTTTTTACGATATTTTTCAACTAGTCTTTGAACCGACCGGGCTGAAAGCCGCATTTCTTCATCATCCATAGACGGATCTTTTTTACCAGAATATCTTATAAACAACGGGTCATAATGGTCATCGCGGGAAACTAAATAGCGATCAAGCCATTTTACTGCCCGGTCAGAAAGAAAAACAACACGCGCTTTTTGGCCTTTACCAACCACACCAACCTCTTGAGTTTTTAGATTAATCTCATTCCGATCTAAACTTACTAATTCACTAACTCTTAAACCAGTTGAAAACAAAGTTTCCAAAATAGCTTTATCTCTTAAACCAATTTTAGTTGAAATTTGAGGCTGATTTAAAAATTTATTTAGCTGTTTCTCATTTAAAAATTTTACCTGTCTTTCTGGTGTTTTGGGCAAATCAATCTTATCAGGTGCAACCACATTATAATTATCTTTAATCAACCAGCTTAAAAATGACCGCAAAGCAATTATGTGGTAACCCTGGGTTTTCTTTTTTAAAAAAGTTCCCTTGCGAGTTTTAATTCTGGCTAAATGAAGTCGGAATTTCCGTATATTTTCCAGGGTAAGATCGGATAGAGTAGGGGAGTAGTCTTTATCATCGTTTTTTAAAAACCTATTAAACCTTTTTAAATAATGACGATAATTCCGAATAGTTAATGGAGAACAGTTGCGTTCAATTTCCAAAGCTTCTAAAAACTTATCAACCATTGTCCAAAGATTTTTACTGAGTTTGTTTTGTTTTTTATTTTTTGATTTAACCATTCTAATTTAAAACTAGCACATCTTTTTATTTCTGTCAAAATTGTGCGACGTTGAAAAAAACCACCAACGATAATTTTGCAGCCATCATCTTATCCGGACCGTTTTTCTAGCTGGAGGTAATCTGGACTTAATCTGGACTAAAGTTTTTATTGTAATTAGCAAACCACAAAAAATATAGACAGTAATCAGCAATAATTTTTATAAATAATTACAATTAAACAGTAGTGTATTGCAACAATATTAATATTCTACCAATCTAGAGGCATAAACTCGTTAGAGGCATTCTAAGGCATTTTTAATAATATAGCAGTATCTTTGGTCATCAGCTCTGCAGTCAAAATTTATTTATTGCATATTTTTTATCAAAGAGTAGTGGGGAAATGGTTGAATATAAATTTAAATCGAAAAAGTTAAATTAGAAGAAGTCAAAAAATTCAAAAATAAATAATCCAAAATAAATATTTAAATTTTTGGGCCAGAGGCCCATCAGCCTTTAGCTGAAACTTTAAACTTTTAATCCTCTTCACTCTCCTACTATTTATCGCGTCGCAAAAGAAACATTGTGCGACACAGTAAGCGAAGCTTCCCCAATTAACATCTATCTATCAATCTTTTTATTCTTAATAAACACCAATAAGCTGTCAACGAGAGAAGCAAAAATAACACTTTTTGTTTGATCAGCCATGTTTATATTTTGGCAGTTGTTGATTAGAACCTCATAAAAGCTGATTTAACCAAGCTAACAGATTGAAGAGGGGTTAACTTCTCAAGTGAACTTTTCCACATTTAGTAGCTATTTTTTGCGTATTCTCCGGATTAACTTTAGTAGTTATATTTAATTATCAATTAAGGATTGCGACTGCTAAATGTGAAAATAGTCCTATAATTTTCACGAAGAGGATATTGTATTATAGGATATTTATAAATACTATTATAGGACGCTTTAGTTTTGGACCACTTCTCTACTCGACTATATATCTAAGCCTTATCAACGCCAGCTGGTCACTAAAAACAAAGCCATTAACGTGCCTAACCCAACTAATATAAATTCACGAATAGTTTGTTTAAATAGTTTTTCCTGACAATATGCTTGAGCCAAACCTAAAAAGACGTAAAAGACACTGCCAAGATAAAGAGCTGATTTGGTTGTTTCTAAAGGCCAAAACGAAACTGCCGCTGCCATTTCAGCCATTATTAAGGCAAAAACTAGCGATAACCTTATATTTTTCCAGCTTAAAGGCTGATTTAATCTTATTGACCAAAAATAATGATTTAGTAAAGGCAAACTTGCTCCCAAAATTAACAAGCTGTTCTGCCATACTGGTAAACGAAATGAAAAAATTACTTCATAAAGAAAAAAAGCAGTAATCAGTGTAATTAAAAAACCAACCGTACTAGCTGCTCGATAAAGCGGAACTGTTTTAACCTCAGTGGAAACCAAAAATACATTTTCTACTAAAAACAAAGTATAAATACCAAATAAAAATACTAAAACTAAAATCGACTGCCAAATCCAGTTAACGGCAAATAAAAACCTGAATAAACTTGTTCCTAAGCCAAAAAAAGCAGGTAAAACGCCGCTGATTACCAAGTTAGTTTTTTTATCAACCATAAAATAAAAAAGTATAGCCTGATAAACAGCTACCCCAACTGAAAACCCAACAATACCAGCATATTTCCATTGAAAGGAAACAAGATTTAATAAACCAAAAATTATTGTTAAAATTATACTCGAGATTAGAAAATAAGCGCGTTTAGTCATTGGTAAATACCTTCTCTATATCAGGATGATCTTTAAGCAGACTGACAAACTGGTTAATTTTTTCCTTTCCCGATTGGCTGAATTTCAAACTTTCTTTGGATACTAACTCTATATCTGAAGAAATAATTTGGTAATTCCGCCCTATTTGATCAACAGCCTTTTTAAAATCTTCCGGATTAATATAAAGAACTAACTTATCTTCTTTTTCTTCTATTTCTTCAACTCCAAAATCAATAAGCTCAATTATCGACTCCTGGTCAGGCTTTTTAACCACTACCCTACCCTGCCGAAAAAATTTATAACTAACTGCCCCCGGTTCAGACAAATTCCCCCCGTGTTTTTCAAAAATGTTTTTAATCTCTTGGATAGTTCTTTGTCTATTATCTGTAATCGCTTTCATAAGAACAGCTAAGCCAAACGGACCGTAGCCTTCAAGGACAAGTTCTTCAGAAGCCTCCTGACTTTTTAAAGCATTATCTATTGCCCGCTCAATATTATCCTTAGGCATATCCTCTTCTTTAGCCCGTTCAATAGCCTGACGCAGTTGGACATTCTTCTCAGGATCAACAGAACCTCCCTCTTTAACAGCATTAGTGATTAACCGTGACAATTTGCTGAAAACTTTTGCTCTAGCCCGATCCTGAGAATTTTTTTGGCGTTTAATATTTTCCCATTTAGAGTGCCCAGACATGTTAGTCTATTTTAACATTTTCAATCAACAATTTTATTTCACCGATACCTTTTAACTGATTAGTTTCAATTGGACAACCAAAAACCCGATGTAAACGTTGAACCGTCCGGCTTTGAACTGCCTCCTCGTTGGATACGGCAATCAAACAATCATTAACTTCTACCTCCATATCACTAATTTCAACTACCCTAACTCCCATATTTTCGGCAATAAAAGAAATTTTTTGAGCTAATCCACTTTGATCGCCAACATTGAAAATCGATAAAGTTAAATTTTCCTTATTTATGACCGGGTCGGAAAAATACCCCCAAAATTTCTGGTCAATAGATTCGGGATTAATATTAAATACTGCCGAACCATCAGCTAAATAATCCTCTTGGCCGAAATCTTCAAGATCAATTACTTCCCAAACCAAATCTTTCCGAGACAAAAAACGCCATACACGACCAAACGTCAAACTACGAGGCAGAAAAAAAAGCTTTGTTAACTTGTTTTTCAGTTTATTTTTATTCTCTTTATTAAAATTAAAACCGGAATCCATTAAACTAGCGTCAACTGCTACTCCTAAATAATAGCTTAAACTTCGATTATAAATTTCCAGACTCCCCTCCTGCTCAGTCAAAAGCGGCAGTTTGCCTACCTGATAGTAACCAAACCAAGGGGTTTCAATCATTGTTTTCGACGGAATTCTGGTTACAACAACCATTTCCTTTCCAGGGGTTAAAGTTAAAATTAGACTATCTTTATTTTCCGCCTCAACAGCTAAAGATATTTGTTCACTCCCAGACCAAGAATTTTTAACAACACCAGCCAACTTTCTAGCCAAAAGAAATAAAACACCGGCAACAAATACTAAAAATACTAATAATAACCAGTTTTTTTTGTTTTTATTTCTTCTTGCCATTTTTAATAACCTCCTTTAAAACGTCTGGCAGTTTTATTTTAAATGTCATTCTTTTCCTTAATTTTGGATGCAAAAAATTAATTTTTCGAGCTACTAAAAACATCGGCTTTTCTTCCTCTTTTTTTCCCCCATAAAGACTATCTCCATACAATGGATGGCCTAAATGTTTAAAATGCACCCGAATTTGATGTGTCCGCCCGGTTTTCGGCCAAACCTTAACTAAAGTATAAATATCTCCATCTACAAGATAGGTTTTAACCGGTTTAAACTTTGTTTGAGCCGGTTTTCCTTCCAAGGTTACCCCATACCTCAATTTATTATACGGCAGCCGGCCAACCGGGCTGACCAGCTCCCCTTTACTTCTTAACTCTCCCCTGACTAAGCCTAGATATTCCTTTTTAACTTTTCGTTGTTTAAATTGTTTTTGAAGTTCTTCAAAACAAATTTTATTTTTAGCCGCCAAAACTATGCCCCAAGTACCCTTGTCCAGCCGATGCACAATTCCACAACGATGTACAAAATTTATATTTACATTTTTACTTACCCAATCTTGAAGTGTTATTCCCTGATAAGTTTGAACATTGAGAGTCACCCAACCAGCCGGTTTATTAATCAAAAAAATATCACTATCCTCAAAAATTATTTCAGGTTTAAGATTTCTTTTCTTGACAGGAGACACATTTAGTAGATTCCGGATAAACCATCAATCGCTTAGTATTAATAAACTCACCACATTCCTCACAAATCCCATATTGGCCGATTTTGACCCTGGATAAAGCCTTTTTAATCTGTATCATCCGCTTATTTAACTGTCCAGAAATAGCTTTTGCCCGAGCATGACCAAATTGCTCATCCGCTTCCATATCCGGTTTGGCATTATCATCAACCCGGTCCTCATTAGCAAACGGGTCATCTTTCTCTACTTGGGCTACTTGTTTTTTGATTTTTTTTAATTCTTCGGTCAAAAAAGTTTTTACCGGCTCCAGAACAGCCTGCGGAAAGGTAAAATTATTTTTATCACTTTTTTTGTTTGTCATTTGTTCTTTTTTAAATTTTAACTGCTTGTTTTTCTTCCGGAAAGCAAAACAATTGCACTTATCCCAGCAAGTAAAGTTATCGACCAAACGCTTAATTCTACCAGCCGTTGGAGCCAAAAATCAAGTCCAACGAAAAATACTGAAAGAAAACTAAGATTAATAAGAAAGAAGAAGCCGGCTTTTCCACTGGGATACCACCGAAAATTACGATAATTCCTCCAATAAAAACTAGCTAAAACTAAGAAAAGATAAAAAACGCCTTCCAGTTGACCAGCAAAAGCAACCGCTAAACAAACTAAACCCGGCCAGGTAATTAATTCTAAAACTGACCAAAACCGCCATTCTAATTGGGAGCTAAAAATAAGCACCACGATAACAGCAGAAAATATTAGGCTCCAAACATTTAAATTAAGTTTTAAATAACCGTTTAAATAATTAAACCCAAAAGCTAAAACCAATCCCAACAAACTTGCTTTGACAATCTGTTTTTCCGGATAATCCTCTTTTAGAAGACGAAACATTTGAAACAAAAATATAAAACCAGCCAAAATTTGCAGCCCGAGGCGTAATTTTTCCATTTGATGATTATAACACGCGCCGACCACTAACCTCAGAATGATATCGATTTTTATCCCGGTTGTCGGTGTATTAAAGAAATGTTAAAATTAAGCATTAGCCGCGATGGTGGAATTGGCAGACACGCAGGTCTCAAAAACCTGTGAGGCTTACCCCTCGTGCCGGTTCAACTCCGGCTCGCGGCACCACTTTAGACTATTTCTTGACGCCAAAGAAGCTTACCTTTTTCGGATTAAAGTAAAGTTCAAATTGACCAACCGGACCGTTTCGATGCTTGGCAATATCGCAGTTGACCAATTCCCTATTTTCTTCATCATCGCGATACAAAAACATAACTACGTCTGCATCCTGTTCAATCGAGCCTGACTCACGTAAATCAGCTAATCTCGGCCGGTTGCCGCCTCTTTTTTCTACTGCCCTTGAAAGTTGGGAAAGAGCCAAGACAGGAACTTTTAATTCCCGGGCAAGATTCTTCAACCCCTGAGAAATATCTGATACCTCCTGGACCCGACTGTCCCAGCGCCGGCGTGAATGCATTAATTGTAGATAATCGACAATAATTAAATCTAAACCTTTCTCAATCTGCAAACGTCTGGCTTTAGTTCTAATCTGAAGTATATTTAAACCCGGAGTATCATCAATATACAAAGGAGCTTCTGCCAAAACACCCATTGCCTCAGATAAGCGGGATAAATCGTCATCATTTAGTTGACCTGTTTTCATTTTCCAAGCATCTATATCAGCCTGACGAACCAACAGCCGATCAACCAACTCTTCTTTGCTCATCTCTAATGAAAAAAAACAGGAAGGCAGATTTTTTTCAACGGCAACATGGCGGGCAATATTTAACGCCCAAGCTGTCTTCCCTACTCCCGGCCGAGCAGCTAAAATAATCAAATTACTGTCCTGAAAACCAGCCAAATAATCGTCTAAATCCTTAAACCCACTCGGAACCCCCCTTAAACCGTCAGCTCTTTTTTGCAGTTCGTCCAAACGATCAAAACTCTCGGCTAAAGCTTCTCTTAAAGAAGTTGGTATTTTTTTTAAATGCTGTTGACTTAAAGAAAAAATTTCCTGTTCGGCTTCATCTAAAGCCTCATCAGCGTCTATTTCATCATTAAAAGCAACCTGGTTAATCTTTGACGAAGCGGCCGCCAGCTCCCTTTTTGTATACAAATCCTTGACAATCTGAGCATAAGAAACAGCGTGAGCGGAAGTAGGCACAGAATTGGCCAGCTTAGCCAAATAACTTCTTCCCCCAACTTCATCAAGCTTTTTTTTCTTTTTTATCCGTTGGGCCATAGTTACCAAATCGATCGGTACTCGCTCCTCATACAACTCTAAAGCCGATTCAAATATAAACTTATGGGCAGATTCATAAAAACATTCAGGAGATAAAATATCAGCTACTTCAACAACGGCATCCTTATCAATTAAAATAGAGCCAAGCACAGAAGTTTCTGCTTCTTTTGAATGAGGCGGGATTTTTAGTTTTTGAGGTGAACTTCTTTGCGCCATAATTTTTTATTTCAAAGCAAAATAGTCACTACCATCTTCGCTTAAATCACTTTGTTTAAGTTTTACTTTTCCAATTGGTTCAATATCCTCTCGGTCAATTTTATCCAAAAACTCTTTACCAATTTTATAGCCAAAAATTATCCCTTTCGGCGAAATTCTTTTAACAGCTTCAACCGCTTTTTTAGCTTCTTTTTTGGAGCCCTCTAAATTCAAAAAAAGCAGATCCAGCTGACCTAGTTGATCAACTTTTTTATGGTTCGGCTTTTTCCACTGGCCGCAAAGGAAGCACAATCTCCACCCCTCTGTCCTAATCGACCAATAACCATCTCCCAAACTGGCCAGCTGGGTTCCACCAATTTCATACTCTCCTGGTCCGGGAATAACAAACGGTAAATCTCGGCTTACCGGTTCTACAACTTTAGGATCTACTTTACTCCCATTACAAGCCAAAACAATATCAACCTTTATCTTATTTTCAGGAACACCTAAACCTATATAATTTCGCTTGACTCTGAGCCGAAACAAATTTTCCTCCGAGTATTTGACCGTTAACATAATTAATAAATGTTAGCATTAATGCCTTGTCAAAACAAGGCATAGCTTAAAGCTTAATGCTCAAGGCCAAATGCTAATTGTCAAATGTTAAATGATAAATAATATATCATAATGTATCAAAACTCCTGCTTGACATCACCTGAGGGTTTTCATATTATAAGAGTAAGGATGAAAAAGGAATTGGGTGTAGCAATTTTTATCGGAATACTTCTTGGCTTTGGGATAAGCGCTTTTCTTTGGACTAAAAACAAAGGTCAAAAAAAACTAGCTTTAAATAATCAAACCTCGCCAACCCTAGCACAAACCACCCCAACAGCAATTCCAACTAAAACAACTGAAAAAGAGGTTTTTTTAAACATCATTCAACCAGACAATGAAATTGTTGCTTCCAACGAAAATTTAATCATCAAAGGCGAAACAATACCCAACGCCACAATTGTCGTCATTTGGGAAGAAGGGGAAGAAATTTCAGTTGCCGATAAGAATGGGGAGTTTGAAACGAATATTGAACTTATTGGCGGAGAAAACATAATTAATATTTCTTCCTATGACAATCAAGGTAATAAAGCTACCCAAACCTTGACAGTTACCTATTCTACTGCTAAATTTTAAATAGCTAAAGACAATGAATAAAAAGTTTTTCTTGATTATCAGTTTAACCGCCGCCAGTATTTTTTTCCTGCCTTTTAGATCACAGGCACAGGAAACCTCAACAACTAGTCCCACACCAACAGTTGACCCAAAAACTAAAGGAGTCCGTGACGCTGTTAAAGATAAAATTGAGGAAAAAATAGGAGAAATACTGAATAAAGAAGAAAAAAGGGGCTGGATTGGAACAATCACTGAAACTAGTGCAACCGGGTTTAAAATTAATGTCAACGAAGATATTCGAACAACAGTTTTAAACGACGAAGCAGTAATTATTAACCAAAACCGCCAAAAAATCGATTTTCAGGACCTGGAAACAAATCAGCGGGCAATTGTCATGGGCTATGTTCAAGTAGACGGCAGTTTAGATGCCAGAAGAATAGTTTTAGTGGGAGAAAAAGAACCGCGGGAAAGACAGTCATTTTTTGGAACAATCACTGAAAAAGCAGCACAGGATGAAATAATCCTCATTAAAAACGGTGAGGAAAGTTATGAACTAATATTTGATCAAAATTCAACCATGAAAAAACGTCAGGATAGTGAAACAGGAGAAATTGAATATCAAGATTTAGCTACAAATCAAAAAATTGTCGTTATTACTTCCCCAACTAACGGTAATACTGCTACCTATAAAGTGGAAGAGCTGCTCGTTATCTCTTCACCTGAAGCAGCAGAAGAAGAATCAGAATCAGAATCAGAATCAGAAGCGGCTACTGAATCTGGTCAAACCGCCCCAGAATCTACCGACGCCTCCCCTACCCTAACTTCCGAAGAATAATCTGCTAAAATATAATCATGACTAACAAATTACAGCCAATAAAAGGTTTTCGGGATTTTTATCCTAACGACTGGGCGTTTCAAAGCTGGTTAAAAGAAAAATGGATAAACTTGGGTAAATCCTATGGCTACCAGGAATATGAGGGTCCATTAATGGAACCGGTCGAGCTATATGAATCTAAAACAAGCCAAGAAATAATTGAAAATCAGACTTTTAAATTTACTGACAAAGATAAAAGCTACATATTAAGGCCAGAGCTAACTCCAACCTTGGCGAGAATCATCGCCCAAAAACAATATCAATTAGAACTGCCGGTTAAATGGCAGTCATACGGACGCTTTTTCCGATATGAATCGCCCCAAAAAGGTCGTGGACGTTCTTTTTTTCAGTGGAACATTGATATATTAGGATCAAATAACATACAAGCAGATATTGAAATTTTAACTCTTGCCTGTTTATCATTAAAAAATCTCGGTCTAACTCCTCAAGAAGTAAAGATTAAAATCAACGACCGTCAATTTTTAGAAAAATCTATTGACAAGAAATTCTTTCCTTATATTGATAAGCTGGACAAATTGTCCGAGGAAGATTGGCAAAACTGGTTGGTTAGTGAAGGAATTGAAAAAAATAAAACTGAAGAGCTTTTAGATTTAATTAAGGATAATGATTATTCCGACTCAAAACGTTTAACTGTTATTTTTAATCAAATGGAAAAATATGACCTAAGCGAATACGTAGAATTTGACAAAAGTTTGGTCCGCGGCTTAGATTATTACACCGGAACAGTCTTTGAAGCCTGGAGTATTAATTCTACTCTTAATCGGGCTTTATTCGGCGGCGGACGCTACGATGATTTGACCAAACAAGTCGGCGGCAGAAAAAAAATAACCGGCATTGGATTTGCCGTAGGAGATATGCCTATTTATGAATTACTAAAGGAAGTAAATAAACTGCCTGACCTCTCCCCTAACCCAACTAAAGTTTTAGTTACTGTTTTTTCACCGGAATTAAAAGAAAAGTCAATCCAAACAGCAAAAAATTTGCGAAAAGAAAATATTAACACTGAATTGTATCTAGAAGAAGATGAAAGATTAGATAAACAATTGGACTATGCCAATAAGAAAAACATTCCATGGGTGGTTATCATCGGCCCAGAAGAAGCAGAAAAAGATTGTTTAGCCCTCAAAAACATGAAATCCGGCAACCAAAAAACCCTTTCGCTAGAAGAAACCATCAAAAAACTTTCTTCTTGACAATGAATTCCATCAAAGCTACAACTTGTTAAAATCCTTATCAAAAGTGAGTACTTTTGCTTTTTTGTCTTTGGCCTGAAAATGCAAATAAATGTCAATCAAATCGACATTTATTTTCCTAAACTCATTTATTGTTGACAGAAGAACTCCTCTATCTATAATTTCCAAATATGGAGTAACAATAATTTCTTTTAAACAATCCGCAACCTCTTTTTTACTCAATCCGTATACGTTCGAAAGCACATAATTTATTTCAAAAATCACCTGGGGAAAAACAACCAGATTAAACTTCTTTTTCTTGGCCTTGTTTAACCATTTTTTTGCCTTTTGATACTGTTCTTCGTTATCCTGAAGGAAATAACGTAGAAAAACATTAGTATCTACAAGATAATTTTTAGTCATTTTTCAATTCATCCTTGGATATTGCCTCAACAACCGCTTTCTTCTCCAACTCAATTATCTCCTCAATAGATTTATCTTTTAAGGCTTTATCCTTAAAAACACCCCCAAGTTTCAATATATCTCCAACCGGTTCTACAACCAGTTTTTTCCCCCTAACCTTTACAAGGGCTTTATTGTCAAAATTCAATTTTCTCTTCATACTAGCAGGAATTGTCATTTGACCTTGCGATGTAATTGATACTACTTGCTGCATAATATATTAATTTAACCACAACATATTAATCTTGTCAAGGAGTATTACTTGATTAAATTAAGTGAGCCGTTGAGGATATCTTCGAGTTGACGGGATTTTTTACCGGTGCGATGATCGGTTACCCGATTTTGCTGAAAGTTATAGGTTCTAATCTTATCTGACCGACGGCCTGAACCGGCTGACTGACGAATTTGACCAACGTAACCTTTCTTTTTAGCCTGAGCCCGCTGCCAAAGCTGTGAAGCAAGTAAATTTAAGGCAATTTGACGGTTTTTTTGTTGACTGCGCTCTTTTTGACACTCTACGGTTATTCCACTTGGTTTGTGAGTTAGGCGCACAGCAGTGGAAACTTTATTAACGTTTTGACCGCCATGACCACCTGATCTGAAAAAATCCCATTCCAAATCCTCCTCTTTTATTTCTTTTGGATTAACTGCTACCTTAGGCAAAACAACAACAACTGCTGTTGAAGTGTGTATCCGGTCATGTTTTTCTGTTTCCGGAATACGCTGTACTCGATGAGTACCAGTTTCCTGTCGAAGTTGATTAAATGCGTTTTTACCAACAATTTGAAATTTATCTTCGTCTATTTTCCCTACCCGCCAACCCTTTTTTTTAGCATACTGCAAATACATTCGTAAAAGATCTTTGGTCCATATTTTAGCCTCTGTACCTCCTGCACCAGGTTGTATTTCCAGTATTGCCACATTGGAGTTAATCTTCATCGTTTTTTTTCTTTTTCGAAGTCTTTTTCTTGCTTTTAGGCTTAGGCTTTGAGCCTTTTGCCATTTTCCTTTTTCTTTCAAAACGTTCAATTCTGCCCTCAGTATCTAAATATTTAGTTTCTCCAGTAAAAAAGGGATGACATTGAGAACAAATTTCTACTTCAATTTCAGCCAAAGTTGACCCGGTAGTAAAAGTATTCCCACACGTACAAGTTACTTTTGCTTGATCATGGTATTTTGGATGTATTCCTTGTTTCATTACGCTAAAAATTGTACCATAAAATACTTATTTTTGAAAATTTGAAAATTTGAAAATTGTGAATTTTTTACTCTCTCTCCCCCAACCGAACACTAGCTGTCTTTTCTTCTCCTTCTCGCCAGTATTTAATTTCAATTGTATCGCCGACTTTTTTCTGATTAATAATTTCGGCTAAATCCTTTTCCTTCTCTGAAACCCTCTGTCCATCCAGGTGAGTAATAATATCTCCTTCTTTTAAACCAGCCCGGCCTGCGGCAGAATCAGAAACCACATTGCCAACATAGGCTCCCTGAGGAACTTCATTAAGCAGTGCCGCCCTTTCTGAAATCATCTGATACTCAACACCCAAAAACGCCCGCCTAAACTCTCCAGTTTCCTCAAAAGTCTTTAAACTATCTTTAACAATATCAATTGGAATAGCAAAACCGATGTTTTCAGCCTGACCAGCTACCGCAACATTAACTCCAATAACCTGACCATCAGAGTTAATCAACGGGCCTCCGGAATTTCCCGGATTTATAGCCGCATCTGTTTGAATAACATTATCAATTCTTTCCACATAACCTTGATAAACCGACCCAGCAGTAATCCCTCGACCTAAACCCGAGATAACTCCGGTAGTTACTGTGTGTCTAAATTCACCTAAGGCAGTTCCAATAGCCACTGCAAGTTGGCCAACCTGCAATTCTTCCGAGCTGCCTAATTCTATAGGAGAAATATCAGCATTTATTTTTAAAATAGCTAAATCATTGGCTGGATCACGATAAATATTCTCGACTGAATACTCTTCCCCGTCTTGATCGACTACTTTGTAAGTTGCCGATGTATCATTAACCACATGCTTATTAGTTATAACTAAATTCTTCTTCGGAATAAAACCTGAACCAATATTTTGTTCAATCTGCCGCTTTTCTGTTTCATAATCAAAAAAACCAAAAGGGTCAAAATTTAAACGGGGGACCTGCTGGGTTTTACTTATCGAAACCGTAACTACTGAAGGAGCTGAATTTTCAACAACATCAATAACCACTGATTCTTCTTTAAGCACTTTGTTTTCAACATAAGCTTGGCCCGGCTCTCCAATGACAGTAGGAAAATATTGGTCAAGAAATCCAAACCACCCCAACCGACTGCCAATTCCACCCAAAACTAGTGATATCAAAAGAAGTAAGCCAACTCCAAAACCGGCTAGAAAAAACTTTAATTTTTTCATTGCATTAAGCATTTAGCCTTCCGCCATCAGCTCTTCTAATCCTTCCTCCAAAATTATATCGTTTTCAAAATCTTCTCCTTCTTCTGGAATCTCAACCTGGATGTCCGGTTCCAACCCTTCATCAACTGATTTTTTGTCCGGAAATAACCATCTGGCTGTGGTAACATGCAAACCAGCGTCATCCGGCAACTCCACTGGTTCTTGTATTGACCCTTTTCCAAAAGTTTTCTGACCAATAACCGGCGCCCGCTGGTAGTCTCTTAAGGCCCCAGCTAAAATCTCAGAGGCTGAGGCTGAACCATTGTTAACTAAAACAACCAATGGAACGTCAGACAAGCTCCCAGACCGTTGAACCTCAAAACTTTCAGTGGTCCCCCGGTAATCTTCCTGCCAAACAACCGTTTTTCCACGCGGTAAAAATTCACCAGCTATATAAACGGCTCCCTGAAGATAACCCCCGGGATTATTTCGCAGGTCTAAAACTACTCCCCCAAAATCAGGCTGATTCTTTTTTTGATTTACTTCCTCCACCCATTTATCCCACTCTTCATACATAATTTTACTAAACTGCATTAAATGAACATGGCCGAATTGACGGCCATCTTTTTCAACCCAGCTAGTTTCCAAGGCTGGAATGGTAATTTCACCTCTAACTATTTCAACATCAAATGATTCCGACTTTGATTCTCGAGCTAAAGTCAAAGTAACTGCATCTCCAATTTCACCCCGAATAAGTTTAACCGCCTCCGGCAAAGTAATGTCTTCAGTTGTTCTCTCAATACCATTGTCTTGATCAGTTATTTTTAAAATATAGTCACCAGCTTTTACCCCGGCTTCTGCCGCTGGAGTTTGCTTTAAAGGCGAAATAACCGCTAGTTGATTATCTTTCCAGCCCAGTCTGATTCCCACACCGCCAAAACTTCCAGTTAAATTTTCCTGGCTAACCTTATTATCCTCGGGAGGCATATAAACTGTGTAGGGGTCATCTAGAGAGTTTACCAAGCCGGAAATTGCCCCATGAACCATTGTCTCGGCATCCAGCTTTTCTTCATTTAAATATTTTTCTTCTAATTTGTTCCAAACAAGCCAAAAATTAGAAAGGTCAATCGATTTAGTATTTTTACCTGTTGGGACAAGTCGCGACTTGTCCCTACGACGAAGACCAACCCCATACCCTATATAGCTTGCCGTTACAACTAAAGCTAAAATTAAAACGACTTTTCTAATTTTTCTAAACATTTCTTTTCTTTGCATTTATATTTTTCAATATTGAGCATTACGCATTGAGCATTAAGCCCTCAGCTTTCAGCCCCTTCTGGTATTAACAAACAATTGCTGTTTGCATTTAATAAACATTTCACTCCATGTCTTTTTTTTATCAATTCTGCATTGTCTTTGTCAACAACCAAAACCGGTATCGGCCAATTATTTTTCTTTATTTTCTCACCAAAAACTATTAACCCGCTGACGCCCAAAGTCCTAGCTTTAGAAATCAAATGAGAAGTAAAATTTTCCGCCTGAAGAACAAGAATTTGATTTTGGAAGCTGTGGTCAAGCTGAGTAAAACTCAATTCAGGATGCCAAGTTAAAACACCCCAACGATGAAGATTATTTAAACCCTGTCCAGTAATTTTTTCTGTCTTAAACTCTAGTTTTATTTTCCCGTTCCCTAATTCTACAACTGTCCCCTTAGTAGGGGCCTTTATTTCTTTATCCTTTTTTTTAGCTAAAAGTTCTTTTTGACTAACCTTTTTTCCACTTTCAACCAAAACTTCGGCTTCTTCTGGTAGTTTGATAACCCATACTGTTTTACTCATCAAAGTACTAACTAGCTTACACGAGTAATGAAGGGAAGTAAACCCAAGTGCCGTGCATGCTTAACTGATTTTGCCAACAAGCGCTGATGTTTTGCACAAACACCAGTTTTCTCCCGGGACAAAATCCTCATTCTCGGTGACAAATAAGTTTTTAAATCTTGATAATCCTGCCAATAAGGGGTAATCCCCTGCTGGCAAAACTGACAATTTCTTTTTACTGGTCGTTGTTTTTTTCTTCTGGCCATTTATCTTTATTTGAGTTTTAAATTTATATTAAAAAGGAATATCTTTATCCTCGTCATCTTCCTTTTTTTTATCCTCAGCTTGTTTTTTTTCAAAATCCTCTTCTATGCTTTTCTCTTCATCGCTATCGTCACTGCCGCTTTCTTCATCCTCTTCAACCGGCGGCTCTGGTTCTGTTTCAGCTGACTCATCAGACTGAGCATTATACCCGGAATCTTCACGTGAAGAAAGTAAAATCATGTCGTCAATAACAACTTCTGTTGTCTGACGCTTAACATCATCGTCACCGGTCCATTCACGATACTGGATTCTTCCGCCAACATAAGCTTTAGCCCCTTTATAAAGCAGTTGAGAACAAAGTTCGGCTAACTGCGCCCAGGCAACTATCCGGTGAAATTGGGCTGCTTCCTTCTCATCTCCGTCACTAGTCGTCCACCGACGATTTGTCGCTAATCCAAAATTACAAACTGCTGTTCCACTCGGGGTATAACGCAGTTCCGGATCACGGGTTAAATTACCTAATAACATGATGCGATTAAGACAGCGAGTTGACATAAATCCTCCTTTAATCCTTTTTTAATAATAAATAACGAATAATTATTTCATTACGATTTAAAAAGGTATTCAAAGAAGAAAACTTGGTTTCTTCGGGGAGCTCTAAATCCCAAACCCAAAAGTCAGCCTGGTCGTTCCCCTTAATCTTGTAGGCCAGATTCTTTTTACCCCAATCTTCCTTTTTTGTAATTTTTCCGTCAATTGTCTTTAGCTGTTTTTCTAACTGCGAGAATGTCTTCTCGACCTTCTCCTTATCTATTTCTGTCGGTGTTAAAAAAACAAATTCATAATTTACTGCCATTTTTCTTGATTATTATACTTGCAAGTTGACCCTTTAGTCAAGCTGATGAATTTTATAACCGGATTCTGTATCCTTTACCCGATAACCTTTTTGGTTTATTTTTAATCGAAGCGTATCTGCTTCCTCCCATTTTTTTTGCTGACGCAGTTGTTCTCTTTTCTCAGCTAATTTTAAAATAACTTCGGGAATTTCAACTCCTTTTTCTTGTCCTATCAAATCTAAACCCAAAATCTGGTCAAAATCTTTAACTAAAAACATCTTCTCTCCATCGGTTAAATCACTGTCAACTACCTCCCATAACAAGGCTAAACCTTGTGGTACAGCTAAATTATCATTAATCAAATCAACAAACTCCTGACGATATTTTTTGATCTCCTGTTGACTTATTTTTTGTTGTTCTAATTTAAAATCAACAATTTTTTGACGTAATTTTTTCAACGCCCGTTGAGCTGAGTTCAGCCCTTTCCAAGTAAAATTTAATTGTGACCGATAATGGGTCATTAAAAATAAATAACGTAAAGAAAGAGGCTCAAACCCCTTGTCAACAACATCCGCTATTTCTAAATAATTTCCTAAAGATTTACTCATTTTTTGACCTTCCACTTCCAGTAATCCCGCATGGAGCCAATAATTGACAAAATTTTGGCCGTTAGCGGCTTCCGATTGGGCAATTTCATTTTCATGATGAGGAAACTTTAAATCCATTGCTCCAGCATGGATATCAATAGTTTCGCCTAAATATTTCGTTGCCATAACAGAACACTCAATATGCCAGCCCGGCCTGCCTTTACCCCAGGGACTTTTCCAAAAAGGCTCCCCTTCTTTATGTCCTTTCCACAAAGCAAAATCAGCGGCGTTTTCTTTGTCATATTTATCCGTCTCTACTCTGGTTCCTGTTTTTGACTCCTCAAGTTTTATTCCGGAAAGTTGGCCGTAATCGTTAAATTTACCGACATCAAAATAAACTGACCCGTCTTTTTTAACATAAGCATAACCTTTATCAATTAATTTTTTAACCATTTCTATAATCTCCTCAATATGGTCGGTAACCCGGGGATATTTATCAGCCGGTAGAACATTCAAATCGGCTAAATCTTTTTTAAAGAGAGGAATATATTTATCGGCTAATTCCTGAATAGAAATATCTAATTTATTAGCGGTTTTTATCATATCATCGTGAACATCAGTAATATTCAAAATATGGTTCACCTGATAGCCGTTATAAAGAAAAGTCCTTTTGAGCAAATCAAAGCTAACATAAGACCGGGCATGACCCAAATGACCCGGCCCGTAAACAGTTGGACCGCAAGTATAGAGTTTAACCCTGCCATTCTCTATTGATCTGAAAGTTTCTTTTTTATCAGTTAAGGAATTAAATAGCTTAATTTTTACCACCTTTTATCTCCCTGCTCTTACCTCTTTGCTGAATTAATGCTGTTCCCCTTTTCTTTTTACTGCCGGTCTGGTTTAATGGACCATTACCAGCTATTTGGGCTTCTTTTTCAGCCTGCTGCTTTTCTGCCTCCCGCTGTTTTTTCATCTCTTCTAAGAGCTGTTCTTCCTCCTTTTCTTTTTTCTCTTTTTTATTTCGCACATCTTGGATTTCTTTATCCACGTCACGGCCGCCAACTTGAGGAGACTTCTTCGGACTAACTTTTGGCTTATCCGGCTTATCCTCTTTAATACTTTCCATTAATTCCGCTATTTCCTTATCGCTTTTGTCCTTATTCATTTCTTTCAACTGCTGAAGACTATTGTCTCCCTTTGTTTTATCATCACTGCTTTTACTGCTTCCAATCAACTCTCCAGCCGCATCCTCGGCTGTTTTACCGGCTTGTTTTGTTGCTTCTTTTACTGTTTCACCGGCCAATTTTCCTATCCCTTTAACAGTATTAGATAAAATTTTAGGTTTATTTGACATAAATACAACGCAGACTGAAGTCTGCTATTACGTTCACGTGTTAATTACATCAACCCTTCTAACGGTCCGCCGCCCATTTCCTGCATCTTTTTAGCCGCCATTTTTTGTGACTTTTTAATTGCCTTATTGACTGCATCCACCAAATTTTGATTTTTTTCACCGTTAATTAAAACTTCTTTTAATTTCTGGGTGCCGTCCATAACCACTTTTACACCTTTTTCCTCGATTTCAACCTCTTCTTTACTAAGGGCTTTTTTCATTTTCATTGCATCATCTCGTAATTTTTTTAGTTTTCCTAATTTTTTGAATTTATCAAATGCCATAATCCACCTCCTTTCAATCTATTTAAATATATCCTTTGCCGCATTATACAAGTCTTCTTTTCTGTTTCCAAGTATGCATTTTATCTTAACATAAGAATTAAACACTTTTTCAACTCCTTCTTCTACAATTTGCCGATTGCGGTGCTCCTCCAGCTTCTCCTTATGAAAGGGATAAAAAACCTCCAAAACTAAATATTTACCGTTAACCTCCTTCGGTCGAGCTGCCTTTAAAAAAGCGGCAACTGAATGGTTCATCGGCTTAACCGCTTTGAGCAACTCATCCCATTTTTTCTCAATTTCCTTTAAATTTATGTTACTGCCTTTAGCAATTTGCTTTTGGCCTTTAGCATTTAGCCTTTGGCCTTTAACTTTTTTTGCTTTTTTATCAACAGCATTAGGCGTTTGGCCTTTAGCATTTGGCCTATCTCCCAAATACTTAATCACTGCCAGTTGAAAAGGCATTTGAGGCAAAAGCGTATTCTTCTGCTGATAAGCGGCTTGACCAAAAAAATCGGATAATTCTACTAAAGAATAAATATTAAATTTGTCGGCTAATTTTTTTAACTCATCTTCTTTTTCTACTCCCGATTTGATTAAAATTAAACGCTGAATCAAAGATATTAATCGCTTTAAATAATCACTAAATGAGGCCCCTTCTTCAGCCAAATCCTCACCTATTTTTACTACCTGATTAATCTCTCCATCAGCAATCAAATTAAGAACTGTTTCCGGTTTTCTTTTTTCCCAATGACCTAACAAAGTTTGAGCTTTTTTCCATTTAATTTCATCACCTAAACTTAAAACTAAATTTTCCAATATTTTTTGGGCATCCCGAAAACCTCCTTCTGACAAGCGGACAATATTTTCAATTACTCTTTTATCAACTTTTAAATTCTCTCCGGAAATTACTTTTTTTAGGCTTCTTTTAACTTCTTCACTCGAACCGCGGTGAAAATCAATCCGCATTAATCTCGACAATACCGTCGGGATAATTTTATCCGGGTCTGTTGTACAGAGTATAAAAATGACATGACTCGGCGGCTCCTCCAGTGTTTTTAACAAAGCATTAAACGCCTGGTTGGTTAACATGTGCACCTCATCGATTATATAAACTTTGTATTTTGCCTTAATAGGAGCTAAACCGATTTTTTCTTTCAATTCCCGAATATCATCAATACCGCGGTTAGAAGCGGCGTCAATTTCAACTACATCTAAACTTGTTCCCCGGGTAATTTCCTGACATACGTCACACTGATTACAGGGTTCAATAAATTTCTTTTTTTTCTGTTTTTTTTTCTTTTTTCTTGTATTAAGACAATTAACCGTCTTAGCTAAAATTCGAGCGGCTGAAGTTTTTCCCGTACCTTTTGGTCCGGCAAATAAAAAGGCTTGCGGAATAGAGCTTTTTTTTAAAATATTTTTTAGCTCCTGTCGAACGTCTTTTAAATCTAGTTCCTCAATTGTTTGTGGTCGATATTTTAAAAAATACATATTAAAAATTTTAAAATTAATAATTTTGAAATTGTTTCGTGCTTCAGCTTGCGTGACGCAGACTAGAGTCTGCTATTACAACGCTGAGAGTTCAATTAGTAATTAAATTATCTATTCCATGTTCTAATAATTCTTCAATGATTTCGTTGACCATACGTTTACGCTGTCGTGCCTCTTTTCTGGCCAAAGGAAAACAAACAACAACATCTCCGAGTAGCTTTCTTCCTTCAGGAGACTGCTCTTCCATTGGAAAAGCTAATACTTTCGGAATATAATCCATATCACGATAATCCTTATTTAAATTTTTAGCCTTTCTTTTACCAACAAAATTAACACTCAACTCAATTTCTTCGGCCAAATCATATTCTTTCAAAATATCCTTAACAATTTCCCGCATTTCTTTTACATCTAACGGATAGCGGGGGTCTTTTTTAATTAATATACGCTGTTTGCTATTCACGATTATCTTTCAGCTTGTTTTTAACTACTTGGGCAACTTTAGAGCCTTCTGCCTTACCTTTAACCTTAGCCATGACCATACCCATTACCTGACCAAAACTAGGCGCCTTAAGCTTGGACATCACTTCCACAACTACTGCTTCTATTTCCTCTTCGGACATCATCTCTGGCAAATATTTTTGCAATATTCTAATTTCCTCTTTCTCATTTTCAACTAAATCTTGACGACCTGCCTTCTCAAACATTTTTAAAGCCTCCTTTTTTGCTTTCATTTCTTTCTGAAGTATTTTGATTGGCTGAAAATCACCTTCTCTGGCTTCTTGGGCTTGAAGAAGAGAATAGAGATATTTTAGACTACTGGCTAAAGACTTTTTACCTTCTCTTACTGCCTCTTGAACATCCTTTTTTATTTCTTCCATTAATTCCATTTTAGTTGCTCCTTTCTAAAGCCTTCTTTTTTTCGTGCCTTTTTTGAGAAGGCTTAACAAACTCTTGTTTTTCCCTAATTTCCTCAATAATATTCGTTTGTTTAATTAGCTGATAAAACCGGTTAAGCATATCATGTATAGACTCTCCTTTTTTTCTTTTGACAACAAGCGGCATTGCATAAATGCACCTCCCTTCAAATCTTATTATTAGTGTAACAAAGAATTTATTGAAGAACAATAATCAAAATTTAACTTGCTTCTTTATTTATTCTGGTTAAGACATTGAATCCAGTCACGACTATTGACTACCCCATTATCATCAAAGTCATATTCGGAATCGCTGGTACCAAATTTCTCTTTAAATTCAGATTTATCACAGCTGGTCACTTTTGTTGCCGACTCAGTACTTTCCGAAGTTTCATCAGGTACTTCCGTTGGTTCAACAGTCGTTGTCGGCTCAACAGCTTCAGTTGCTGTTGGTTCGTCTGGTTGTGTTGGTCGTTCAGCTGACTGTGTTGGTGACTCGTCTGGTTGTGTTGGTCGTTCAGCTGACTGTGTCGGTTCAACCGGTTGTGTTTCACCTGCTGTTCCTTCACCCTGCTTTGTTTTAAAAGAATAAGGAATACCGTTATTATCAAATACTTCATCACCTACCCGAACTCGAAAATAATATGTCGTTGCTTCCTTCAAGGGTGATAAAACTACCCGATGGGTTGTACTCGGCTGGTTTTCCAATGCTCTTAATAACAAACTGGCCGGTGTTGTTCCATACTCGACAGTACCCTGTACCTCATTGTCTGTTTGCCAAGTAACTGTTGCCGACTTAACATCTGCCTCAACCCGAACATTCTGCGGTTCCTTACCACCAGAAGCACCACTTAAATAAGTTCTTGCCGTCCTTACCCCGACAGCAGCCAAAACGCCTACTAAAAGCAAAATAACAACAATAATAACTGTTTTTACTTTCTTTTTCATAACGCTAACATCCAGCTAAATAATAACATAATCCCGCCTCCGAGGGCGGCAATTATTAAAGGCGTTTCTATTCCGGTTTCTGGCAAACTACTAGGAGTTGGTGTTGGCGCCTCCGGCGCTGTTGTCGGTTCTGGAGTAGGTGTATTAGCTGTAGTAGTTTTACCAATTGTGTAACTTCCACTGCCGCAGGCAGCACAGTCAATCAAATCATTACCCTGTTGGTCCCAAATTGCAGAATCGGTATCCACTCCAGATTGACAAAGAAAGGTTGTTTCTGCTGTTCCTTCCGCTGTTGCTTCAAAAGTTATTGTTGCAATGTCCCCTACTCCACTTTTGGTCATCAAAGCCTGTTCTGAAAAAGAATAAATTGTTAACTTGCCATTGCTGTTTTCAATGTTGTAATCAAAACCCGGAAAAAAATCGCCGGTGCTCACTTGATTAACTTCCAATTTATTCTGGTCAAAACTAACCAGAGCGTCAACCGCCATTGCCTCTTTATCACCGGTATCAATTTTGACAACAACATCAAAATTATCACCAACATTATAATTGCCGCTATCCGGCTGGAAATGAAGCCGAGGACCAGCACTAGCTGACACAGCACCCACCTGCCATAAGCCAATAAAAACAACTAAAGGAAAAATCACCTTTCTTAAAAGCTTTCTCATATTATTATCAATCAACATTTAAGATAAAGTCCTCCTTGCTGAATTCAAATTCTTCACCTTCCCCAGCAAGAACTGTCCCTTCGGCTCCCTTTGGAGCATAAATTTCAAGCGTTGTCTGCCCGGAAGTAAGCGGTTTAAATTCAACCAAAGCCAAAGTAGTTTGACTGCCCGGCTCAAAATTAACCCCCTTTGGAGCTTCCGGCTCTACCAAAGATACTAGAACCCTTTCTTTCTCCGGCTCTATCCAATTTCTGGCAACAAAAGAAAATTCATCGGTCGGGTCAACCCCGATTATCTCTACTTCTTCCGGATTGTATTTTAAATAAACATCAACCCCATCTAAATTCAAGTTCTTTAAGGCTGTCATTACTACTTTCACACTTGACTCCTCGCCGACAGCCGCTTCTTTTTCACCTTGAAAACTAATAATAGCCGGATTTTCCTCTTCGGCAACCTTTGTCAAACTTGGCACTTTAGTTTTAAATTCTCCGCTTGTTCCCAAACTATTAACAACTAGAACACTCTCTATAATAATTAATAAAGCCAAAGCCGGAACTAACCATTTAGATTTTTTTAAATTTAATTTCATTTTTTCTCCTTATATTAATTAATAACATTTTTTAAGTACCTTTTTCAAGTGTTAGATTTCATCTTCATATTTAGTACTCAGTGTTTGTAAGAAAAAGGTTATATCCTGCCCATTAACTATACCATTAAAATTAATATCTTCCTGAATATCACCTTTCCTCATTAAAGCCTGTTTTAAGGTTGTGAAATCAGAGCTATTAACCACACCATTCTGGTCAATATCACCTGGCTCTAGATTCAGCCCGGTCCAATCAAAGCTATTCTCTCCTGGCTGAAGACTAATTTCCTCTTCACCCAGCCAACAGTGTTCTACTTGTTCTTCAACACAAAATCTACGGGCTAAATGAACCGGCCCTTTTATCAAGACAGCATAATTATCCCCCGGCTCAACTCCAACTAATTCCAGATATCCTTCACCTACTGCTTGGTCATTAAATTCAACCATAACATCCTTATACTTCTGGTTAATTCCATTTCCTTTAACAATTATGTCTACAGGACGCGTCCCAATATCATCGACAACTATTTCCTGATCACCAACTCGATAGTTTGTTCCACTAAATTTAACTTTGAAGCTTAATTCCGGCCAACCAGAAGGTGGTTCTGTTGGAATCGGTGTCGGCTCACCAGCTAAAACATCAACTTCTGACTTAGTAAATGAATTAATACTTAAAACCCGATCCATTAGCCCCTCTCTCCCTCTTGAACCAACATAAGAAACTTCTCCAGTTTTAGACAAAGTTGTTGAACCTTCACTCACCAAATTAAAAGTTAAGGTAACTAAATTAAAAGTTTCTGTCGGCGCTTCCTGGTCGGATTTTAAATAAGAAACGGTCTCAACAACACCTTCATCTGAAGCTTGTGATAAACCATTATATTTTTCATTAAGATTAAATGATTGAAATTCTAAAATATTCGGGTCATAACTTATACCAAATTTTCCACCGCTGACCAAAAATTCATCCGGTAAAACCTGAACCCGAACATTAACTGTTTCCTCATCAAGTTCTACTTCTTGTTCACTAGGTAAAAGCTGGACGTTTATTTCGCCATAGGCAGCTCGCCGCCGTAATTCTTGTGTTTGCTGAACTAAAACCAAACCGGCAATAACAGCCAACAATGGCATTATAAAAAGTAAAGCTAATATTTTTTCTTTATTATGTTTTTTCATAGTATTTTATTAAAATTTCGGTAATTCCTGATACCACTGAGTAACATCTCCTTGATCCAATTCTCCATTACAATTAAAGTCTCCATAGAGTAAATCACTGCCTGCTTTATAATCATCGTACCAAGCAGCGAAGTCTTCCATATTTACAGTACCGTCACAATCATAATCAGCAACGGAATCGACATAACTACCATCCGGACAAGGTTTACATCCGCTCGGCTCTTCAGTCGGCGTCGGCTCAGGTGTATTCGTTGCCCCCGGAACGCTGGTATTTGTTGG
>CAYSLZ010000001.1:55320-64424 GCA_964432015.1 uncultured Gammaproteobacteria bacterium | reverse complement strand
CGAACCACGATTAACACGTTCAGAGCGTGCCGTCCTACCATTAGACGACCCGGCAGTACTTGTTCATTTACCCAATAGCATACTAAAAATATCCAACAACCATTATGCCGAGCTGTCCGACCTAAAGTCGAGACACTCGTGCATTCTCGATTTCCCGACCTAAAGTCGAGGAGAATCGGAAGACGACCCGGCATCAGCCGAGGTAAACCCGGCAATTAGTTTATTTTATCATTTTCTACTCACCAATTTAAATATTTTTCTAATTGTTCGATCGCGCAATTAGAAAAATTTATTTGTTTAGGCGGGCGGCATAGTTAAAAGGCCGAAAGTAATTATGCCACAATTTGTCAGAAGAGGCGTAGATATTTTCACCAAAAAAGTAATCAACTAAAACCTCATATAACCTGGTTAGTTCTTTAAGCCGAGAATAAGACTTATATTCATTTATTGTCAAAGAAACCAATTCTAAAGCCCGTTCAGCTGCCAATTGACTGTATTCTTTATTTCCTCTATTTTTCCAATTTATCGCCCGTTCCACTTCACTCCCCACATTAGCTAACTGTTCATAAATACTAAACTCTCCCCACCGTTCAGCTAGTTCTTGGTGTTGATATATCATCTCTCCACTAACTTATTAACGATTTCGGTAATCTGTTTTTGAATTTTAGGATCATCAACACCCCGAGTCAAATTTTCTTCGTGAGGCCTTAAATTTAACATAGAATCAAATTCAACCCACCTTTTCTTATTACTTTCCGGATAAAGATTTATACCCCAAAGATTTGATTGCTTAGACCCTTTTTCCAAAAGCAATGCTTCTTGGTCAGAATGAAGAGGACCACCAACAACCATGATTTCCTTCTCTACATCAACTACCGCTTTTATAAGATTGCCAAATCTAGACTTTGCCATCCTGTTAAGCTCATTAAGATTAATTTTATCTTTAATCAATTTCATATCTATAAGTTTAACATATTTTATATTTACAAATATACTTGATAGTGGTAAAATAAGTGGAGTTGCCCGGTCTCTGGAGCGAGGTGGAACCACCTGTTCCCATTCCGAACACAGAAGTGAAACTCCTCAGCGCTGACGATAGTCTATCGGCAACGGTACGCGAAAATAGGTCGAGGCCGGGCACTTTTAAATAGGAATCTACGAATCTGCGAATTTACGAATCTATTCATAATTTATTTAGGGCTAAATCAAGCCTGCGGAGGGTTTCTTCTTTTCCAATCAATTTCAACGACGGTAAAATGGGAGGGGTAATTTTTTTTGTGGAAATTGCCACCCGGAAAACCATAAAAAAGACTCCCGTATTCCAATTATTTTTCTTAATCAAAGTCATAAAATCCTTTTGTAAATTATCCGTTTTATCAACTCCCCGCTTATCAATAATCTCACTAGCCTTAGTTAACATTTCCTTTGCTTGTTTTTTATTTATATTTTTTGGAGTTAATAATGAAGAGGGATACTCGGGATAAACCCAAACAAATTCCAGCATATCTTTAGCCTCCGATAACCTTTTTATTCTATCTTTTATTAGTGGTACTGCCTGTTTTATCTGTCCTTGAGTCATTTCAGCCAAATAGTCGGTCAACATTTTTGCCAATTCCTCATCCGGTTTTTTACGAATGTAAACACCGTTCATCCACTCTAGTTTTTGAATATCAAACACCGGCGCTACCGGGGCGACATCCTTTAAATCAAAGTGCCTAAAAAACTCCTTTTCTGAAAATATTTCTTCTTCTTCAGGATGAGACCAGCCCATTAATGACAAATAATTTTTTAACGCCTCCGGTAAAAACCCTTCATCTCGGTACCAGGAAACTGAAATATCACCTTGGCGTTTACTCATCTTGCTTTTATCAGGATTTCTAAATAAGGGATTATGAAAAAAGCAGGGCATATCCCAATCAAAATATTGATATAAGAGTTTATGCTTTGGGAAAGAAGGCAGCCACTCTTCACCTCTGACAACATGGCTGATTTTCATTAAGTGGTCATCAACTACTACAGCCAGATGATAAGTTGGAAACCTATCAGCCTTCAGTAATATCTGGTCATCTATTAAGTTGGAATCAAATTTAATTTCTCCTCGTACTAAATCTTCTACAATAATTGTCTGGTCAGCTGGAACCTTCATTCGAATAACTGCCTCGTCTCCTTTTTCTACTCTTTTCTTAGCTTCTTTAGAAGAAATATTTCGACAATGTTTATCATACATCGGCGGCCGGCCGAGTCTTTTTTGTTTTTGACGGACCTTTTTCAATCTCTCCTGAGAACAAAAACAATAATAAGCTTTGCCTTTTTCAACTAATTGTTCAGCGTATTTCTGATATAAATTAAGCCGCTGGGACTGAATATAAGGGCCATACGGACCATCTTCTCGAGGGCCTTCATCAACTTTTATTCCTGCCCAATCCAAGGCCTGATAGATTGCCTCTATTGCTCCCTCCATTTCTCTGCTTTGATCTGTATCTTCTATTCTCAAAACAAATTTCCCCTTTTTAGTTTGTGCATAAGAATAACTTAAATAAGCACCATAGAGATTGCCAATATGAACAAAGCCAGTTGGGCTGGGTGCAAAACGAGTTCTTATTTGACTCATATTTGAATTTTAACATAAATGGCTGGTATACTTAATCTTAGAAATACTAAATTTTAAAAATTTAAATTTATATTTCAATTTCATTTATATGTCACAATTAACAATAACCGGATACTACGTCCGCAGAGGAATAAAAATAGGCATTATTAGCCTATTGTCCTTTATCATTTTCAGAACCGGTTTTACAATATTTCGTGCTTACTGGAGAAAGTTGCATCCGCCACCTCAACCGCCCCCAAACACCGCCTATGGAAAATTACCTGGTGTTAATTTTCCAGAACAGAAAAAAAGTGTTCCAATAAGTTTTCAACTTGAAACAGTTGAAGGAAGTTTACCTGAAAATTTAGGCGACAGAGCAAAAGTAATTTACTTATCCAAATTTGGCGGAAAATTTACCAAGCTTGACGATGCTCAAAATATAGCTAACCAATTGAGACTTAATCCAACCGGACAAAAAATGTCTGGTTCTGAAAATATTTATATTTTTAAAAATACCAGCGCCCGGAAAGAACTTAGGATTAATGTTCTTACTCAAAATTTTATTTATTCTTATGATTACATCCACGACCAAACACTGATCAATCCTCCCCCGCTTCCCACAAAAGAAGAAGCAATACGAATTGGCGATAACTTTCTAAATTCCATTAATAAACTGACCAAAGAACTTGAGGAGGGTGAAAAAACAATCAGCTACTGGCAGGTGAAAGGTGAAAATCTTGTTCCGGCAATCTCAGCCTCTGAAGCTGATTTTATTAGGTTAAATGTTTTCCGTAAAAATATAGATGAAGAATATCCAATCATGCCGCCGACTTATCCGAAATCATTAGTCACACTTTTAATAACCAGTCAAAGTATACAAGGCAACCAGGTTGTAGAAGCAGAATATACTCATTTTGAAAGTGACCGACAGGAATTTGCTGAATATCCGCTGATTCCCATTGAATCAGCCTGGGAAAAAGTTAAAAGCGGCGATTATTATCTTGCTTCATTTAACGGTACCCCCCAAGATGGGGTTAAAATTAGAAAAATATATTTAGGCTATTTTGACCCGCCAAACCCGACTCACTTCCTTCAACCAATTTATATTTTTGAAGGAGATGAAGATTTTGTCGGCTACTATCCGGCTATTCCTCCAGAATGGAGTGAGTAAAAATAAGAAGTTGGAAACTAGAAGTTAGAATCTAGGGAAGTTTTAAGCCAGTCAATTAATTTTTCTGTTTCGCCAAAGCGGTCTTCACTACCCAAAATAACAGTAATAAATTGTTTTTCTTCAATTTCAATTAAACCTATAAAACATTGACCTACGGTTGGTGTCCACCCAGTTTTTATTCCTTTAACTTCTGGAAATTCTTCTAAAAGTTCATTAGTTGTCTGTAATTGGTGCTCAATTTCTCCGCTCAAATCACTAACCAGCATCTCCTTTCTCCTTATTGATTGAGCAAAAACCTTGTTCTTTAAAGAAAATCTGGCTAAATGGGCTAAATCATAAGCTGTAGAATAATGATTTTGATCATCCTCTCCACTAAAATTAACAAAATGGGTGTTCTTTAAACCAAGCTGTTTAACAAGTTTATTCATCTGGTTTATAAATTGACTAATTTTATGTTCTGTTTGTCCAGCCAAAACAAAAGCTGCATCATTAGCAGAATGGACTAAAAGTCCATAAATCAAATTTTCAACAGTCATTCTTTCACCTGCTTCTAACTGCATATTTTTACCAACAGGATATTCCTTTTTAACCGTAATTACTTCCCCCAAGGGATAACTTTCTAAAACGGTAATTGCTGTAGCCATTTTAGTTATCGACGCCGGATGTAAAGCTAAGTGGGGATTTTTTTCAGCTAAAACCATTCCGGATTCAACATCAATCACTAAATATGATTTAGCTGTAAGCCTAGTTAAATTAGGAGGCGAAAAAGATAGTAACGGTCGTGAAATATAATTAACACCAGCGGCTTTATGCCTTATAAAGTCATATCGTAAAGCAAGAAAAAAAAGAAAAAAAAGAATTAAAACAAGCCATCCTAATAAAACTTTTTTAAACCTCATCTTTACTTAAATCAGGACGAAGCTGAATTCCCAATTCTTTTAATTGATCTGGATCAACCCTGCTTGGAGCCTCCATAATTGATGTTTTACCTGAAGAAGTTTGCGGAAAAGCAACTACTTCTTTTAATGATTGTTCATTTTGCAAAACCATTAATAGTCTGGCGATACCGGCAGCAATACCACCATGCGGAGGAACACCATATTTAAATGCCTCCAGAACATGACCAAATTGCTGGTTAATTTCTTCTTGTGTATACCCTAAAACTTCAAATACTTTACTTAAAACTTTTGGGTCATTAGCCCTAATACTTCCGCCGCCAACCTCATAGCCGTTGCAAACCAAATCATATTGCGTTGTTAATATTCCTTCAATTTCACCGTCTAATAACTTTTGTTTATGCTCAGGCATTGGATCTGAAAAAGGATTGTGAGTAAACGTCCAATTACCCTCTTTGTTTCTTTCAAAAAATGGAAAATCAATTACCCAAGCAAAAGCTAAAACACCTTCTTCTTTCTCTTCCTTCGTCCTTAAATCAAATTTATCGGCGCCAAATTTATCCATTGCTTGCTGATAGGTAAACACTGGAAACGGCTTATCTTTAAGTTTAGCTCCTATTTTTTCAAAAGCGTTAATAAACAGACTTTCAACCAAATCCATTACATCCTGTTGTTCAACATAAGACATTTCCAAATCCAACTGAGTATGTTCAAATCCACGATCAGCTCTTAAATCTTCGTCTCTTAAACACCGGGCAATTTGAAAATAACGCTCAAAACCTGAAACCATTAATAACTGCTTATACTGCTGAGGAGATTGAGGCAAAGCATAAAACTTGCCGGGCTGCATCCTTGAAGGAACCAAAAAGTCACGGGCTCCTTCCGGGGTGGACTTAGTCAACATTGGAGTTTCAATTTCTATAAAATCTCGATTAAATAAATATTGTCTACAAAAGTCAACAAATTGACTACGCTTCCGAAGGTTATCTTGCATTCTTCGGCGACGCAAATCCAAATAACGATATTTAAGTCTGACGCGTTCATCAACATCCCTGCCGTCAGAACTGATTTCAAAGGGTGGAGTTTCAGCTTCTGATAAAACTTTTAATTGTTGAACTTGAACTTCGACTTTGCCGGTTTCAAGCTTATCATTAAAATATTTTTTATCGCGTTCAGTTACTTCCCCAATCACTTCAACAACTGATTCCCGGCTTGCTTGAGCCAAATCCGAACCACCAACCAGCTGAACTATTCCAGACCGGTCTCTTAAATCCGCAAAAACGACATTACCGTGTTCTCTAATAGAGTTTATCCAACCAAAAAGAAGTACCTCTCCGCCAACCTTATCAATTGTTTCTAAAGTCAATGTCCGCTTCATAGATAATATTTTAACACAACTCTAAGTCCTTTATCTTTAACTGCAGTGTTTCTTTTCCGTTCCATCGATTTAAATTAAAATTAAAAACTAAGTTGACAAGCTGACCTGACGTTAAACGTTTAGACCACTCACCCCAACCAAAACCAATGGCTTCGGCGGCGATTCGCTCAATTTTTGGTGTTTCCGGGTCATCCAGCCAAAGCTTTAAATGACTATCTTTACTACCTACTGTTTGGGTATTCATTATTCGCGCATTGCGTAAAATAAAAGTAGGTTTAGGATTGCCGACACCAAAAGGCGACAGTTTTTTAGTCAATCTATGAAATTGCTTATTAATCAAAGAAAAGTCGATTTCAAAATCTAATTCTCGTTCAAATTCCAAATCCTTTGGTTTGATTTCTTTTTGTCCAACTTTTTTTAAATCTTCAAGAACTTTATTTAAGCGACTGGTCTCAACTGAAAAACCAGCCGCCATTGGATGACCGCCAACATCAATAAGCATAGACTCCACAGACCTGATTAAATTTACGATATCAACACCCGGAATTGACCGCGCCGAAGCTTTACAAACATCCTTACCTTGAGAAACAACAATTGACGGTCGATTAAACTCCTCGGTTAATTTTCCCGCAATTAAACCAATAATACCTGGATGAAAGTCCGGACTGGTAACTAATATTAAATTATCGTCTTGGGAAGAAATCTCCTTTGCCAACTCAACCCCAAAACCCATCATTTCCTGACGCTGTCTATTTAAACTATCCAGACTTTCGGCTAAACTTGCAGCTTTGAGACGATTGTTTGTACACAACAGTCTTAAACTATCCATTGGATCCGAAATACGGCCGGCCGCATTTAATCTTGGGCCTAAAATAAAAGAAATCTGCCAGGGTGATAATTCTTCGTCAATTTCCAATCCGGTAATTTTTTTCAAAGCCTGAATTCCTTTTCGATTAGAGTGGCTTAGTTCTTGCAAACCAAATTTAACAAAGCTCCTATTTGGACCAATTAACGGCAGTAAATCACCTATCGTCCCAAGCGCGGTCAATCCGGTCGATTGGTATCCAAACTGTTTGGCTAAAAACCAGCTAACACCACACCCGGCAATTTTCGTAGAATGAACAATTGCATCGGCCGGCGGAAGCTTTTCGCCCGGCAGATGATGGTCAGTAATAATTACTTTTAAATCCCTCTCTTTAGCAAAACGAACCGCTTGATTAGCGACTATCCCATTATCTACTGTTATTAATAAATCTAAGTCAGAATGTCTTTTTATTAATTCAGATATCACTTCCTCCTTAATTCCATAACCTTTTTCTCTATCAGGTATAAACGGTAAAACTTGATAGCCTTTTCGCCATAAAGCCTCCCAAAGAATCGCTGTTCCACTTAAGCCGTCAATATCATAGTCGCCATAAATAATAATCTTTTTATTTTTACCTGCTTTTTCAATAATTTGAACCGCTTTTTCTATTTCCTTCTCGTCTATTCCAATTTCTGCGGGTTTTAAGCCAGTTGGTGATTCAGGATGTATAAATCGGTTTAACTCTTTTTCACTTACATTACGATTTGCAGCCAAAATTTTAAGAATCCTTTTCGGTTTTGATTCTTTGTTAAGTTTATGGTTGTATTTACTGACCCAGTTATATTTCATTGCTATAATAAGTTTAACACGTTAATAAAAGGAACATATTTTACAATGAATAAACCAAACAACCAAGTACAAATCAAATACCAAATCGGCGATAAAATTCAACTACCCTTGAAAGTAATCCAACTAATCGAGAAATTCCAAAAGAACAATTTTGAGATTTTTATTGTGGGGGGAACAAGCCGAGGCCTATTAACTGGATTCCCAATCTCCGATTGGGATTTTGCTACACAGGCTACCCCTAAACAAATGCAGAAAATGTTTCCTAAAAACCATTTTTACAATAACGAGTTTGGAACGGTAAGTATTATAATGGGAAACAATAAAAAAGATGTCTTTGAAGTGACCACCTATAGAACTGAAAACGAATACCACGATTTGCGTCATCCTCAGAAAGTGGAGTGGGGCGAAACAATTGAAGAAGATTTATCCCGGCGTGACTTCACCATTAATGCTATCGCCCTCTCAGTCAAATGTAAAATGTCAAATGACAAATGTAAAATTGCCAAAATTATTGATCCCTATAAAGGAAAAGAGGATTTAGAAGATAAGATTATTAGAGCAGTTGGCAGCCCTAATCAAAGGTTTAAAGAAGATGCACTTCGGTTAATGCGGGCGGTTAGAATTGCCACCCAATTGGGATTTATTATAGAAAATAAAACTTTCCAGTCAATACAAAACAATTCTGATTTAATTAAAAATATTGCCTGGGAAAGAATACGCGACGAATTTTTAAAACTGCTTGACAGCGATCATCCAGCTGACGGCATACTTCTTCTTCACAACAGCGGCTTACTCGAACATATCATGCCGGAATTAATAAAAGGTAAAGGAATAGACCAGCCCAAACACCACATCAGTACGGTTTGGGAACACTGTATTGACAGTTTACGTTATTGCCCTTCAAATGACCCAATTGTCCGTCTGGCTGCTTTACTTCATGATATTGGTAAACCAATCACCGTTAAAGGTTCGGGTAATAAAAGAACATTTTATAATCACGAAGTAGTCGGGGCAGCAATTGCTAAAGAAATTGGCCAACGTCTTCGGCTATCTAATGAACAAAAAGATAGACTTTGGCGGCTTGTTCGTTGGCATCAATTTGCTCCTGATGAAGAGCTAACCGACTCAGCCATCAGAAGATTTATCCGCCGGGTAGGTAAAGAAAATTTGAAGGATATATTTGATATTCGAACCGGCGATCGACTCGGATCTGGAGCACCAGCTACCTCTTGGCGAACGGAGTTATTTAAAAAACGAGTTAAGGAAGTGCAAAAAAGACCTTTTTCGGTTAAAGATTTAAAAATCGACGGTAATGACGTTATGGAAATCCTTGATATTCCACCCGGTCCGGAAATCGGCCGGATTCTAGAAGCCTTATTTGAAGAAGTTAAAGACGAAAAAGACAAAAACAACCG
>CAYSLZ010000001.1:35033-55220 GCA_964432015.1 uncultured Gammaproteobacteria bacterium | reverse complement strand
GGATTCTAGAAGCCTTATTTGAAGAAGTTAAAGACGAAAAAGACAAAAACAACCGCGATTATTTACTACAGCAACTACCTAAAGTAGCAAAAGAGCTGAAAATTAAATAATCATAAATAACTCCTCCTAACACTCCTATAATATGGTAGTTATTTTCCGACGTTCGTCAATAAAAACTTACAATTAACTTTGCTTTATACTTAAAACTGTCAACTATTGTTCACGATCGTGAATAATAGTTGACGTTAATGAGGCTGTTTTTCCCTATATTATTTATTAGAAAAAACTTGTCTCCAAACTGACAAAAGAGGGATAGCCGTAAAAGTTGAAGAATATGTTCCAGCAATAGTTCCAATAAGCAAAGCAACAGCAAACCAATGTATAGTTTCTCCACCTAAAACAACCAAAGCAACCAGCATAAAGATAATTGTTAATGAATCATTAATTGACCTAACTAAAGTTTTATTTATCGCTTGGTTAGCAAGTTGATCAAATTCTTTTTTGGGATTTTCTTTAATTAACTCCCCGATACGATTATAAACCACAACTGTATCATGTACAGAAAATGAAAGTGTGGTAATGATTACGGTAACTAAAAGACTGTCTACTTCCACACCATATAAATATCCGAACAAAGAATAACTTCCAATTAAAATTAAACTGTCATGAAGCATTGCTAAAATTGCACAAATTCCAAATGACTTATTCTTAAACTGTAAACTAACGTAAATTAAGATTCCCAAAATTGCTAAACCCAAGCTGATGCCGGTTTTCATTAGCAGTTCTTTACCTAAAGAAGGACCTAAAGTTTCAAACCTAATTATTTCAACTTCTCCATATTCTTCCTTGAAATTATTAATTAACTGGTCTCTTTCTTCTTCGGAAATAGGATCCAGCCGCATTAAAACGCTGTTATCATCAGTAGTTTGCAAACTTTCCAATTTTAAACCCGTATCCTTGACAATATTTTTAATCTCGTTATTTTCTAACCCGGAATCCCATCCATCTTCAGCGGAAATTTCTAATAAAGTTCCACCTGTAAAATCAATTGCTGGATTTATACCCCAGCGTACCAAGGAATAAGTTCCGGGGACAATAAAAAGCGCTGAAATTAAAAAATACAACCAGCGGTAATTTAGCCAATTAATTTTCATTTTATTTTTTCCTCCTTCCAAACATTCTTAATAAGGTTCTGGTGACAATAAATTCCGTAAATAATCCTACAAAAATACCTAAAGCTAAGGTAAGTGCAAACCCCCTCACCATACCTGAGGAATTTAGAAAGCTCCAGTTAAAGGGATTAAAAAGTAAAAAACAAATAATTAAAGTACAAACATCAGCATCACGAATTGCATCCCAGCCCCGGCCGAAGCTTAACTCTAAAGCTGCATTCCAAGGACTGCCTTGTTTTATCTCCTGTTTCATTCTTTCAAATATTAAAATATTACTGTCTACCGCCATTCCGATAGAAAGCATAAAACCGGTAATTCCTGGTAAAGTTAAAGTTACCGGAATAAGCTTATAAAGAGCCAAAGTAATTAATCCGTAGATAATCAACCCTAAATCAGCAACTAATCCCAACCAGCCGTAATAGACAGCCATGAAAAGGATTACCGCTGATAAACCTACTAAGCCTGCCCGAAAACTTTTCTCCAACGATTCTTGGCCTAAAGATGGACCAATTTGACGCCTCTCAATTAAATCAATGGAAACGGGCAGTGCTCCAGCGTTAAGCTGAGAAGCTAATTGTTTAGCTTGATCCAAACTAAATTCACCGGATATCGAAGCCTTTCCGCCAGTTATCTTTTCCTGAACATTAGGGGCGGAAACAAGCTGGTCATCTAAGAAAATTGCTACTGGTTGGCCAATATTCCGTTCGGTTATCTGCTCAAACAGCTTTTCTCCTTCCTTGTTAAACTCTATCCCTACCTGCGGCTGACCAGTATTAGGATTAAATTGTACTTCGGCCATAACTAAATGTTGTCCACTAAGTTCGGTTTTCTTTCCAAAAATGTCATTGAGAGTGGCTGATTCTGTAGCTTCTGGTTCTAACTCTACTCTCTCTCTAAATTCCAACTGGGCAGTTTTTCCAACCAATTCTACTGCCTGATCAACATCAACTACGCCGGGTAACTCAACAATCAACCGGTAATTTTCTCCAACCTGGGAAGTTTGAACCACCGACTCAGCAACCCCAAAATAGTCCACTCGGCGTTCAATGTTCTCCTTTAAGGCTTCGAGCGCCTGTGGTCTATCGTCAGAAGCGATTCCCTCCATATCAGCCTGAAACATTAAATGAACTCCTCCTGCCAGGTCTAACCCTTTAACCAACTTTAAAGACCGAAAGATTTTAAACGGACGATAGTCCACCGGCAAGTCAATAATAAGAGCTGTAATTGTGATTAGTAAAATCAACCAAAAAAGGTATTTTCTATTATTCATTGTGACAACATTTTTTGCTCATCCCCGATAATCATAATTCTACTCTGAAGTAAAATTTGAGTTAAAAATGGATCTCTGTTTTTTCTTCGATATTTAAACTCGTCTAATTCCATAACTGTATAATTTATTTCTCGTTCCCGCTCTTCTTCTTCCTGCCTAACTAAAGCACCCAACTCCGGTAAAACTACTTTACCAACAATTAAAATTTCTATTTCCTCTTCCTGAGGAGGAATTGCTCGACAAAATTTTCCTGAAAATATAACATAATTTAGCTGGCCTAGTTTTTTTTCCTGTTCTATTAATTTTTTTCCCAAACCTTTAGTCTTCATTACCATTCCCAAAATATCCTGATAATAAACATAATCCTTATTAACCCAATAATAACGCTTATTTCCTCTCCATTCGCTGTTTAAAACACCGGCTTTGTCTAAATTCTTAAGCTCTCTCCGAATTGAATTTAATTTTTCGCCAGTCATCCGCGTCAGCTGACGGATATAAAACATTTCATCGGGTTGATAAAATAACTCTTGAAGCAATTTTATCCTCGACTCAGAAACAATTAGCTTCTTTAAAGAATTAACCGCTTTCATAGTCTACTTCATTTCCAAGAGGCAGGATTTCTATCCACATTCTACCACGAGTAAATTCAATTTCTTCACCATTTTGATCAGTATAAATAGTTCTTGACTGACGGCTATCTTTCTCCCAATTAGCATCGACTACTTCTCCGTCTTGAAAAATTAAAGCTTGACCACTACCAATATTTTCGTACAATAAATGCTTGTGTTTATCTACCGGCCCGATTTCTCTAGTAAATTGAATAATAACTACTTTACTTTTTATTTGATCTCCAGTTAGAAAATCATTATGAGGCTCACCACCATTGTAGCGAAGATAAACATTTTCTTCCTGATTATATTCCCACATAACCTGATAGGCGCTATATCCTTCCCAGAAATTAAAGCTGACTTCATCTACACTTCCTCTTTGACCGCTTTCCGCCTCATCTTTAAAAGCCCAAGAAACAAAATCCTCTTGCCAGCCATTTTCCAAACCACGCCTCTTTGCTTCTTCCCAAAGGCTGGTTGTATCACAATACATTGTATGTTCTGTTGCTTTTGCTTCTCCTGTCCGGCTGGGTTCACGACGGCATTGTTGATAAGACAAAGCAAATTGATTCATATCATTATGGTGATCGCGATTTTGCCACCCATACTTACTAATTTGCTCAAGCGCCTGTGCCCTCGGGTCACTAGTACACACACCGCCTTCTTCACTGCAATGTGCTCCGCCAACATGTACATATAATGGATATTCTCCATACTCAGAAGCCCAATCCAAAAAATAAGTCCTTGCTGACCTTACCGGGCCTAAATCATACTCTCTTTGATATGGCTCAGTTGCTTGACAATAATAAACGCCCATCAACCGGGTAATACCTCCTTCTGCTACTACCTCATAAACAACATCGGCCCGATTTAGGCCTGATTGAGGCCGAGATTCTTTATGATTTTCAATCATTACCACCATCGGCTGCCTCTTTTGCCAGATTTTTTTCTGTTCTTCAGTATACATTGCACCATTAATCGGACAAACTGCTGTTTTCGGACCTTGAAATACCTCTTGTCTATTCTCTCCTTGGTTGTTATCGTTCTCATCTATTAATGGAGAGGCAATAAACTCCTGCTTTTTAACAGCAGAAAAAACACCAAAGGATAAACCCGTCGTTAAAAAATATATGCCGAGGCTAATTAGGATTAATTTTAAACGTCTATTCATTGTTTATTTTTTGAGGCTTGTTTTACAGCCTTTTTTTCTTCTTCTGATAATTTTACTTTACCATCTCCAATTACTTTTGTATATATTCTAGTCGCCTGACGTCCATGCAGGCTAGTTATTACTATACCTTGATTATTATCATCAAGCAAGGCCAAAGAAAAACTTTGATCTCCACCTAATTCTGCAAAGGGATTAAATTTAACTAAACCTGCTTTTTGAAAATAAAAGTCACTTTCTTTTTCTATTTTCTCTATTCGCTTCTTAACTGCCTGCAGACCATCCAGAATTTCCATTAGGTTTTTCTTATCCAACCCTTGGTTCAAATAACGAATTTCCCTAGCTATCCGCCATAATAAATAAGACAATGTTAAATTCCAGACAACAACAACAATCAAAATTATTTCTATTTGCACCTTAAGTTGATTCTACAATTTACCGTTCTTCTCTGTCAACAAGCAGTTAAAGCTTGCATTCTATACCTGAAATGTGATATATTGTGCCTGTTAGTAACTCCTGCCTTAAGAAAGGAGGTGAAACAGAATAATGACCTTTTATTGTGTCAAGTGCCGTGAAAAAAAAGAAGTCGAAGACTTCAATGTTGAACACGGTACGGCTAAAAATGGACGTCCCTATGTTAAAGCAGCTTGTCCTGACTGTCAAACAAAGATGTTTAAATTTGTTAAAGCTGAGTAATAACATTTATTATGGTATAATATGGGACAAAACAGGGTGAGATAGTTCGCCCCGCAGCTGCGGGGAGGAAAGTCCAGACTCAAGAAGGCAGGGAAGAGATAGGGCCACAGAGACGAGTCGGTCGAAGTCTCGACCGGGTGAAACGAGGCAACCCTCCCTTGAGCAATCTCAAAACAGCTTGGGTGCCTTCCCCAAAGGCTAGGTAGAGAGCTTAGATAAATGAACTATTTTAAACAGAATCTGGCTTACTCACCCTGTTTTTTTCTTTTAAAGGGAAGAAACTCAAAAAAGATGACTTCTAAAGTTAAATAAACCGGAATTGACAAAATTGCACCTTTAATTCCAGCTACTTCAAAGCCAACAGCTAAAGATAATATAGTTACCAGCGGGTTGACTCCGAGTGATTTTTCAATCGTCACCGGTACCAAAATATTGCTTTGCAGCTGCTGGACAATAACCAGCCAGGCGGTTCCTAAAATACCCAACATCGGCGAGGTTATAAATCCAACTATCCCGATTAAAACAGCTGAAAAAAGAGGGCCAACATAAACGATAATTTCCAACAAACCAGCAATAATTGATAAGGGCAGAGCGTATTTATAACCTAATATTCTTAAACCAATATAGGTTAGTAAGCCAACAACTGTCATTAGAAATAATTGCGTTCTTACCCAACCTCCCAGTCTTTCTTCTAAACGGTCAACTAATCTATCAGCTCTTTGATGACCTTCAGCTTTAAATAAAAAGGATAAATATTTGTCAAGTTTTTTACGTTCAAGCAAAAGATAAAAAGTGATAATCAAAATCGTCAACAATGAAACCAAATTAGAAGCAAAAACAACTACCGCCCTGATTATTCGAGCCGGTAAATTACCCAGGCCTTGCAATTCTGGTCCCAGATTAATAATTGGAATTCCCCAAAAAGTAAGTTTGCCTTCTAATTCCAATAAAGTTTTTACTAAACTATCTGTTTGTTCAACTAAAGCGGGAACTATCCCCGCAATTGATCCGCCTAAAATTGCCAAAATAAACAAATAAATAATTAAAATAGACATAATCCGATGAATCCCGGCTTTCTCTAGTTTTTTAATAGTAGGGTTCAGCGACCCCATTAAAATAATCGAAATAAACAAAGCTAATAAAATTTCACGGATTTGATATAAAAACCAAAGACCAAGTAAAAAAAGAACTGCGAATATAATAGTCCGGTGACTAATATCAACTTTTTTTATTTTTTTTGGAGTATTCATTATTAATCCAATTATGAACTAATTCATTCAAATCGTCAAGCCGGTTATTTTCTGTAATATCAAACCAATTAATCTGGTCATCGGCTTTAAACCAGGTTAACTGCCTCCGGGCATAACCATGCTCATCAAATTTCCACTTTTTTATTCTACGCTCTAGAAGCGTGGATATTTCCGCTCCCGGAGCGAATATGGCTTCAAACTCTTTATAGGCCAATGTATTCAATCCCGGGTCATCCCAATCATACCCTTCTTCAAGCAAATTTTTAATTTCTTCTAAAAGCCCCTGATCCAGCCTGGCCTTAACTCGTTGATCTATTCTTTTATAAATAACCTGCTTGGGCGCTTTTAATCCAATTTTTAAAACATCCCTTGACACCCCATTAGCATATTTATTTTTTTTAACCTGATTTGTCTTTCTAGCTTGAGCTATTTCAATTTTTCTTATCAACCGATGGGGATTATTTTTATCCGACCGATTTAATTTTTTAAAAACATCGGGAGCAATTTTTTTTAATTTTTTTTGAAGTTCAGCCACCGGCCATTGATTAAGTTTTTTTCGTAAATTGTCATTCGGCTTTATACCTAAAGTATCAATTCCTTCAACTAGGCCTTTTATATAAAACCCAGTCCCTCCGACAACAACCGGTAATTTATTTTCTTTATCTAATTTCTCAATAACCTTTCTTGCTCCTTTTAACCAATCAGCTACCGTTACTTGTTGATCAGGATAAGCCATATCCAAAAGCCAGACAGGAACACCGTCAATTTTATAATTGCCAATTTCAAAATCCCTAATTGAAAATCGAAAATTGAAAATTGAAGAATTTTCAATGTCTTTTCCGGTACCGATATCTAAACCCTTGTAAACTTGTCTTGAATCCGCCGATATTATTTCACCATTAAATTTTTTGGCCAACTTAATTCCTGTTGAGGTTTTGCCGATTGCCGTCGGCCCACAAATAACTAATAGTTTATCCATTGTCAGTTTTTGAAATCAACAAACTGCAAGCTGAAGCTTGCTACTACGTTTTGTAATAGCAGACTTTAGTCTGCGTTATATCTTAAATTCTATTATATCGCCGTCTTTAACAAAATAATCCTTGCCTTCTGTTCTCACTTTACCCTTCTCTTTTGCTGATAACCAACCGCCATATTTTATAAAGTCTTTATACTCCGCAACTTCTGCCCGAACAAAATTTTCGGCAAAATCAGTGTGAACTAAATCCGCCGCTTTAATTACTTCTGAACCCTGCGTAATCGGCCAGGCCCTAGCTTCTTTACCGCCTTTTATCGTATAAAAAGTTATCAAATTCAAAATCTGATATCCGCGGGTAATTATTTTATCCAATGTTGACTGATATTCATCCCCCAACAACTCTTCTTTTTCATCACCAGGAAGTTTAACTAAATCCGCTTCAAACTTAGCTGAAGTTATAATCGGGTCAATTTCCTGATATTCCTTTTTCTTATCATCAAAATCAGCTTCTTCATTAACATTAATTACTCGCATATAAGGCTTAAAAGTCAATAAAAAGAAATCCTTTAATAACTCCTCTTCTTTTTCAGTCAACTGAATATCAACGGCAGAAGCCCCTCTTTCCAAACCTGGTATTAATTTTTCGGCTAATTTCTTGTTTTCTTTTTCCTGGTCATCTTTCGGCTTTTTTTCCGCAATTTTTTGCAAAGTTTCTAAATCCTTTAAAATTAACTCCGTTTGCAGTACTTCATAATCAACTTTGGGGCTGACCGATCCAGCCTTAGGAATTGACCCATCAAAATCACGTAAAAGATACAAGATTGCATCCACTTCACGAATATGAGATAAAAATTGGTTGCCTAAACCGGCTCCTTGATGAGCCCCCTTAACCAATCCGGCAATATCAACAAATTCAATTGCCGCCGGCACTTTATCTTTTGGTTGAACAATTTCAGCAATTTTATCCAACCGCTGATCCGGCACTTCAACAACACCGGTATTCGGGTCAATTGTACAAAAAGGATAACTCTCCGCCTTGGCTACCTGACGACCAAGCAAAGCATTAAAAAGTGTCGACTTCCCACTATTCGGCAATCCCACAATCCCTATTGATAAACTCATAGTCTAATTATACAAAGAACAAGAAGAAAATGTAAACTAAGATAAAAAAACAAATGAAATTTAATGTTTAAATTTCATTTGTTACACTATAAACTGTGTCTGAAAAACAAATACCTTTATCAAAACAAAATAGTTATAAAATCAAAGCAATTGCAATCAGTGCAGTAATTATCTTGCACACCCTATCTTTATTCCCTGAAAGTATATATACTTCCAGTCCATTTCGCTTATTATTTATTACCATTAATCAAGTCTGCCGATTCAGTGTACCCGCGTTTTTAATTCTTTCCGGTTACGGACTATCTCAAAAATATCTTCACCCTAATCTTTCACCAACAAAATTTTTACAGTCTAGAATAAAAAAACTTTTCCCCCACTATTTTATATGGTCAGTTATTTTTTTAATCACTTTTCAAATCAGTAACACCTGGTTTTATAAGGACATAAATGTTGGGAAAAATATTTTCTGGGGAAACTCTGACTATCATTTATACTTTATTCCTTTAATATTTCAATTCTATTTAATCTTTTCTTTTTTACCAAAAATTAAAAAAAACTATCGTCTATTAACTTTGGTCTTAGCCTCTGGGGGAATTCAAGCCATATGGTTCTTATTAATCCGTATTTTTTCAACAAGAACGGCCGATTATCATAATTTCCTTATTAATGACCAACTCCAATACAGACTTTTAATTAATTGGATATTCTATTTTTTGTTTGGAACCTTATTAGCTAGCATTAACTTAAAAAAGATACAAGAAAATAAAATCTTTAAATTCATTTTAATCCCCCTTACCTTCTCTTCATTATTTTGGACAATATTTGATACTCATAAAATACTTAACAAAACCAAAAATATTATATATGCAACAAGTTTTATCCGCCTGCCGATAATTATATATGCCACCGGAGCAACCTTAATTTTAATTTTCTATAGTAGGAAAATTTTCACTAAAAAAATATTCAAATATGATTTTTTAAAATTAATCGGCAAATATTCATATATAATTTATTTATCACACACATTATTATTGCGTATATTACAAGGCATCATTACCGGTACCCCCCGTCTTTCGACAATAGCTATCGGTACAGTACTTTTTTCAACCGGAGTAGTCATAAGCAAAGGTATATTAAGCTGAATTCCAACAACTTACAGACAAAACAATTTTAATTGGCTTTTTTAACTACTGGCGGAGGTATAATGTTTAAGCGACCAATACCAAAATTTCAATGATAAGCCGGAAAGAATTAAACTGATTGACAACGATAATCCAACCTGCCAGGGTGAAAGCAAGCCGAGCATGGCTTTGGCCGGAAAAGTAATTAACAAAACTACCGGAATTAGGAAGGTAATCAAAAAACGCATTAGTCCCCGGTAAATGTCGGTTGGAAACCGGGCAACGGAAGTTAAATCCCGATAAACCCAAACCAAATGGTCAATTTCGGTAGTAAGTATGCAAATAGAGCAAACTAGAAGATGAAAAGCAAAACCAATTAAAAGACTAGCGGTAATTAAAATTAAAAAACTGATTATACTTCCCCACCCGGAAGCCAGATTGTGTGTAATTACATACCAAATCGAAAAACCGGTCAAAGGAATTAAGGTTATAAAATCCATAATGTCAATGTGGCCGAACAACGGTCTAAAAAAAGAGGGCAAGGGCTTTAAAAGTTCTAAATCAAAATTGCCTGAAATTACCAAGGGGCGAAAGTGATAAACCCCTCGGAAAAGAAACTGTATTAAGGCATCAATTAAGTTAAAAACTAGAAAAAACCAGATAACTTCAACTCTAGTGTAACCAGCAAAACTGTCTATGCCGGAAAGAATTGAATACAAAAAGACAAAATAAAAGCCAAACCGGGCAACTTTGCCAATAATAAATAAAATTGCCGCGCTCGGCTGCATTAAATCCGGTAAAATTACCATTTTGGCCATCAGCCAAAACGCTTTTGTATATCTTTTTAGTTTATCCACCATAGGCAGTATAGTCTTTTAACCCTTTTTTCCAAACCCTTTTAACAATTACAACAAAAATTGCCGTCCAAACCGTTAAAATTAAAAAAGCTTTCAAGCCGCCAAGCAAGCTAACTTTTTCTAAATAAACCTGTAAAGGAAAATATACTAAATATGGAAAAGGCGTAAGTTTAACTGCTTGGAAAACCGGCTTAGGCAGAATATCCAAAGGGAAAAAAGTGCCGGCCAAAAATTCGGTAAATATAATCCCAAATAACCACCGAGGAGCCCAAACGTTATCAACCCAAAAGCCTAAACAAGATAATAAATAATTAATTAAGAAATTCAAACCGAGGGCTAAAAAACTCAGTAACAGAAAAATTATTAAATGGTAGTTATTTTGAGGAAAATAAATTGGCAGATTCAAAAGTTTAGTTAATAAATAAATCTCAATTATTATAAATAATAAATTTAGAATTTTATCGGCTAAACTCTTAAAAAACCAAGTTAAAATAACATTCCAGGGACGGAGGAGATATTTGTTAATTAATTCACCGCTTTTAATTAAACCGGCAAGGTCGGCTGTCCGGCCGCCAAGAATAACTCCTTTTAAAACCGAAATGCCGACTACGTAAGTGAGCATTTGTGTTTTTTGGTAGCCAAAAACGTCATTCCGAGCGCCGTAGACTGCCTGCCAAAAAAATATTAAAGTTAAAAAAGAAACAACGCTTCTAAAACGCCAAAGTAAAAAATTGACCCGATATATGAAATATTCCATAAAGCTGACTTTGATTACTTTAAGGTACTTTTTCATTGATTAACTATAATCCTTATGAGTAAATAACTCCCGAATTATGTCTTCAATCGGCGGCTGTTCTATATTTAAATCGGCAACCGGAAATTTTTTTAATAATTCAGAAGCGGCTAAAGAAGCAACTTCACGCTTGACTTTAATCTGAGCTTTTGGAAAATTAAACTCTTTAATCTCGCCGATTTCCTGAAGCCCTTTCTCGGTAACATTCCGGGAAAAAGTTACGCTTATTATTTTATGGTCGGTATGCTTTCTGGTAATTTCTTCAAGTTTACCGTCAAAAACAATTTTTCCCTTATCAATAATAATCACCCGGTCAGCTAATTCTTGAACATCACCCATATAATGGGAAGTCAAAATTATCGTTGCTTGATGACGCTTGTTATATATTTTTACAAATTCACGAATCTTCTTTTGCATTACCACATCTAATCCAATTGTCGGTTCGTCAAGAAAAAGTATTTTTGGCTGGTGAATCAGAGAAGCAATTAATTCACATTTCATTCTTTGACCCAAGGAAAGTTTCCTAGTCTGGGTATTTATAATTTCTTCAACTTCAAGAAGTTCAACCAATTCATCCAAATTTTCATCAAAGATATTGTCTTCTATTTCATAAATTTCCTTATTAAGAACAAATGTTTCAATTGGCGGTAAATCCCACCATAATTGATTCTTCTGCCCCATAACAAACGAAATTTGTTTTAAAAACTCACTCTTTCTATCCCAGGGGTTATAATCCAAAACTGAAACCTGACCATCATCAGGATATAATAATCCCGATAAACACTTTAAAGTAGTTGTTTTTCCAGCTCCATTTGGTCCAATAAAGCCAACTAACTCTCCTTGTTCAATTTCAAAGCTGATATTATCAACCGCTTTAACCGTTTCATACTCACGTTTAACTAAAGATTTCAAAGATCCTAATAAACCTGGTTGTTTTTGATGAACTTGATAATATTTTTTTAATTCGGAAACTAAAATAGGTTTGTTATTCATTCTTTTCTAAAGCAACCCAGCCCCGATGTTCCGGGGCTGGACTTTGCTGATTACTTTCTTACTTAACTGCTCTCTTAAGAGCCGTACCGGGTCTAAATCTCGGCATTCGTCTTGCCGGAATCTTCTTCTTCGGCCCGCCGCCAATTGGCTTTACTTCTTTAGAACTAAATAACTTTGTGAAGAACACACCGAAGCCAAATAACTTTACTTTTTCACCTCTCTTTAAAGCCTTGGTAATTTCATCAAAAATTGTTTCATAGGCTTCACGAGAAGCTTTTTTAGTTAAGCCTGTTTTCTTAGCAATTATGTCTATCATTTCTCTTTTAGTCATTTATCTTCACCTCCTTCCATCTTGAAATTCGTTAACTATTATCATTCTAGTGGGAAATATTGTTTTTGTCAATCGGTGATTTAGCTATTTCTCGTTTCTCTCTAATTGCAGTCACCTTGATTTGACCCGCCCATTTGGTTTCTTCTTCTAATTGTTTAGCTATATCATGAACTAAAACAGTCAGCTGATTATCGGAGATCTTCTCAGGATCAACCATTACCCGCACTTCTCGACCAGCTTGATAACAAGCTACATCTCTGACCCCCTGAAAAGAATTAACTATTTCCTCAATGTTTTCCATCCGTTCCAAATATTTTTCATGTGCCTCATACCGAGCACCTGGGCGAGAACCAGAAGCGGCATCAGCAATCCAAACAATAATTGACTCCGGACTGGTAAAAGGTTTATCCTCATGATGTTCACCAACTGCCGCAATTACTTCTTCCGGTAATTGATATCTTTTCAGTAAGTCAACACCTAAACTAACGTGACTGCCTTCTTCTTCAATTACTTTACCAATATCGTGAAGTAAGCAACCTAATCTGACTGTTTTAACATCTGCATTCAGCTCATTGGCAACTTGAACACCAATTTTTGTTTCTTCAATTGTGTGTTGAGCTAAATTTTGACCCTGAGAAAATCGATACTTAAACTTACCAATTAAACGAACAAGGTCAGCTGGTAAATGATAAACACCGACTTCTTGACAAATTCTTTTACCTTCTTCCATTAAGGTTTTTTCCATCTGCTTTTTGGTCTGGGCAACAATCTCCTCAATTCTTGATGGTTGAATTCGGGTATCTTTAATTAACTTTTGTAAAGACTTTTTAGCAATTTCTCTCCTCACCGGATCAAAAGATGATAAGCGAACCGTATTTGTTTCATCCAGCTCTAAGTCCACACCAGTCTCTTTTTCAAAAGCTCGAATATTTCTGCCTTCACGGCCAATGATTCTTCCTTTAATATCCTCATTTTCCAGCTGAATTGTAGAAACTGTATACTCAGCCACCCAATCAACAACTCCATGGCGAATAGCATCTAAAACTATTTCTTGAGCCAATTCATCTTCTTCCGCTTTTATAACCTCAGCAGTTTCTTGAATCTTTTTTGCTTTCCACTCAATTAAATGCTTTTCTGTTTTTTCTTTTAACCTTTCTCGGGCCTCATCTTTGGTTAAATCCGCTAATTCTTCTAATTTATTTTCCTCCCGGTCAATTAAGGCCTTTAGTTTCTTTTCTAATTTATTTACTTTTTCTTCTTTGGTTTCCAAACGGGATTCTTTCTCTCGTAAATAACGTTCCCGTTCATCCATAGCCTCAAGCCGTTTGTCAAGTTCACGTTCTCTTTCTTTCAGCTCATCTACTAATTCCGCTAATTTACTTTCTTCCACTGAAGGCTCAGCTTTTTTTTCTTTTAAGTCTTTCTCTTTTGGTTGTCCAAAAATTTTTGCAAAATTTATCATTTTATTCTCCTTTTTATAATTATTAAATTAATCCCCGGTCGGTATATTTTATCATGAAGGCCTAAAAAGTTTAAGGTTAAGAAGAAGCTTTTTTCTTTACTGCCTGGTGAATTTCCTTTTCAATTTTTTGGGCAACTTTAGGATTTTCAGCCAAAAACTCAATCGCCGCTTCTTTTCCTTGACCTAACGTCTTACCTTCATCTTCTCCATACTTATAATAAGAACCGCTTCTTTTTACTACTTCATACTTTTCCCCAGCCTCGATTAATCCCGACTCCCAGGATATTCCTTGATCATTGTAAATTTCAAATTCTGCTTCCTTAAACGGTGAAGCAATTTTATTTTTTATTACTTTCGCCCGGTGCAAAGAACCAGCAATCTCGCCATCAGAGTCCTTGATTTTTTTCCTTTGACGTAAATCAACTCTAACCGATGAATAAAACTTTAAAGCTAACCCACCTGATGTAGTCTCCGGATTGCCAAAAAAGACTCCAATTTTATGCCGAATTTGGTTAGTAAAAATTAAACAAGTACTAGTCTTATTTATAGCCCCGGCTAATTTCCTCAACGCCTGAGACATTAATCTCGCCTGAACGCCAACTTGAGCATCGCCCATTTCACCTTCAATTTCAGACTTTGGAACTAAAGCAGCAACTGAATCCACAACTATCAAATCTAAACCTCCAGAACGAACTAAAGTCTCTACGATTTCCAATGCCTGCTCACCTGTATCCGGCTGTGAAATCAATAAATCCTCTAAATTAACCCCGATTGTCTTTGCCCACTGGGGATTCATTGCATGTTCGGCATCGACAAAAGCAGCTACCCCATTATTTTTTTGAGCTTCAGCAATAATATGAAGGATTAAAGTTGTTTTTCCAGAAGCTTCCGGACCGAATATTTCGACAATTCTCCCGCGTGGAACTCCTCCAACACCAAGAGCAATGTCCAAAGGTAAACAACCGGTTGAAATACTTTCTACATCCATCCTTTCCTGTCTATCACCCATCTTCATTATTGCCCCTTTTCCATATTGCTTTTCAATTTGATCCATCGCATTCTTAACCGCCTCCAACTTCTGCTTTTGTTCTTTGTTCTTAGCACTTTTCTTCTTTTTCGCCATTTTACTTACTTTTAATTCAACCATATTTCAGCCGAAAAAACAACCCCTTATTTAAACTTTTCACATTGCGCGATCGCGCATAATGAAAAATAATTATTTTACATAACAGACATTTGAAGTTTCCTGGTAATGTCCCATAAATCATTCCTTATTTGTTCATTATCAAAAAATTCAGAAGGTACGCCTTTATCCGCCAATATTAATTCCGGGAAACTACGAATTAATTTCACTTTTGTTGATTTATTAGAAGAACTTAATAAACGTTCAGCCTTTCCAATAAATTTTTTGTATTGATCTTCAAGCTGAGGGGGTTTAAACAGGTCTTTTATTATCTGGTCATCTTTTTCTTCAAATAGATTTCTAGCTTTAAAGCAAAATATACTAGATTCAAAATTTACCATTGTTTTCTTTATATAACTCTCCACATCATTTATGGTTATCCAAACAGACCTTTGAAATAAAACAAATCCTAACTGACTCAATAATTTTCTAATATCGCGACGAACGTCTTTTTGGTTTTCTGGAATGTCGTAAGTAACAATAGTCCAATGTCTATCCCACTTTTCAGGTGCTACAAAGTATCGGAATTTTAAATTAAATAAAGTTTGCCACCACTGGCTATTTAAATTTATTTCTATTTTTTCATTATTTTTAACCTTAAACACTTTGTTTCTTCTCAATTGATAATAAGAACTAATTTGAGTAGCTTTTTTTTCTTCTAATTCTTCCAGATAATCATTAAAAAATTGAAAAGGGTAGTCTTGAATAGGAACCCTATTTCCTCTGCAAAAATCACGCATATGGGCGACGACATCCACCCACAAAAGAAGACCTAAAATAATTGAATCTTTAAAAGAAACAGAAGAATATCCATAAGGAACTTTTGCATTATTAAAAGCCATATTTTTATAATATCATATTTTTCACATTGCGCGATCGCGCATTATGAAAAATAATTATTTGTTGAATGAAATTTTAAACTTAGATTGGTATAATTATATTGGTATGTATAATAAGAAGTTCGGGGTGTGGCGCAGAGGCTAGCGCGTTCGCATGGGGTGCGAAAGGCCGCCGGTTCAAGTCCGGCCACCCCGACAAAACTAAGGATCGCCGGTTCCCGCCCGCAACGCCTGAGCGGCTAGCGATGGCGGGCGCGGCAAGTCCGGCATCCCCGACAAATTACTCAACAGCGTTAATGTATTCTTCTTTTGGTTGAATGCCGACAAGACGTTTTTGGGGTTCACCGTCTTTAAAAACAACCACTGTCGGAATACCCTGAACCTCATATTCGGCTGCTAATTGCTGGTTTTCATCTACGTTTAATTTGCAGACTTTTGCCTTATCGCCTAATTCTTTAGCCAACTCTTTAATTACCGGTCCTAGAACTTGACAAGGTCCACACCATGGAGCCCAAAAGTCAACTAGAACTGGTTTTTCTGATTGCAATACTTCCTCCTCAAAATTGTCGGAAGTTAATTCTATTAAATTCATAATTTACCACCCCCTTTATCTTTCATATTCTAAAAACCTTTTGCTGTTTTAGCAAGTATTTGGTTAATTTTAGTCTGAACAAGCGGAGACAAATCACCAACAGACTTGTCAATAAAACCACGAACAACCATCTGTCTGGCCTTATCCTTACTTATTCCTCGAGATTGTAAATATTCAATCTGGTCATTAGATATCTTGCCGATAGATGCTTCATGAGACATATCTAAATTATCCAGCTCCGACCTCAAAGCCGGAATTGTCTGAAAGGTTGAGTCCGGGGTCAAAACAATCGCACTGCATTCTAAATGAGCTCTGATTCCCTCTGCTCGTCCAAAAAGTGTTCCCCGGGTAATTGTATTACCGCCGCCTACAACTGCATGGGTTTCAATTTCACCTCGTGTTTGCTGAGCATTCAAGTGAATTTCGCCGGCCAAATTAATTTTTGACTCCGGGTGAGAGTAGATAAACGATTTTAATACTGCTTTGGAACTTTCACCATTTAAATAAACTTTTGGATTAGTTTCCAACTTTGATATCGGATCAAAAATTAAGTAATTGGAGACAAATTTTCCTCCTTTTTCTACATTAACAGCCGTTCTTGGATAAACCTCACTGCTTTTCGACCAAGCATGGACCATTGTAAAAATAACCTGGGCGTCTTTTTTAACATATATTTCTGTAACTCCGTTATGAATATTCATCGGCATCTGATGATCAGCTGTACAACCGGTCAATATCTGCAATTTAGAACCCTCTTCGGCAACAATAACGTTATGAACATTTTGTTTAAAGTCTGGTTGGGAAATAACATAGCAAGTATTAATCGGCGCCACCGCGTTAGCCCCTTTTCTTGACCGAATATAATAGCCGAGATTTTGTGAGGCTGAATAAACTTGATGGGTTACTTTATCTTGTTTTGGTTTTACTAACTGCCAGGAATAAGGTTTTAGTTTATTTTCAGCTACCTTTTTTATTGATTCTGTTTCTGCCCAATCGTAGTCTCCAAAAGAAGAAAAATATTTATCATTAGCAATAACAAACATCCTTTCGCTAAAATTTAAGCCGGATTGTTTGATAATATCAGGTATATTATTCATCCGGCCCCTCTTTCTGACAATCAAAACAAGCAGAGTAGCCTTGATCTTTAATCTGATCAAGAATATTTTTTGGATTTCCCGAACAAACTATCCTACCATCAATCATTACATAAGCTATATTTGACTGAACGTAATCTAAAATATCTCCGGTATGGGTTATTAATAATCCCGTTTTATTCTTGACTAACTCGTTAATAACTTTGCCGATTAAAACCATATTCTCTAAATCAACTCCGGAATCCGGTTCGTCGAAAAGATAAAATCCTGCTTGGTCATCTACTAACAATTGAAAAAGTTCAGATCTTTTTTGTTCTCCGCCAGATAGTCCCTGGTTTATTCCTTTTTCTAAAAATTCTTTTACATTTAATCTTTCGGCCCTTTTTTCTAAGCCTCCTCGAAGTTGAAAAGCATGATCAACAAGATCTTTCAACCTAACTCCTTCTACTTTAGGAGGCTGTTGAAACATCATTGCCAAACCTAAACTATGACGCTCATCTATTGAGAGGGAAGTAATATCTTGATTGTTAAAAACAATTGAACCTTGTTCAACTTGGTATTTAGACAAGCCAATTATAGTTTCAAAAAGACTCGACTTTCCGCTTCCATTCGGCCCAAACAAAATAACCGTTTGTTTATCCGGGACTTGCAAATTAAGATCCCTTAAAATTATTTCCCCTTGAACGGAAACGGTTAGATTTTTTATTTCGAGCATGTTAGTATTATATAACATTTAAAAGTTAATCAAGGCAAAAATATGCCGCTTGAAAGGAGGTGGATAAAAATGCTAGCTAAATCACCAAAAAATGACCTTCAAATTTTACGTTTAGGAATAATTGCTGAACTAGATGCGATAAATTTATATGAACAATTATCTGAAGATGCAAATGATCCAAAAATTAAAAAAGTATTGATGGATGTCGCCAAAGAAGAAAAAGAGCATGTGGGAGAATTTCAAGCCCTGCTTTTAGAAAGAGATGCCGAACAAGCTGAAGAAATGGAAGAAGGAAAAAAAGAAGTTGAAGAAATTACTCAATAAATGCTAAAAAAAATATTCAAGGGTTTATTAAGGCGCGAATACCAGACTTTAAATTTAATAGAAGTTAGTGAAAAGGCCTTAATAAATAATTTCCGGTATTTCCAAAAAAATAATCCTCATAAAAGGCTGGCGCCGGTATTAAAAAGTAATGCTTACGGCCATGGAATAAAGACAGTCGCCGATCTAGTTGACAAAAAACTTAATCCAGCCTTTATAACCGTTGACAGTCTATATGAGGCTTATGAGCTGAAAAAAGCAAAAATTAAAACTAAACCTTTGCTGATTGGCTACACTAATCCCCGGAATTTCAAAATTGGCCCCAAAATAGATTACTGCTTACCTGTTTATGATTTGGAAACTGCTCAAGTAATTGCCCGATTTCAACCAAGGGCGGAAGTCCACATTAAAATTGATTCCGGAATGGGCCGGCTGGGTGTTCAGCCAAATCAGGCAAGAGACTTTGCCAGAAAATTAAAAAAAATAAAAAACCTGAAGATTTCCGGCATTTACTCCCACCTTAGCCAATCCAGTGAATTGAACAAAAGTTTTTCTCAAAACCAGATTAAAACTTTTAAACAGGTGATAAAAACATTTGAACAAGAAGGCATAAAATTCCGATGGAAACACATAGAAGCTACATCCGGGTCAATTATCACCAACGATCCGGAATTTAATCTTATTCGTCCAGGACTAGGACTTTACGGTTTAACCCCCTTCCCCCCAAACAGTAAAGAACACAAAAATTTAACGGCTAAATTAAATCCCGCTTTAAAACTTATTACCCACCTTGCCCAAACAAAAACCGTTCCTCCTAACTCTTTTGTCGGGTATGGAGGAACTTATAAAACTAAAAGTAAAACAAAGCTGGGTATTCTCCCCTTAGGCTATTACGAAGGTTTAGACCGACGGCTGTCTAATCGCGGCGTCGTCAAAGTCAAGAACATATTTTGCCCAATTGTTGGACGCGTTTGTATGAATTTAACTATCATCGATCTTTCTAATGTGCCCGATGCTCAAATCGGCGATCAGGTTACCGTTTTTTCAAACCAATCCACTGACCCAAACACTATTTCAAAGTCTTCTGAAATTGCCGAAACCATTCCCTATGTCCTCCTTGTTAATCTGGCCGAATCAATTCGACGCCAACTCGTTTAACCAAAATAGTCTTGAATTCTGACTCTCTGACTATATAATTAGTCTATGGAATGTCCAAATATAAAAGAAAATTTAAATGACTGTCCCTGTACTTATCAGCCTTGTTCCCGAAAGGGCAAATGCTGTGAGTGCCTCCAGTACCATTTATCACGGCAAGAACTACCTGCCTGCTGTTTTTCTAACCAGGCGGAAAAAACATATAATAGATCTTTTCAAAAATTCATCAAAGACAACAGCTGACCTGCTGCGTCATTCTGAGGTACTCCGAAGAATCCCCTGAAAAAACTAAGTTCTAAGTTTGAGGGGATCCTTCGCTTAACCGCTCAGGATGACGAATAAAAAGGGCTCAGTACGACGAAGAAATACTTTCAGTGGACAATACTGCGTCATTCTGAGGTACTCCGAAGAATCCCCCTGAAAAAACTAAGTTCTAAGTTTGAGGGGATCCTTCGCTACCGCTCAGGAT
>CAYSLZ010000001.1:2087-34933 GCA_964432015.1 uncultured Gammaproteobacteria bacterium | reverse complement strand
ACTAAGTTCTAAGTTTGAGGGGATCCTTCGCTACCGCTCAGGATGACGAATAAAAAGCACAAGATGACAAAGAAAAAAAACTCAGGATGACTTTATCGTTTTGGAGACTGTTTTTTAGCACGCGCACGACCGGCCTGACCAGGTTTGCTTCTTTCTTTAACCCGGTCGTCAACTGTCAGCAAACCCGCCTTTTTAAGAGACGGACGGAATTTCTCACGGTCAATTTTTTCTAAAGCTCGACTAATTGCTAAAACAACCGCTTCCAGCTGGCTTTTCTTTCCACCACCACGAGCTAAAATACTGCCATGATATTTACCTTCAGTGTTGGTTACTTCAAAGGGTTGAGTATAAAAATGCTTATTTATTCTGCCCGGGAAATAATCAGCTATTGATTTCTCGTTTACTTCCAATTTTCCCTTACCGGTAAATAATCTCACTATTGCCGTTGATTTCTTACGTCTACCAACTGCATAAGTATATTTAGTTTTTGATTTTTTAGTTGAACTTTTCGCCATAAGGATGTTCCTTTTCTTCAAAAACTTTTAACCTTTTCAGCCGCTGTTTACGCAGCTTATTTTTGGGGAGCATATTTTTTACTGCCAGCTTTATAACCTGTCTCGAATCTTTTTTCATTAATTTATCAAAATTAATTGACTTTAAACCGCCCATATAACCCGTATGGCGGTTATAAATTTTATTTTCCCGTTTTTTACCGCTGACTTTAATTTTACTGGAATTAAGGGCAACAACATAATCTCCACAATCTAAATGCGGCGTATATTCCGGCTTGTGCTTTCCAATCAAAAGACTAGCAATTTCTGTTGCAACCCGGCCCAAAGTTCGGCCGGCTAAATCTATTTCATGCCAATCTCTTTTGATTTCTTCTTTTTTTAATTGTGTTGTTTTCATTTGACTAACTCAAGACGGGCGACCGTCGCGTTATCTCCACGCCTTTTTTTTAACTTAACTATTCTTGTATATCCCCCCGGACTTTTTTCCAGCTTCTTGCCAAACTTCTCAACAACCTGATTTACAAAGTCCTGATCCTGAAAATATCGATAAAGCCGGCGCCGGGAAACTAAATCCGCTTTTCTAGCCAGAGTTATCATTTTTTCAATTTTCGGCTGAACTGCTCTTAGTTTAGCTAAAGTAGAAGTAACTTTACCTTGATTACTAAAAAAACTTCGGGCTAAATTTATAAATAAAGCTTTTCGATGAGCTGTATCTCTGCCTAGTTTTCTTCCGCTTTTCCTATGTCTCATAGTCACTACCTCCTTTTAAGCCCCAAATTCCACTCCCATTTCAGCCATGACTTCTTTAAGCAGTTTAATAGACTTTTTGCCTACATTCCTTACTTCTTTAATATCTTCCGGACTCGCCTTAGATAAGTCGCTAACTGTTTTATATCCTCCCTTTTTAAGAGCATTAGACAATCTTAAAGGAATTTCTTCAATTTCCTCGATCATCAAGTCATAATTTTTATTAGGCTTTTTCTTCTCTTTTTTCTTTTTGGCTCTTCCTTTTGGTTCAATAATTTGACTAAATACTTCAACCAAAATTCCGGCCGCCTTATCTAAAGCCTGACTTGGTTCAATTGTTCCATCCGTTTTAATCTCAAGCTGCAATTGGTCAAGATTTGATTTCTCCCCTTGTCTTGTTTTTTCAACTTGATAATTAACTGCCTCAATTGGAGTAAAAACTGAATCGACAGCAATTACCCCATGTTTTTCCGGGTCATGGTCTTCTGCCGGCTGATAACCGACACCAGAAACAACAGTTATTTCCATTTCCAACTCTGCTTTTTTATCAGCCAAAGTTGCTAAAACTAAATCTGGATTGGCAATTTTCACTTTTGGCTGTAAAGTAATATCACCCGCGGTCACTTTTCCCGGACCCTTCTTACTCAACTTAAGCTCCTTTGGCTCTTCTCCCTGATAATCAAACTTAATTTGTTTAACATTAAGCATCACTTCCACTAAATCCTCTTTAATACCTTTTACAGTGGAAAAAACATGGCTGGCTCCTTTAACTTTAATCGTTGAAGCAGCCGCTCCAGGAAAATCCCCTAATAAAGTCCTTCTTAAACTGTGCCCAACTGTGTGGCCAAATCCAGCCGGTAATGGGGAAATCACATACTTGCCCCAATTTCCTTTCTCTTCTTTTCCTTCTACTGAAAATCTGATGTTATCTAACATTTTACCTCCTTTATTGGTCGAAACTTCGACCTTATCTTGAATAATACTCAATAATTAATGACTCATCAATACTTGAAACCATTTCTTCCCTTTCTGGCTGCCTTTTGACTTTACCAATAAATCCTTTCCTTTGCAACCATTCAGCTGTTTTTCCTTCTCTTTTTAACCACTCCTCAATCTTATTCATTTTTTGGGCTGTTTCTGTTAAACGTATCTCATCTCCAATTTTTACTTGATAAGAAGGAATAGTTAACTTATTACCATTAACTAATACATGCCCATGACCAATCAACTGTCTAGCCGTTGACCGAGAAGGAACCAATCCTACCCTATATAGAACATTATCCAATCTCATTTCCAAAAGGCGCATTAATTCATAGGCAGTATTGCCTTTTATTTCTTCAGCTTCTTTAAGATATTTTTTAAACTGTCTTTCATTAACACCAAATAAGCGTTTTGCTTTCTGTTTTTCGCGGAGTTGATGACCATATTCTGATAGACGTCTCCTGAAAGATAAACCATGGTCTCCCGGCGGTACAGCACCCTTTTTATCTATCGGGCACTTTGTCGAATGACAACGAGCTCCTTTTAAAAAGAGCTTTTCACCTTCCCGACGACAGTATCGACATTTTTTATCTAATTTCATTTTCTTTTTAACCCCTCCTTTGCTTTGGCGGCCTCGGCCCGTTATGAGGAAGCGGCGTTACATCAGACAACATAGTAACCTGTACCTGAGGGGTATTTCTCAACACCCTTAAAGCCGCATCTCGACCAGGACCCGGTCCTTTTACATAAACCCTTAATTTTCTTATACCCAAATTTGTTATTCTTCCAATAGCGTCCTGTATAGTTGAAGTTGCCGCAAAAGGCGTAGATTTTCTCGTTCCTTTAAAACCCATCCTGCCGCAAGAAGTCCAATCAAGCACTTCCCCTTCCTGGTTGGTAACCGTCGCTAATGTATTGTTGAAAGTGGCATGAACATATAAACGTCCTTGGTTTGTTTTTTTATTGGCCATTTTTATTTTTCTCCTGCTTTACGCTGCTGCTCTTCTAATTTTGCCCAATCTTCTTTCTTTAAAGCCCCTACTGTTTTAGCCGGACCTTTTGCCGTCCGAGCATTAGTTTTTGTCCGCTGACCGCGAACCGGTAAACCAACAATATGCCTTATTCCGCGGTAAGACCTTATCTTTTTTAAACGAGCAATGTTATCTCTAATCCTTTTTTTTAAATCTCCCTCAACCACAAAACCATCTAAAGCTTTAATTAACCGGCTGGCTTCCTTTTTAGTTAAATCCTTAACCCTTTTATTGGGATCGACATCAGTTTTGGCTAATAATTCTTCAACATTATTTCTGCCAATCCCGTAAATAGAAGTTAAGCCATACTTAACTCGTTCCTCATCTGGTATATTAACACCTATAATTTTCATTTTTGTCTTTGTTTATGTTTCGGATTTTCACAAATAACAAATTTTTTACCCCGACGGTAAACAATTTTACATTTCGGACATAGTTTTTTTATACTTGATCGTACTTTCATAATCTGTATATAATCCTCCCTCTTTCTTTATCATAAGGCCCCATTTCTACTACCACTTCGTCACCAGGAACAACCCGAATATAATGCATTCTCATTTTCCCTGATAAATAAGCAATAATTTCTCGATCTTCGTCCTTTAAATTAACTCTGAATTTTGTATCGGGCAGTGCTTCAGTGACTACCCCTTCAATTTCTTTTTTTTCTTCTGCCATAATTTAATTTACCCCTCAAAATAAATATGGGGTAATAATTTGAACACCATTTTTGGTGACTGTAACAGTCTTCTCAAATAGTGCTGATATTTTACCATCCTGAGTAGTAATTGTCCAGCCATCTTTAGCTGTTTTAATCCTTGGCTTACCTTGAGTATAGATAACTTCAATTGCCAACCCCATTCCCTCCTCAAGTAAAGGCGTTTTTTCTATCGGCCCTGTTAAAAACCCGGGAATCATTGGTTCTTGATGTAATCTTCTACCAATTCCGTGGCCAGTCAGTCTTGGAATTACCTGATAATCAGCCCCGGTAATTATTTCTTCGATTGCTTTAGAAATATGCCCAACCCGATTACCAGGTTTAACCTGTCTTATCGCCTCTTCCAACGCCTCCTCCCCAATCTGAAGAAACTTTCTTATATTTTCTTCACTTTTCACTTTTTGAGCCAAAGGCTCATCAGCCTCTGGTTGAAACTTGTCACTTTTAACTAATTTAGTATAGGCCATATCCGAATGCCAACCGCGGTAAAACAACCCCATATCCAAACTAACTACATCTCCCGGCTTAACTTTCAACTCATTGGGAACGCCGTGAACAACTCCATCGTTGATATTTATACAAGTTGCCCAATCATAATTATCAACCCTCTTAAACCCTGGTTGACCTTTTTCCATCTTAATATATTCCACTGCCTTATCTTCAACCTCGGACAGTCTGACTCCGGCTTTTATTTCTTTTAAGGTTTTAGAAAAAGCCCGAGCTAATCTTTGACCGGCTTGAAGAAAATGTTTATTCATAAATCCTTTTCAATCCTATCGATAATATCTTGATGAATTATCTCAATTGGACGCTCACCGTCAACTCGGAAGAGAATACCCTTACCTTGATAATAACTTAAAATTGGACCAATAGTTTTTTTATACTCGTCTATTCGTGATTTAATTGCCTTTTTTGTTTCATCCTTACGCTTCTGGTCATAAAAGCTTTTCCCTTTTTGCCAAGCTTTTTTCCGGCGGTCCATAATTACTTCCGGACGAATATCAATATGAACCGCCAAATCCAGTCCGCCATCGTATTCATTTAAAAAATCATCTAAAAGTTTCGGCTGGTCAGGTAATCGAGGAAAGCCGTCTAAAATAAAACCGGTTTTTAAAAACTTTTTTAAAACCGGTTCAAGCATCTTAAAAGTCAACGGGGTTGGAACCCAATCACCTTTTATAACATATTCATCTGCCTTTTGACCAATCTCGGTTTCATTTTCAATATGTCGGCGAAACAGACCACCAACAGAAATATGCTTCCAGCCATATTTTTTTTCTAATAATTTCGCCTGGGTTCCCTTGCCGCCACCGGAAGGTCCTAAAATTGTTATTTTAAAAGGTTTCGTATTCATAGGTTTGAACGAGATTTTCAATCGAGCGGGTTAACTCCAAAACAACTGAAATAACAATTAAAATTCCGGTTCCTCCCAAACTTAGAGTAGATATCTTGGTTATCCCCTGAACAACTGAGGGCAAAACAGCAACAATCCCTAAAAACAAAGCACCCAACGCAGTCACCCGATACAAATACCACCTTAAACGCTTTTCCGTTGCTTTTCCCGGCCTAACTCCGGGGATAAAGGCACCGCTTTTACGAAGCTGCTCTGAAACTTCCTCCGGTTTAAAAACAACTGTAGTGTAAAAAAATGTAAAAACTACCACCATCAAAAAATAAGTTAAGGTATAACTTACCGTTCCTGGCTGAAAGAACTGATTTAAAGAATTACCAAAGTTAACTAAAAAGCCGGCGTCAACTCCTAACTGCGGAGGCAAACTGGCTAAAGCTCGACCAACCATAGAAGGCAGTAAAACTAATGATAAAGCAAAAATAATCGGCATTACTCCAGCTGTATTAATTTTTATTGGTAAATAATTTGCTCCTCCCCCTTGTTGGCCTCGACGAGCATAACGTACCGGCAGTCTCAAAGCTGCTTCTTCAATCAAAATTACTCCGGCGACTAATAACAAACCCAAAGCTCCGAAAATTACTAAATTAAATATTCTTTGACTGCCAACCACTGAAAAAGTTTGGAGAAGACTAACTGGGTAACGGGAAACTATACCGGCAAAAATTAAAGTAGAGGTTCCATTACCGATACCATATTCATTAATCAAATCAGAAAGAAAAACCAGCACCATAGTTCCACAAGCCATAGTAGTAATCATTGAAACCAGCTGAAGAGGATTTAACTGGCTAATAATCCCCTGATTCTGTAAAATAGCATACATTCCAAGACCTTGAACTATGGACAAAGGAATGGTAGACAATCTAGTATAAAGATTTATTTTTGCCTGACCATACTCCCCTTCTTTTGTTAGTTCCTCAAGCCGGGGAATTACCATACTCAACAAATTTATCATCACTGAAGCGGTTATAAATGGATTTAACCCTAAAGCAGCAATTGAAAAGTTAGCTAAAGTCCCGCCTGAAAAAACATCTAATAAAGATAAAAATTGGTTCTGGCTAAAAATCTCTTGAAGTTTTGATGAATCAACGCCGGGAACCGGAACATGAGAAACAAATCGAAATAAAATAAATATCCCAACTGTAATAAATATTTTTTTTCTAATTAAGCCGATCTTTAGGCTGGCAATAAAAACCTTGACTTTTTTAAGATATTTTTCCATTTGCTTTCTCTATTTTTTCCTGAGCTGATTTTGAGCAAGGCAGTTGAACAATCAATTTTTTAGTTAATTTTCCTTTACCGAGTATTTTTACGCCTCTTTTCGCTTCTTTTTGAGAAATTATTCCTTTTTCCAACAAAGTATTTAAATTAACTTTTTCATCTTTCTTATACTTTTCTTCTAAAAGACCAACATTTACTGCTACTAAACTAGGACTGCCTTTTTGACGTCCCTTACCAGGCCAAAAAGGTAATCTTTTCAGCCAGCCTTTTTTTATTTTTGTTCCGTCAAAAGTCAAGGGTACATTGTATCTTGCTTTGGTTCCCTTCATTCCCCGGTCAGTGGTATGACCACCTTTACCGCTGCCGTACCCTCGGCCTAAACGTTTGTCTTTTTTATCAGTAATTTTTGGTAAATCGTGTAATTTAATCATTATATTGCTCCTTTGCCTTTGGCCTTTAGCCTTTAGCCTTCAGCCGATATTCATGCTTTTCCTTTATTTTCTTAATTTCTTTTAACGCCTCCCAGGCTGCATATGCACTATTGCTTTTATTACGGGAACCAAATATTTTTGCTACCATATCTTCAATCCCAGCCGTACTGGCTACTTCTCTCACCGGTCCACCGGCAATCAAACCGGAGCCTTCCTGGGCTGGTTTTAATAAAACCTTGGTTGATTTTCTTTCGTATTCTATCGGAAATGGAATCGACTTATCAACAAGCGGTATCTTTATCATCTTTTTTTTAGCTAAACGAACAGCTTTATTAATAGCTGTCCGTACATCCTTTGCTTTACCCAAACCTAACCCAACTTTTCCTTTTTTATCACCAACAACAACTAAAGCAGTAAAGCCGATTCTGTTTCCGCCTTTTGTTTTTTTAGATGTCCGTCGGATATCAATTACTGACTGCGGCATCCGCTCTTTTCTATTCTTCTGGTTATTATTTTTATTTTTATCCGCCATTTTAAATTCTTAATTTTTAACTTTTAACTATAACCGAAGCCCTCCCTCTCTAGCACCTTCAGCTAAAGCTTCTACTCGTCCGTGATAACGATAAGGCCCGCGATCAAAAGCCACTTGCTTAACTCCATTTTTTAACGACTTCTTGGCAATATGTTTACCCAATAAATACGCCTGTTCAGTTTTAGTCTTATCTTTAAATTTTAGTCCTTTGGTGTTAGCACTAACTAATGTTTTACCACTTGCTAAATCAATTATCTGAGCCCACATATGCTTATTTGACCGAAAAACCGTTAGTTTTCTTCCTCTGCCTGTCTTTTTTATCCCCTGTCTTACTTTAGTTGTTCTTCTTTGTTTGGCCGATTTTTGTTTCATTTTAACCTCCTATACCTCCACCAGCTCCCCCAACCTTGGCAACTTTACCTGGTTTAAGCTTAACTTTTTCATCTGCGTAACGAATACCCTTTCCGTGATAAATATTAGGTGGAGAAATACGACGAATCTTGGCCGCTGTATTGCCAACTAACTCTTTATTTGCTCCTTTAACAGTAACTATATTCTTATCAATTTCAAAACTTATTCCCTCCGGGGGTTGAAACTCAACCGGATGAGAAAATCCTAGTTTAAAAACCAAATTTTCGCCCTGCTTACTAACACCATAACCGGTTCCCTTAACCTGAAGCTTTTTTGTCCAACCCTTAGTTACCCCGGTAATCATATTTTGAATTAGATTTCTAATTGTGCCATGAATTGACTTTAACCGTTTTGTATCATTTTCTCTCGTCAGCCGAATAACAGCCTCTTTTTTATCCACATTAATATTATCCGGTATAACCAGGTTCAAGTCTCCTTTCGGCCCTTTTACTTCAACCTTATCCTTCTTAACCGTAACCGTAACTGAATCTGGTACCTCTATAGGTTGTCTTCCGATTATCGACATTTTTTAATATATTTCACAAATAATTTCTCCACCTAAGTTCTTTTTTCTTGCCTCATACCCAGTCATTAAACCCTTTGATGTCGAAATAATTACTGTCCCTTTCCCACCTAACACAAATGGAATTTTCTCTGCCGTTGTATAAACACGCCGGCCCGGCTTTGATACTCTTTTAATACTTGTAACTATTGGCCGGCCTCGGTCGTCATATGTCAAACTTATAACCAACTGTTTTCTCTTTTTATCATCCTTTTTAACCTTCACTTCGTCAATAAAGCCTTCCTGAGCAATAACCTCAGTTAAATTTCGGCGCATTTTAGACCAGCCGGTTCTTACCTCGCTTTTTCCAGCGAGGTAGGCATTTTTAATCTGGCTTAATAAATCAGCTATTGTATCCATCACCAACTGGCTTTTTTTACACCTGGTAACATTCCTTTATCGGCCAACTTTCGGAAACATAAACGGCATAGGCCAAAAAATCGCATATAACCCCGAGGCCGACCGCACAGCTTACATCGGTTTGTATATCTGGTATCGTATTTTAGATCTTTCTCCTCTCGAACTATTTTTGCTTTATTAGCCATTTTCTTCTCCTTCTTTCATTAAAGGTAAACCTAAAACTAATAACATCTTTTTTGCCTTTTCAACTGACTGAGTATCAGTCACAATAGTAATTTGTAAACTCCTTGACTTATCAATTTTATCAATATTAATCTCCGGAAAAACACTCTGGTCTTTTAAAGTTAAATTATAATTGCCATTTTCGTCAAACTGGTCAGGTGATAATCCCTGAAAGTCCTTAACTCGCGGTAAAACTATTTTAAATAGTTTTTCTAAAAAGTCAAACATTCTTTTATCTCTCAAAGTTACTTTTAAACCAATTGGATCACCTTGGGTTACCTGAAAACTGGAAATTGACTGCCGAGCCCGACAAATTTTTGGTTTTTGGCCGGTAATCTTAGCTAATTGGTCAATTGGCTGGTCAACAGCTTCCTTATTTTCCTTGGCTTCAGGAACACGCATATTAATAATAACCTTTTCCGCCTCCGGCACTGCCAGACTATTATCAAGATCTAATTTTTTCTTTAATTCCGGTTTGATTTTTTCTTCAAATTGTTTATTTAACATTTTTAAAACTTCGTCATTCTGAGGTCGAAACTTCGACCGAAGAATCCCATCAGGGGATCCTTCGCATACTCAGGATGACGAACCTATTAACCCCTCGCATTTTCGACATATTCTATATTTTTCTCCTTTTTTGTCAATTTGATAACCAACTCTTGTCGGCTCTCCGCAAGAAGGACAAACAACCATTACCTTACTGGCATAAAGAGGTTTTTCCACCCTAATTATACCACCCTTTTGCTTTTCCCCTCTTGGTTTAACGTGTTTTTTAACAATATTTAAACCGTCGACAACTACTTTGTTCTCTTTAGGAATAACCCGTCTAACCGTACCGGTTCGGCCTTTATCTTTACCTTGTATAACCTGTACTTGATCACCCTTCTTTACTTTCATATAACCTCCCTTGCCATAGCAGCAACTTGTCCAAATCCTTTTTCTTTTACTTCCCGGGCCACTGGCCCAAATATCCGGGTTGCTTTTGGAGTATTATCTTTTTCCAAAATCACTGCTGCATTATCGTCAAATCGAATATAAGAACCATCTTTTCTCCGCGCCTCTTTCCTAGTGCGAATAATCACTGCTCTAACTTTTTCATTCTTCTTAACGGCTGCGTTTGGCATTGCCTTCAAAACAGAAGCGATAACTACATCTCCCAAACCAGCTGCGTCTTGACGAACATTACCCAACACTCTCATCACTCTTATTTTTTTTGCCCCTAAATTCCCGGCTGGTTTTAAAATTGATCTTAGTTGTATCATTTTATTTTAACTACCTTAAATCTCTTTAATTTACTCAATGGTCTAGTTTCAACCACCTCAACCACATCGCCTTCTTTAGCTCCCTTTTCATCGTGAGCGTATACTTTACTTCTTTTTTCAATTACCTTTTTATATTTTGGATGCGGCTTACGCTGTTTAATTTCAACAACAACCGTTTTTTCCATTTTGTCAGAAATTACTTTACCAATAAATTTTTTACTCATTTTCCTTTTTTCTTAATTATTTTAACCTTAACTGGTAACTTATGACTAGCTCGACGTAAAGCTTCCTCAGCTATATCTTTGTCAACACCTTCAATCTCGAAAATAATCTTACCTGGCACAACCGGTGCCACCCAGTGATCAAGTTCACCTTTACCAGCGCCCATTGGTGCCCCAGGTGCTTTTTTAGTAACCGGCTTATCAGGAAAAGTGCGAATCCAAATTTTAGCTTTCCTTTTAGTATAGTGAGTCATCGCTTTTCTAGCTGCCTCCAATTGAGAAGACTTAATCCAGCCCCGACCTAAACTTTTTAAACCATATTCACCAAAAGCAAGCCTTGATCCGGCTGCTTTTTTACCTTTTAAGCTTCCCCGAAACTGACGATGGTACTTTGTTTTCTTTGGCTCTAACATCTTTACTCTTCCAACCCGCGGTTTATGTAAACTTTAACCCCAACATAGCCTGACCTGGTTAAAGCCGGCTCATGGTAATAATCTATATTAGCTCTTAATGTTCCTAAAGGCACCTTGCCCCAATCGAACTTTTCAACTCGAGAAACCTCAACTCCAGCAATTCTTCCTGATAAAACAACTCTGACTCCTTCTGCTCCAGCTTCTCTTACTGCCTCAATTGCCTTATTAACTGTCCGCCGATAGTGACGTCCGCGCTCCAATCCTCGAGCTATTCTTTCAGAAACAAGTTTTGCTGATAACTCCGAATTTTTAACTTCATCAACTTCGATTTCAATGTTTTTTTCCGCGTCGTCAATATCAACAATTTCAACCAACCCATCTTTTATTTCTCTTAAACCGCTTCCACCCCGGCCAATAACTACCCCGGGACGGCTGGCTTGAATAACAATCTTAATTTTATTCTTTAGGCGTTCAATCTTAGTCGCCACTAACCCGGCATAACGTAATTTTCCTTCCAAGAACTCCCTAATCTTATAATCTTCTAAAGCTAGCTTTTTATAACCTTCTTTGTCTGAATACCACTTTGATTTCCACCTAAACGGACTCTCATCTATCTGTAAGCGGTAAGCAATTGGATTAACTTTTTGTCCCATTTTCTTCCTTCACTTTAACTACTAAATGCGACCTTCTTTTTTTAATTATCCCATATTTAAACATCCTTTTTGATTTGTCACGTCGTTTTAACATCGGCCCTTCATTTACCACAATTTCATCAAAGATTAAATTATCTTTACTCAATCCAAAATTGTGTTCTGCATCGGCAAGTACAGTCTTAACTGCTTTTAGTAAAAATTTAGCTCCTTTTTTATTCATAAAATTTAGTTTTTCAATTGCTTTTTCCGGTCTTAAATCCTTAACCGCTTCAACTAATAAACGCATCTTCCTTGGCGAAATTGGTAAAAACTTCGCCTCAGTTTTAACAATCCCTTTCTGGTTATCATGTTTTTTATTCTTATTCATTTTTTAAAATTTAAAAATTCTAAAATTATAAATTTCTCATGTTTTCTTAATAATCCTCTTAACAACTCGACCATGGCCACGGAAAGACCGGGTTTTAGCGAACTCTCCCAAGCGGTGACCGACCATATCCTCAGTAACAAAAACATCAACAAAATCTTTTCCGTCATGGACTTGGAAAGTATAGCCGACAAACTCCGGCGGGACATGACTATCCCTTGACCAAGTCTTAATTGGCTCTTTACTTCCTTTTTTTTCTTTTTCTTCAACTTTTGCTAATAGTTTTTGATCAATATACGGACCTTTCATTTTTTTCTCCTTTTTACAATATACTTATCTGAATATTTCTTTTTCTTTCTTGTTCTTTTACCCATTGCTTTTTTACCCCAAGGTGTTTTTGGTGCTTTTAAACCAATGTTGCCGACATGACCGCCTCCATGAGGGTGGGAACTTGGATTTTGAGCAACCCCTCTGACTGTCGGTCGAATCCCGCGTCGGCGGCTGTCGCCGGCTTTCTTCAGCTTTTTATAAATATGGTCAGCATTTCCAACCTGACCAACTGTCGCCCAGCAATCAAGGTGAAAAAGTCTAATCTCTCCAGACGGCAATTCTAATTTGACCATTTTACCTTTTTTACTCTTAATTATCGCCGCTGTTCCTGCCCCTCTGACCATTTGTCCGCCTTTACCCGGTTTTATTTCCAAATTATGAACTTCAACACCTACCGGTATCTTCTTCAACGGCAAAGCATTACCCGATCTTATTTCCGCCTCCTCAGAAGCAATAACCTGATCGCCTACTTCCAAACCGGCTGGTGATAAAATATAGCGCTTTTCACCATCCGCGTAAACTACCAAAGCTAAATCTGCTCCCCGATTGGGATCATATTCAATACTCTGAACCTTACCGGGCACCCCTATTTTATCACGTTTCCAGTCAACTTTACGAATAAATCTCTTGTGCTCACCGCCATGACCACGGACACTAATCTGACCAGAGGCATCGCGGCCGCCAGTTTTTTTTCTGATTTTAGTCAACTTTTTATTTCTCTTGGTCATCTTCTTCTCCTAACTTATCAAATGAAATCTCTTCACCTTCCGGTAATTGAACAAAAGCTTTTTTTCTATCTCCTAATCTGGCTGTCCGAACCGACAACGGCTTAACATTGAAAAACTTCTCAACTGCCGCCGCTATTTGAAATTTGTTTGCTTTCACGTCAACCCAAAATTGATAACAGCCTTTTTCTTGACTTTCGACTGCTTTTTCGGTTAAAACCGGTTCTTTAAGAACTAACTCAAGCTTCATTTCAATAATCTCTGGTTCAACTCATCAACCGACTCGGGAGTTAAAATCAACCAATGGTGGTCTAAAACCTGATAACAATTAATCTGACTCGAGGATAAAACATCAAGATACGGTAAATTTCTAAAAGCTCTTTTTGCCGACTCCAATCCTTTTGGTAAAACTAATAAATATTTTTGATTTTGGTTAAATTCCCTGCCGAACCAAGATTGTAAACATCCATAAGCTGAATTTGTCTTTCTAAGTCTCTTAATCCCTTTAACAATCTTAACTTTTCCCTCTTTTTGTTTTGCTGAAAGCGCTGAAACCAAAGCTTTTCTTTTCATTTTTTTAGGCAGTTTTTTAGAATAATTTTGGTTACCCTTTGGCCCATGAGCAACACCACCGCCGACAAAAATTGGCGCAAATTTATCGCCATGTCGAGCTCTGCCGGTACCTTTTTGCGGCCAAATCTTTTTTCTTGAACCACTAACTTCACTTCTGCTTTTTGCCTTTGGATAAGCTTTTCGCTGATTATTTAAATAAACTTTAACCGCCTGGGCCACTAAATGAGGGTTAACTTCGGCACCAAAAATCTGGCTGGATAACCCTAAGTCTTTTACCTCCTGACCGTCTTTATCCAAAACCGAAAGCTTTATACTTGATTTAGCCATTTTTAATCACCTGAAGCCAACCATTTTTAGGACCAGGAAGGCCGCCCTTAATCAACAACTGATTATTTTTTTCGTCTATTTCAAAAATTTCAAGATTCTGAACGGTAACTCTTTGATTCCCATAATGACCGGGCATTTTTTTTCCTTTAATAACCCGGCCAGGAGTCTGGGGTCCAATAGAACCTGGAGCTCGCCAGCGTTGTTTTTGACCGTGAGTTCTCGGTTGGGTTCTGAAATTCCAGCGTTTTACCACTCCGGTAAATCCTCTTCCTTTACTTTTGCCGATAACGTTAACTAAATCACCAGAAGCTAAAACATCGGTTACTTTTAACTGCAGACCGGTCTTTGGTTCATCTTCAGACAGCCACTCAAATTCTTTAATTATTTCCGGAGGCTTTTTTACTCCTGCTTTTTTCATCAAGCCTTTTAACGGTTTTTTGGCTTTCCGCTTTTTACCTGCCCCCAATTGCACCCTCAAGTCATGGTTTTTTTTTACTGCCATGACAACACACGGAGAAGCCTGACAACGAGTGACAGGCGTCAATTCCCCGTTTTCTCTAAAAACCTGCGTCATATTTTGTTTTTTGATCAAAAATCCGTTTATCATAAAAAATTAGGGCCAAAGCCCTAAAACTTAGTAATCAGTTGAGCCAAAGGCTCATCAGCCCCTGGCTGAAACTAGTAATAAATAATCAGTAATTACATTTTTTATATTCTACTCTAGCTTTAAGCATTAAGCCTTCAGCCATTACTCCATCTTTATTGAAACTTCAACTCCCGCTGGCAAATCCAAATGTTGTAAGCTATCCATTGTCCGTACACTGGCCTCTTGAATGTCAATCAGCCGTTTATGCGTCAAAACCTGATAATGATCACGAGCATCTTTATCTCCGTGGGGGCTTATAGTTACCACAAAAAGCTTTCGTTCCGTCGGTAAAGGTATTGGTCCTTTTACCCGAGCACCGGTGGTTACTGCAGCTTCAACAATCTTGCTGGCTGCCTCATCAACAACTCGATGATCCCACGCCTTCAACTTCACCCGAATTTTATTACCTACTTCTGCCATCGGTACATTTTTTTTTCAAATTTTCAAAGTTTTTTATTTAAGAATCTTCGTTACTACTCCTGCTCCAACAGTTTTACCGCCTTCACGAATAGCAAACTTTGATCCTTCTTCCAAAGCTACCTTCTTGATAAGCTTAATGGTTACTTCGGTATTATCACCCGGCATAACCATTTCTACTCCTTCCGGCAGTTTAAGCTCACCGGTTACATCGGTAGTCTGGACATAAATTTGCGGCCGATATCCTGAAAAGAACGGTGTATGTCTCCCGCCCTCTTCCTTCTTTAAAACATAAATCTCGGCCTCAAATTCTTTATGAGGAGTTATTGATCCCGGCTTTGCCAAAACCATACCTCTCTCAACATCTTTCTTTTCAATACCCCGAAGAAGGATACCAGCGTTATCACCGGCTTGACCTTCTTTCAGTTGTTTATGGAACATTTCTATTCCGGTAACAACTGTTTCCTGGGTATCCCCTAAACCAACTATTTCTACCTTGTCATTAAGAGAAATTTTACCTCTCTCAATTCTGCCGGTAACAACAGTTCCCCGCCCTTTAATTGAGAATACATCCTCAATCGGCAGTAAAAACGGTTTATCCAAATCTCTTTCCGGAGTTGGAATATATTCATCAATTGCTTCCAGCAATTTGTGAATTGACTCCACCGCTTCCTCATCGCCATCAATAGCTTTGAGGGCTGAACCGGCAACAATGGGTACATTTTCCCCATCAAATTCATATTTGTCAAGCAGTTCCCGGACTTCCATTTCAACTAAGTCCAAGAATTCTTTGTCCTCGACTAAATCCGTTTTATTTAAATAAACGACAATCGCCGGCACATTAACTTGTTTGGCCAACAAAACATGCTCTCTTGTTTGAGGCATTGGGCCGTCCGGCGCAGAAACAACGAGTATTGCACCATCCATTTGAGCTGCTCCAGTAATCATGTTCTTGATATAGTCGGCATGACCTGGACAGTCAATGTGAGCATAGTGACGATTATCTGTTTCATACTCTTGGTGGGAAACAGCTACCGTCAAAATTTTATTTGAATCTCGAGCTACTCCTCCCTTGGCAATTTCTTCATAAGGCACATATTCTGCCTTATCTTCTCCAGATAGAACCTTAGTAATTGCAGCGGTAAGAGTAGTCTTACCATGGTCAATGTGACCAATTGTCCCCACGTTAACGTGAGGTTTTTCTCGTTGATATTCCTTTTTGTCGTTGGACATTTTATTTTTCCTCCTTATTTAATATTTTAATTAATTTATATATATAAAACACTCAATTCCAATTCTTTTAGATTTTAACATTAAGTAGTACTATTTGCAACAATCTCTTCCTGAATATTAGTCGGAACTTTTTCATAATGAGAAGGTTCCATATAAAAAGAACCTCTTCCTTGAGTTAAACTCCTGATTATTGTTGCATAACCGCGAACTTCTGCTAAGGGAACCAAGGCATTTATTGTTTTTAATTTCCCTCTTGTCTCCGTACCTAAAATTTTAGCTCGACGGCTGGATAAATCACCAATAACCTGCCCCAAAAAATCATCTGGAGTATTGACCTCCAATTTCATTATCGGCTCAAGAAGAACCGGATCGGCTTTTCTAGCTGCCTTTTGAGTCGCCATCGAAGCGGCGATTTTAAAGGCCATATCAGATGAATCTACTTCATGGTAGCTTCCGTCATAAACAACCGCTTTAACATCAACCAAAGGGTAACCGGCAACAACACCTTTTTCTACTGCCTCTTTAATTCCTTTTTCAATGGCCGGTATAAAGTTCTCTGGAATAGCGGCTCCCTTTATTTCTGATTCAAACTCAAAACCCTCTCCTCTTTCCTGCGGTTCTAATCTCAACAAACAATGTCCATATTGGCCGCGTCCACCACTTTGTCGAATATACTGGCCTTCTGACTCAACCGTCTTAGTTATTGCTTCCCGATAGGCGATTTGCGGTTTGCCCGTTTTCACATTTACCCCAAATTCACGCCTCATTCTTTCTACTAATATCTCCAAATGCAATTCACCCATTCCGGAAATAATTGTTTGGCCGGTATCATGATCAACTTTAGTCTGAAAAGTCGGATTTTCTTCCATGAATTTATTCAAAGCGGCACTTAATTTTTCTTGGTCAGCCTTAGTTTCGGGCTCTATAGCCAGCGAAATTACTGGATCAGGAAACTCAATATCCTCATAAACAATTGGATGACTAGAATCACAAAGCGTATCTCCGGTAACCGAATCCTTTAAACCAATCGCCGCAACAATTTCTCCAGCATAAGCTTCATCAATTCCTTCCCTTTTATCAGCGTGCATTAAGAGAAGACGGCCAACTCTTTCCATTCTATTTTGGGTTGCGTTGTAAACTTTAGAAGAACTTTCTAAACTGCCGGAATAAATTCTTAAATAAGCCAATTTGCCAACATGAGGGTCAGTTTGAATTTTAAAAAGTAAAGCAGAAATAGGCGCCTCTTTTTTAGGCAGCCGCTCTTCTTCTTTTTCAGTTTGGGGATTTGTCCCTTTAGCCGGAGGCAAATCCAAAGGCGAAGGTAGATAATCAACAATAGCGTCTAAAATTAATTGTACACTGACTGTTCGACTGTCTCCTCCCATGATTGGGAAAAATTCTCCATTAATTACTCCTTTACGAATTGCCTTTTTAAGTTCTTCCACAGAAATTTCCTCACCCTCCAAAAATTTTTCTAAAATTCCCTCGTCTACTTCAGCAACACTTTCAATTAGTTTTTCACGGTATTTTTCCGCTTTTTCTTGAAACTCCACTGGGATTTCAACCTCTTCCAGCTGATTATCTTCAACACCCTCATAGACATAAGCTTTCATAGTAATCAGGTTAATTGCTCCTTTTAAGTCATGGCCTAAACCTAAAGGAAGTTGAATTGGTGAAGCATTAGCCCCCAATCTTTGATGAATACTTTCCACTGAACCTTCAAAATCAGCTCCAACTAAATTTAATTTATTAAAAACACAAATTCTGGGAACCGAATATCTATCCGCCTGATGCCAAACTGTTTCTGACTGCGCTTCCACCCCTGTTCGACCGTCAAAAACCATTACCGCTCCATCTAAAACTCTCAAAGACCGTTCAACTTCAGCAGTAAAATCAATGTGTCCAGGTGTATCAATTATATTAATCCGGTGATCCTTCCAAAAAGTAGTAACTGCCGCAGAAACAATTGTAATTCCCCGTTCGCGCTCCTGGTCCATCCAGTCGGTAACCGTTGATCCCTCATCAACAGATCCCAACTTGTAAGTCCTGCCGGTTTCAAACAACATTCTTTCAGTAGTCGTTGTCTTTCCAGCATTAACATGTGCGATAATTCCAATGTTCCGAATCACATCCATCGGAACATCACGATTTTCAGTTACTTGAATAGGTTGCGCCATAAATGCAAAAATAAAAGGCCCTCAACATTCTCGTCTGAGAACCTTTTTCCACCTTAATGGGTAATATACTGTTTATAATAACATATTAAAATTCCTTAAGCAAACCACAGTTATTCTGAGCCTTTTTTCCGTCATCCTGAGCGCAGGCGCGAAGGATCCCCCAAACTTAGCAAACTAGCTTTTTTAGGAGATTCTTCGGAGTACCTCAGAATGACGCAACAGCATGTTCACCAACGTAAATGGGAGAAAGCCTTGTTGGCTTCAGCAGCGCGTTCAACCTGCTTTTTTTTAGTATAAGCACCACCAGTTTGATTGTAAGCATCAATTATTTCAGCGGCTAATTTTTCGGCGTAAGTATGATATTCCGAATTAGGACGTTGGCGGGCTAACAGAACAAGCCACCGAATAGCCAAAGCATCTTTTCGCGGTCCCCTAACCGGCATTGGAACCTGATAGGCGGCACCGCCAACCCGACGGGAACGAACTTCTTTATTCGGACGCAGATTACTCATTGCCTGCCTAAAAACAGTCATTGGATCAGTTTTTTCTTTTTCTTTAATTATTTCAAAAGCACCATAAATCTGTTTTCTGGCTATAGATTTTTTACCATCTCTCATCGCTCGATTAATTAGTTTGGTGACTAAACGACTGTTATAAACAGGGTCTTTATCAACTTTTCTTGGTTTAACTGCTCCTTTTCTAGGCACTTTCAGTTTCCTCCTCACTAGTTTCTGATAACTCTTCTTCGCTTGCTGATCCAACATCAGTAGGCAGTCCACCCTTAGGAGTTCCATATTTACTTCGACTGGTCTTTCGACCTACTACTCCAGTAGAATCAGCCACACCGCGAACAATGTGGTATTTGATACCCGGCAAATCACGGACCCGCCCTCCCCGAACCAGAACTATAGCATGTTCAGCTAAATTATGGCCTTCACCAGGAATATAAGCGGTCACTTCCCTTTGATTAGATAAACGAACCTTGGCTACTTTCCGTAAAGCAGAATGCGGCTTTTTCGGAGCCATAGTTTTTACTTGAGTTACAACCCCCCTTTTCTGAGGAGACTGAACATCAGCTATTCTTCCTTTAAGATTATTCAACTTCCCGTGTAAAGCCGGGCTCTTTGATTTATTTTTTGGTTGCTTACGGCCCTTACGGACCAATTGATTAATTGTTGGCATAAATACAAATTTCTAATTTCTAAATCCTAATTCCTAAACAGCATGTATTATAACATACTAGGTTAAACCCGTCATTCTGAGGTACTCCGAAGAATCCTTTTGGTTAAAAATTCAGGGGATCCTTCGCTGCGCTCAGGATGACGATCTCTTTAAATAATGATAACATTTTATTCCAGCTTTGCTCTTTCAGGAGTAATGGGAATTTTGCGGCCGACAATTACGTTTTCTTTAAGACCAATCATCGGATCAACCTTGCCTAAAATTGAAGCTTCCGTTAAAACATTTGTTGTATGCTGAAAAGAAGCAGCGGACAGCCATGAATAGGTATTTAAAGCGGCTTTTATCAAACCAAGAATAACCCGTTTACCTTTTGCAGGTTTTTTATCTTCTTCCTTCAACTCCTGATTAACTTCCTGATAAATCGGCTGTTCTACATACTCACCAATTAAAAAGTCGGAGTCTCCGGGCCGAATAATTTTAACCCGACTGCTCATTTCTCTAATTAAAACCTCAAAATGCTTATCATGAATTGTAATCCCCTGTGATTCATAAACATCCTGAACCTCTTTTAAAAGGTACAACTGGGCTTTTCTGAGACCCTTAGCTTCCAAAACTTGTTCAATGTCCAAATAGCCTGAAGCTAATTGGGTACCCTTGGAAACAGTTTGACCGTTTTTAACCTTCAGTTCACTAGTCAAAGGTACACGATAAGACACACTCTTTTTATTCTTACCTTTACCGCCGACAACACTAATTTGATAACCTTGTTCTGTTTCTCTTACCTTAACTTTACCGTCAATTTCAGCTAAAGGAGACAGATTTTTAGGTGTCCGCACTTCTAGTAATTCCTCTACCCGTGGTAAACCTTGAGTTACATCTTTACCAACAACTCCTCCGACGTGCTTAGTTCTCATTGTCAACTGAGTCCCCGGTTCACCTATTGACTGAGCAGCAACTACCCCAACCGGCGTCCCCACTGTAACCGGCTTTTTATTAGACATATCCCAGCCATAACACTTTGAACAAACACCATACTTGGTCCGACAATACAAGGGTGACCGGACAGCTACCTGGTTAACATTTGATTCAGCTATCAACTGAGCATCTTCTTCAGAAATAAGGTGGCCTTTCTTGAAAAGAACTTCTTTTTTCTCTGGTTCAGTAACTTTTTCTGCCAAATAACGTCCAAGAATTCTTTTGGCAAAAGATTTTTGACGCGGACCGTCTTTAGTAATAGTCATTTTTCTGGAGGTCCCGCAGTCCTTTTCTCTTACTAAACTGCTGTGGGCAACATCAACCAAGCGTCTGGTTAAATAACCGGCATCGGCAGTTTTTAAAGCGGTGTCTGTTAAACCTTTTCTTGAACCTCGGGCACCGGTAACATATTCAAAAACAGAAAGCCCCTCTCTAAAATTTGATTTAGTCGGCAGAGGCACAATACGACCCATTGGGTCAACAACTAAACCTCTCATTCCCGATACCTGCTTAATCTGATCTCTGGAAACACGGCTTATTCCAGCATCACTAATCATCTTAATCGGGTCATCCGGTTCAAATTTGTCCCAAGTCAAATCAGCAATTGTTTCTGTTGTTTCTATCCACATATTCTGGGTCAGTTCTCCTCTTTCATCAGCGGTTATTAACCCTTCACGATAATTTTCTTCAATTTCACTAGCTCTTTGGTTGGCTTCTTCAATTATCTTGTCTTTATCGGGCAATAGTTTACAATCAAATATTCCAGGTGAAATACCGGAATAGGTTGCTCCGAAAAAGCCTAAATCTTTTAGATTATCAATTATCTCAACAACTTTATCCGAATCATACTCTTTAAAAGCGGCGTTAATCAGTTTCTTTATTTGACCCGACTGGATATCTTCATTAATAAAGTCCATTTTTACAGGAAGCGCCCGATTAAATAATATTCGGCCGACATTGGTTAAAATCAGCTCGCCGTTTATCCTCACCCCGATTAACTCTCTTAAATCAACCTCCTTCTCCTCCCAAGCCCTTAATGCCTCCTCCTGACCAGAAAACAGTGAAACTTGCTTTAAAGCTTTTTTCCGATCATCCAATAGTTTTAAATCTTCCTGTCTAATTGAAGTAATGTAATATATGCCGACAACCATTTCTTTGGTTGGAACATCAACCGGACGACCGCTTGACGGCTTAAGTAAATTTCTACCGGGCATCATTCTTTCCCTAGCTTCTTTTTGGGCCGACTTTGATAAAGGTAAATGAACACCCATTTCGTCCCCGTCAAAGTCAGCATTAAACCCTGAGCAGATACAAGCCGGAAGCCTTATAGCTAAACCATCAACTAAAATCGGCTTAAAGGCCTGAATAGAAAGTTTGTGTAAAGTCGGAGCCCGATTAAGTAAAACCAACTTATTTTTGACAACTTCTTCTAAAATATCATAAACTTCCGGCGGTTTATGGTCTAAAATATTTTTAGCGCTTCTTACATTTGGTGCAATCCCTCTTAAAATCATTTCTCTTAAAATAAACGGACGGAACAACTCCAAAGCCATTTCACGCGGCAGACCGCACTCATTTAACTTTAATTTTGGACCGGAGACAATAACGCTTCGGCCTGAATAATCAACACGTTTACCTAATAAATTACGTCGGAAACGGCCTTTTTTGCCTTTAAGTAAATCCGATAATGACCGCGGCGGACGTTTAGAATAACGCTGACGCCGGCTTTTACTGGCATCAATTAACATATCAACGGATTCTTGAAGCATTCGTTTTTCATTACGCAGAATTATTTCCGGTGCACCTAATTCCATCAAGCGTTTCAGCCGATTATTACGGTTAATCACTCGACGGTATAAATCATTTAAATCGGAAGTTGCAAATCTACCTCCGGTCAACTGGACCATCGGTCTAAGTTCCGGCGGTATAACCGGCAGTGTTCTTAAAATCATCCAGGAAGGCTCAATATCAGCTTTTATCATTCCATTAATTACTCGAATCCGACGCATTAGTTTTTTCTTTTTTTGTTTACTTCTTGTTTGCTTTAATTTTTCTCTTAGCTTACGCCGCATAGTTTTTAAGCTCATTGATTTGAGAATTTTTAAAATTGCTTCTGCTCCGACTTCAACCTCAAAAAAGTCATCGGCCCCAAACTCCCTCAAATGCTGTAGTTCGGCTTCAGTCAGCACCGATAAAACATCGATTGATTCCGCTTTATTTATTAAATCCTTCTCTAATTTGTCAAGCTTCTCATATTCAACAGTCTCCTTATTTTTTAAACGCTGCTTTTTTTGTCGAAACTTAACATCCAGCTCTTCTTTAGCAATCGCCAGCCGATCTTCAGCTTTAATTTCCTTTTCCAACTTTTCTTCTTCCTTTTCTTTCGATTCCCGAAGTTTAGCCATCTTTTCCTTAACCGTCCTAGAAACGGCTTCTCTTTTTTCGTCTATTCCCTCTTCAATTTTTGAACCTGCCCCTCTTTGAACTCGACCGTCACACTCTAAAACCATATATCGGGCAAAATAAATAACGCCCTCTAAATCTTTCCTGGAAACATTCAATAAGTAGGCCAAGGGCGAAAAGGTATTTTTCCAATACCAGAGATGAACAACCGGAGCGGCTAAACTTATGTGGCCCATTCTTTCACGTCGAACTCGGGAATGAGTTACTTCTACGCCGCATTTATCACAAACAACTCCTTTATATCTTCTTTTCTTATATTTACCACAATAACACTGATAATTCTTTGTTGGTCCAAAAATCTTCTCACAGAAAAGACCGTTTTTCTCCGGCCTCCATGTCCGATAATTTATTGTTTCCGGTTCCAATACTTCTCCATGAGACCAGCTGCCAATTTCGTCCGGCGAGGCTAATTTAATTCTAAGACCATTAAAATCAGCTAAATCGCCAAAGTTTTCAATCACCATATCTCGTTCCTTTTTATTTCTTTTTTCTGCCATTTTAATCGTCATCAACCGGATTAACTTTTAAACCTAAACCGGCTAATTCTTTAACCATAACCTTAAATGATTCTGGAATCCCCGGATCTGGAATATCCCGGCCTTTAATCATTGCCTGAAATGCCTGACCACGTCCAGTAATGTCATCGGATTTAATCGTTAACATTTCTTGTAAAACTTGTGCTGATTTATGCGCTTCAAGAGCCCAAACCTCCATTTCACCTAAACGTTGACCTCCCATTCGCGCCTTACCGCCTAACGGCTGTTGGGTTACCAGCGAGTACGGCCCAGTAGAACGAGCATGTACTTTATCCTGAACCATGTGAATTAATTTCATAATATAAGCAACACCAACTACCGACTTTTGGCCATAAGGACGACCTGTTTTTCCATTATATAACTGGGCTTTCCCGGTAGCCGGCAAGTCTGCCTCTTTCATCAACTCAACTAATTCCTCCTCAGATAAAGCCTCAAAAACAGGTAAAGCGTATTTTTTATCCAACTTCTCGGCCGCCCAGCCTAAATGCGTCTCCATTATTTGACCTAAATTCATCCGGGCAATAACCGATAAAGGAGAAATAATAATATCCACCGGCGTCCCGTCCTCCAAATAAGGCATATCTTGAGCAGGAACAATTTTAGAAATCACTCCTTTATTTCCATGACGCCCAGCTAATTTATCGCCAACTTTTGCTCTTCGCAGTTGAGCAACAGATACCTTAATTACTTTGTTTATCCCTGGGTCTAATTCGTCGCCTTCTTGACGGTCTAAAACATTAACATCAATAACTGTGCCTCCCTCTCCGTGAGGTATTCTTAAACTGGTATCCTTAACGTCTTTTGCTTTTTCTCCAAAAATAGCTCTTAATAAACGCTCTTCGGCAGTTAACTCTTTTTCTCCCTTAGGCTCAACTTTTCCAACTAATATATCGTGGGCATCTACTTTAGCTCCAACCATAACAATGCCGTCTTCTGTTAAATTAGCCAAATCAGACTCAGCCACATTAGGAATATCCCGGGTTACTTCCTCGGGCCCGAGCTTAGTTTCAACAACTTCAGCCTCATATTCCTCAATTTGTATCGAAGTAAAAGTATCGTCCTTAAGTAAACGGTCAGAAATTGCAATTGCGTCTTCATAAACCAAACCCTCAAACGGAGCATAAGCAATAACTAAATTTTTGCCGGGAGCAAATTCGCCTCCCTGACTACCAGGTCCGTCAATTATCATGTCGCCTTTTTTAACTTTGTCGCCGACCTCAACAACCGGACGTTGACTGTAGCAAGTTCCATAAGGACTTGTCCGTCTAAATTTTTGAATATCATAAGTCTTAGACTTTTTCTTGCCTTTCGGCTTAATTACCACTTTATCGCCATCAACATACTCAACCGTGCCATTTTCTTCTGCGTCTTTTACCCAACCCATTGCTCTAGCGACAACACCTTCTAAACCTGTCCCAACAATAGGGGATTCCGGATCAACTAAAGGCGCTCCCTGACAAAGCATGTGGGCTCCCATTAAAGCTCTTTGCGGCTCGTCATGAGATACAAACGGGATCAAAGCAGCGGCAATACCTAAAACCTGTTGAGGAACATAATCAATCAACTGAACATTATCTACTTTAGCTTCAAAAAACTCGCCTTGATGTCTTACCGGAACCCAATCCTGAGTTATATAACCGTCATCATCAATTTCTACTCCGGTATGGGTAATATAATAATCTTCTTCATCATCTGCCGGTAAATAAACAACTTCATCGGTAACTTTCATTTTAGTTTTGCCGCCTTTTTTAATTTTTTCAACTTTACGATATGGGGTTTCTAAAAATCCGTATTTATTGACCTTAGCAAACAAAGCTAAGTAAGTAACCAAACCGATATTCATTCCTTCCGGCGACCGAATCGGGCAGATCCTTCCATACTGTGAATCATGAATATCCCGGATTGAAAAGGAAGCCCGTTCACGGCTTAAACCTCCCGGCCCCAAAACTGTTACCCGTCGAAGAAGATCCAGCTCAGATAAAGGATTTGTCTGTTCCAAAATAGAAGATAATTGATTGGTTCTAAAGAAAGAGTTGATCGCATTGGTGAAAACTTGAGAAGAAACTAAACGGGTAGGTGTAGTCCCATCTTTATTCGGACTTGCTAAGCTCATTCTTTCCTTAACCATTCTTTCAAAACGTCTTGTTGAAGAACGCAAAGCTACTTGGGTAACTATTTCCCCAACCTGACGAATTCTTCGGTTGCCCAAATGGTCAATATCATCAACTTTTTTTGCTTCCCCCTGCTGAAGAGCAATCAAATATTTTATGGTAGAAACCAAATCTTCTTGTTTTAAAACCCAATTTTCTTCTTTGTCATCTGGATAAGACAAACCCAACCGCTTATTAATCTTATACCTGCCGACTTGTCCTAAGTCATAAGTTCTGTTTTCAAAAAAACGTTCCCGAAAATTATTTCGAGCGGTTTCCAAAACAGCCGGTTCACCCGGACGAATTTTTTGGTAAAACTCCAATAAGGCTTCTTCCTGATTTTCTGTCGGGTCTTGTTCAATAGTTTCTTTTATAAAGCCGCCAAAAGTATCAACTAAAGCACGATTAGACTCTATTCCCAAAGCCCGGAAAATAATTGTTGCTGGAAATTTTCGCCGTCGGTCAATCCGGGCATAAATAATTCCTCGACGACTTACTAAAAATTCCAACCAAGAACCGCGGAGCGGCCTAAGTTCGGCCTCATGAAGAATTTTTCCTGTCCGTTCATCTTCCTCGGCGGTAAAATAGACCCCCGGAGAACGAACTAATTGGTTTAAAATACACCGTTCAATACCAGAAACTATAAATGTCCCCTGCTTAGTCATTAAAGGAAGATTAAGCAAAAAAACATCTTCTGTTTGGGTTTTATTTTTTCGTTTGTTAGTCAGTTTAGCTTCTATTTCAATTGGAGCGGCGTAAGTTAAATCCTTACGAAAAGCTTCTTTAGGAGTAACTGCCGGCTTGCCAACTTTTATTTCTCCCAATTCCAATAACCAATTTTTGCCGGTATAATCCTCAATAGGCGCAATAGAACGAATCGTTTCCCCTAATCCTTGATCAATGAATTGCTGCCAAGACTCTTTTTGAACCTTTGTTAAATCAATTGGTTTCGGGGTAAATGGTTTTTTGCCTAAATAAATTCTTTGTTTTGCCATATAAATTGCCCAGACCAAAAAAAGACACGGACCCTCGTCCGTTATTTCAACCGTGGGCCTATTATAACATAATAATTTCCTTATTCAAGATATCGGCGAATATTAGCATTATGCTCCTCAACTGTTTCAGCGTAGTGAATTTCACCTTTTTGGTCAGATATATAATACCAGTAATCACTCGTCTTATAATCGACTACCGCTTTAATCGAACTAAGTGAAGGATTACAAATTGGTGCCGGCGTTAAACCTTTATATAAGTATGTATTATACGGTGAGTCAATATTTTTTAAATCACTGCCGGTAACTTTTGGCCACCAAGCCTGTTGATTACCTTTTGCGTATTGAACGGTAGCATCTACCTGTAATGGCCAGTCATTATTCAACCGTTTAACTAATATTCCGGCAACAATCCGCCTGTCTTCGTCAACTTTAACTTCCCTCTCAACTAACGATGCCAAAATTAAAATCTGGTTTTGTGTTAAATTTGTCTTGTTATCGATGGTTTCCCACTTATCTTGAAAATTATCAGTTAATTTTTTAACTACCTGTGGGACCAAAATATCATTAGGCATTAAATATGAATCAGGAAATAAACGGCCTTCTTTACCCCGGGTTAACTTCAGAAACTCATCAGCTGATAAACCAAGTTTTTCATTAAGCAGCTGAGCATATTGTTCACGGCGCTGACCCTCAGCAAAAGTTACCCATTCATCTACCCGGCCTTGGCGCAGTTCTTGAACTAAATCGGGAACAGATTGACTTGTCGACAGCTTAAAACTACCAGCCTGCAGTTTACCAACCTGACCGGTTAATTTAAGATAGGCCAAAAAAGCATATTCATTTTTAATTAAACCCTGTTTTGCCAACCGCTGGGCAATTAATTTTGTTGATTCTCCACGGTTAACAACAAATTCTTTTTCTTCTTTACCGCCAACCGGCTGTAAATTAGCAAAATAAAAAAAATAGGCTCCCCCCAATAAAACCAGTAGTGAAAATAAAACAACGAAGACTCTCTTCATTTCTAAATTCCTAAATTCTCAAATTCCCAATATTATACCTCTTCAAACAAGGCTCTTCGGTAACTATCTTTTTTCGGGTCATAAATAAATATACGACCGCATTGGCAAGTTACTTTTTCAGTGCCGTCTTCTCTTTTTTCTCTTTTACCTTTATCCAAGGGCGTACCACAACCGACACATCTTCCCTGCGATAATAACCAAGCTTGAATTGGAGCAATTATATTTTTAAACATCAGGCCACCTCCTTTACCGATTTTAACACGTTTAGTTTAATCAACCAAACGAGCTTTAACTACTAATCTTCTTAAGTAAGTCCCCGGCGGTGAACAGGTAATAAGGGTAAAATAACGACCGTCATATCTTTGTTCAAGAACAGAAACATCACTTGGCTGGACTTCAAACATCTTTTCAACCAAATATTCGTACTTGATTCCATCGTAATGAATTATAATTTTATCACCGGATTTTAAAGTATGTAATGTAGAAAAAATGGTCAGATAATTTTTAGGATTAAAAAACTGCGGTAAAACAGAATGGCCAAAAATAACCCCGTTGCCCATTTGTCCGGGCATGGCAGTATCAGGATAATGAATCAATTTTTTCTTTAAATCTTCCCCGCCAATTTGAACCCATGCCCCCTCAATATTCAATTTTGGAATTGAAATACGGTAATCAGTTATTTGAGGATTATCATTATGGTCAAGATTAACCGGTTCATCAAACCAGGAAGTTACCAAGGTATAATCCTTACTATCATCTTGAGCTGAAGCGGCAATGCTTCCCAAAGTTTGAGATCGATGCCTAACCACTGGGCTCAACGTTTTTTGACCAAATTGATTAGACTGAAACTGATAACTTAATAAGGGAATTACGGCATTGCCGACTAAAACTAATCCAAAAATTGAGAAAACCAAAGACAACGCCTTTTTCTCCCGCCGATTTATTTTTTTCCTTTTTGGTTTTGATTTCTGATAACAATATAACGGCATAAATTATTCCCTCACTTCAATGATAATATTTTCTGGCTTCGGTGGCAAGTAAGAAAAATATTTTAACCAGGGAAACTGATAATCTATCTCATAACGATATATCCTTGAATAAGACTGGCGGATTGTTTCTTTGGCTCTATTTTCTTTGCTTTTGACCAATTTCTGGCTCAGCTCTTGACTAACGATTTTAGGATAAACCCGGCCTTTTAAAATCAAAAGACCGGAAATTGAATCTTGATTATCAACAGCCTCATCAATATCTAAACGCGCCCGCAAACTTCCCTCCCTTAATTCATCACCGGATTCAATCTTCTCGCCTAATACCTGCTGGGCTATTTTAATCAACCTTTCCTGGCTTATTTTAGCCGCCGTTACCTGAACAGTTAAATCCAGCTTCAGTTCATCTACTTCATCGTCAACTTCAGCTGAAAATTCTTCAGAAACTATACTGGTAGAAAAACCGCCTTCAATAATCTGACTGTCGGATAATTTTGATTTTAATTCCTCCTCTGCCTGCGATATCAAATCCTCAGTTAAACTCTCCTTTAAATTTTCTCTGTCTTCATCTGAAACGGCTCTAATCTTTCTGCTCGTCCCTCCGGAAAGCGACTCCGAATTTCGACCTAAATAATCATCTTCAGGATAATCACTAATTGTAAAAAGACTCTCCTCTGCCAAATTATATTCCGACCCGATATCAGCGGCTGTTATAGAAGTTGTTGTTTCGCCCCAACGATCTACTCCGGTTGCCAAGTCGGCTGTTTTGGAAGCAACAGAAACCTGACTATCTAAAACAAATTCTAAATTTCCCGGCCCGTACAAGCTTGTCCCGCTTTCAAAAGTAGTTTTTTCGGAAGTACGATTAAAAATAGTTACTTCACCTTTTGCTTTTTCACCAATCAATTTTTCACCGGTTGCTGCCCGGCTCTTTGAACCCGTTTTTTCGACTGACACCTCATCAACCGGAATTATCCCCTGGTCAATATCCAGAGCTTTAGCTTCTTTAGATAACCTAACTTCCAATTCTTCTGACAGCTCTTCCGGAGTTACATAGATATTTATCACTGCTTTAGAAAACTGCCACGATAAAAATAATCCTCCTAATAAAACAAACGGTATAACCAAAAACTTTAATCTTTTCTTACCGGAACGAAAAGAAAAATTTAAACTGGGCAATTTAATCTTTGATAATTTCTCTTTTAAATTTATTTTAGGCCGGGGGGTTTTTTGTTCTTCTTCCGGCTTTGGCTCAGGTTTTAGGTTAGCCTGCGGTTGAAACTGGAAATCTTCTTCTTCAGCAACATCCTGATTACTAAACCCAAAAGTTTGACCCTCTGTTTTTTCCGCTTTAATTTCCGGCTTTGGTTCCCTAGACTCAACTTTATCCTCAACAACCTCCAACTCAATCTCCCCCTGGACAACTTGACCAACCAATTGAAAAAACTCTTCCCAAAGAACAATTTTTATTTTTGGACTGCGGTCAAAAAGCTTTTCTTCCTGCCAATCATAAGTAAGAAGTCTATCCTTATTGCCCTCTTTGATTTTACCCCAGAAAATAATCTGTTGAGGAACAATTGCTTTACCATTTAATTGACGTAGAAATACCGATACATCCTCTGGGTCAATATCCTCACCATTTTGTAATTCCTCCTGAACCTCAACAGTTTTATCTTTAATAACGGAAAACCGTAAATATTCACTACCAAAATAAACACCGGTAAAATTATCATAAAAATTGGCTAATACCTCTTCTCCGACTAAAAAACCTTCAGGAGTTAAATTTAATTGTTTACAAACATGTTCAAGTATTTTTTTTCGAGTTGGTAAAACTTGGCTTCGGTGACTAACCCAAAACGGCGGCAGAATAAAAATAGACTGAGACGGCCGGCCGATTCCTTCTTCCTTAGCTAAACAATCACCAATACCAGAATCCAAACCAGCAACCAAACTGTTCGGGTCTTCACCGTCCCACCCTTTTTCCTGGCTGACCAACAGCTTACCCTCAGCAGTCAATAATGACACCGCTACTTCTTTTTCCTCAATCAAAATCAACCACTTATTTTCACGTTCTTTGTTCATACATAAAATATAACATAAATTAATTTTCAATTCTTAATTTCTAATTTTTAAACAAAATGGCGCGATTAGTTACTTCAATGATTTATGTTTCTGGATAGAGTCTCGAGCGAGCTACTATGCCATTAAAGTCTCAAAATATTTTTTGTGAAGCGAGAGTCTAGCGAACTTGATAGGTGAGCGGTATGCATAGAAACATAATCATTGAAACTAAATTAATTTTGCGTAGATGCGGCGTTTGCCGGCACCGGAAGACTCTTCTTTAATAATTCTAAATTCACCTATTTCCCCAGTCCGTTTAACATGCGGCCCACCACAAACTTCCCGCGAGTAATCTCCAATTTCATAAACCTTAACTTCCTCCGGATAATTCTTCCCGGGAATAATTCCCGCCCCGCTCTCTTTTGCCTCCTTTAAACTCATTGTTTTTTGCTTAACCGGCAAATCCTCCTTAATTTTTTCGTTGACTAAATTCTCAACCTGTTTAATTTCTTTGTCGGTTAAACCTTCCGAATGAGGAAAATCAAAACGTAGTTTTTCAGTCGTTATCGCTGACCCGGCCTGATAAACATGATCACCCAAAACTCGGCGTAAGGCCTGATGAAGTAAATGTGTTGCTGTATGTAGTTGAATCGTTTCTTCTTTTTGTTCAGCCAACCCGCCTTTAAACATTCCTTTGGCAGCCTTGCGTGACTTCTCCCGATGTTTTTTCATCGCCTTCTTAAACCCCTCGGCATCAACTTCAATATCCGGCCGGACCCGTTCAACTTCTTCAATAGTAATCTCTACAGGAAAACCATAGCTTTGATAAAGGTCAAAAGCGGTTTCTCCGCTCAACTGTCCTCCTTGATCAACATTTTCTAATTCCTCTTTAAGCTTTTTTAAACCCCGGTCCAAAACACGGAAAAACTTTTTTTCTTCCTTGACCAAATTTTCCAAAATAAAGTCACGATGTGTTATTAATTTACGGTAGTCATCTCTGTAAATATCAATAACTTCTTCGGCAATCTTTTCACCAAACTCCTGTTCAATACCAAGCAGTTGTCCAAATCGGACTGACCGGCGAATTAATCGCCGCAATACATAACCCTGCTTTTTATTACCCGGTTGAATCTCCTCACCGAGAACAAAAACTGCCGCCCTTAAGTGATCGACGATAATCCGCATATACTTAGTCGCTTCCATATTTTCCCCATACTTTTTACCGCTAACTTTTTCTACTTCCTTAATCAATTCAGCCAACGGCCCAATTTGATAATCATCAAAATGGCCTTCAATAACGGCAATCATTCTTGCCAATCCCATACCGGTATCCACATTCTGCTGAGACAGTTTTTGATAACTACCGTCCTTTTGCCTATTATATTCTGGAAAAACATTGTTCCAAATTTCTATCCATTTTCCGCAGTCACACCCCGGCTGACAACCCTTGCCGCAGGATTCTTTACCGGTATCATAAAATATCTCCGTATCCGGCCCGCCCGGACCAATTTCTCCAACCTCCCACCAGTTGTCTTTTTTACCCAGCGGAAAAATACGCTCCTCAGTTAAACCAACTGACAGCCAAACCTTTTTTGACTCTTTATCAAAAGGAACATTTTCATCTCCCTTAAAAATAGTTGCCGCTAACCGGTCAGGGTCAAAATTTAACTCCTCGGTTAAAAATTCCCAGCTCCACCGGATTGATTCTTCTTTAAAGTAATCGCCTAACGACCAGTTACCGAGCATCTCAAACCAAGTATGGTGATAAGTATCTCCGACTTCATCAATATCTCCGGTACGCAGACATTCCTGTACATCAGCTAAACGATTCCCCATCGAATGTTTTTCACCAATAAAATAAGGGACCAGCGGATGTATACCGGCTGAAATAAATAAAGTTGAAGTATCACCCTCCGGAATCAAAGGTGCTGAAGGTATCCAGGCATGCCCCCGCTCCTCAAAAAAATTTCTGAATTTGTCAATTAATTCTTCTCTGGTCATCTTA
>CAYSLZ010000001.1:0-1987 GCA_964432015.1 uncultured Gammaproteobacteria bacterium | reverse complement strand
ATCCCAAGCCGTAATCAAACCTTTTATATCCGCCGATGCCTTTCCATCCGGAGTCAAAAAAACAACCCCTAACCGCTTCCCTTTATTAATATGCTGGTCAAACAAATAATGGACTTCATGAAAATCGGCATCAACCGACAAAAACTCATATTCATCCGCTCCTTCAATATCAGTTAAATAATCTTTAATTTGACCCATCTTTTTATTTAAGTCAAGCTTCTGGTCGGCAATCAGCTCCAGTAAAGAGTTTTCAGAAAAAACTCCAACAAACTTTGTTTCATTAACCACTGGAACATGAGTAAATTTACGACTGCTCATTACCCGAACCACTTCTTCAACCGAAGTATCTAAATGCGCTTTATAAATATCTTCTTCCAAAGTAGCCACATCAATTGCCTTTCGGCAAAAAGCAGAAACCAATTTTTCCAACTTAACCACTGCTGCCGACTCAATTTCTACAAAAGAAGGAGCGTGAGTGCCGACATTACGAAGATTAAATAAACCCAAAACATCGCCTTCACTAATGCCAAGCTCCTGAGCCCGGTCATGTTCAGCGTCCCAAAAATACTTGGTATTACGATACATAGAATCGCTTTTAAACCGGACCCCCAAATATCTTGCCCAACGCTCGTATAAATCCAAAAACCGGTTTGTTAAACCACTATTCTTATCTACCATAATTAAATAATATCACACCGCCGCAGTTAAAACACAAAATCCCGCCCTAATTATTTCAACTATCATCCTACAATCGTCGGGTAATAATTGAAAAGTAGGAAAATTAATCCTTTTACCATGCAATATTTATTTACTGTTGTCAATATTTTTTAAACCTTTCAACAACTTATTTTGCTATACTGATATCAATGGATTTTTTTAAGAAACATTCCTTTAAATTATTTGCAGTCACCGCTATACTTGGCTTGATAGGCGGAACAGTTTATTTTAGATACCACTATAAAAAAACGAGCGAAAGTTTACAAACCCAAAACCAAGAAAAAAAAACTATCCAGGAATCATTTGAAAAAACAAAATCAGAATTATCAGCAATAAAAAGCCGGGATGAATATAAAATAAACCAAGAGCTGAAAACAGAAGTTGAAAATATTGAATCTACTTTTGAAACGACGGTTGATGCTTATGAAAACATCTTGGATTTAGAACCCAAAGTCAAAGATACCGCCGAATTAGAAGAACTATTCGCTGATGTTTTATTTCATATCTCTGAATTTGATTATGCCTCTGCTTCTGCCAGCTTAAAAGACCTAAATTCAGAAATCCGCCAAATTGAACAACAATTAGCTCAAACAGCCGAGGTTGAAAAAATTCCCGATGATGTCCCCGAATCTTCTACTCCACCGGGATCAGGCTACTCACGTCAAAAAGTCACTACTTCGGCCGGAACATTTTTAGTCAGTATTATTTCGGCTGATCTTTCGTCAACCCGGGTTATAGTTGACACAGCCGCTGAATCTGATTGTAACAACGACTGTCCGGTAAAATCACTAGCCGAATATGTCTCGGAAAACGGTGCTTATGCCGGCATTAACGGAACCTATTTTTGTCCGGCAGCTTACCCATCTTGTGCCGGCAAAACAAACACGTTTGACCTGCTGGTAATGAATAAAGACAAAACATATTTCAACTCCGACAATAACCTTTACAGCAACAATCCGGCAGTAATTTTTGGTGATAATTACATTCGATTTGTTTCCTCTGCTTCCCAATGGGGTAGAGATACTTCAGTCAACGGAGTTATTTCCAACTTTCCCTTACTTGTATTTAACAATCAGGTAGTATTTTCCGGCGACGGCGATCCCAAAAAGGGCAGTAAAGGTAATCGCTCATTTGTTGCTAATCAAGAAAATAAGGTTTATATCGGCGTTGTTCACAATGTTACTGTAGCTGAATCCGCCTTAGTAATGAAATCCTTAGGAATGCAAAATGCAATGAATCTAGACAACGGTGGTTCGACTGCTCTTTGGCA